>JAILJX010000012.1 GCA_024694365.1 Kiritimatiellia bacterium
GATATCCAAATTCAAGTCCAGAAGTAAACGGGGGTTTCCTTCCTAGGAAGGAATGATGGGAAATATTCTGCCTTTCAATCCCGTCCCGCAATCTCAAGGACTAAACGCAAGAGAAACTTGCATTTGCTTCTGGACTTCACAAACCGGAAAATGGGTAGACTCCAGTGGTTGAGGCCCTTGCGTTTTCGGTTCGATAATGATACAATTTAATTTCTCTTCGGCTCAGGAAGAATAAGCAACTAAATGAACGAACAAAAAAGATCGAAATGGTCGGGCCAGCTGGCATTCGTGCTCGCGGCTGCGGCTTCCGCCATCGGCCTCGGCAATCTCTGGAGATTTCCCTATCTTGCGGCACAATATGGCGGCGGAACGTTCATAGCGGTGTATTTGATTCTTGTCGTCACTCTCGGATTCGCGCTTATGGTGACGGAGATCGCCGTCGGGCGCAAGACGCGCCAAGCCCCGCTCACCGCGTATTCCAAGCTAAACGGGAAATGGGGGTTCATAGGGTTCCTGGCGACGCTCATCCCTGTGCTGATAGTTCCGTACTACTGCGTCATAGGTGGATGGGTGATAAAGTACTTCGTTACGTACGTCCACATGGTTTTTACCGGGGCGACTCCGATGGGCGCAGGCGCGGCGGCCTCCGACAGGTTCTTTGAATGTTTCATATCGTCCAACTTTGCCCCGTTCGGTTATGGGACGATATTCATCCTTATTTGCGCGTCCGTCATCGTGATGGGCGTCAAAAACGGAATAGAGAAGTCCAATATGGTGATGATGCCCGTATTGTTCATATTGGCGCTGGCGATATCCTTGTATGTCGTCTTGCTTCCGGGTTCCGGCGCAGGACTCAAATACTACCTTGTCCCCAGCATGGATGCTCTTGCAGGGGCCGATGGCGGCTTTTCGTTTGCGCGTCTGGCGAAGACGCTTCTCGGGGCGATGGGACAGATGTTCTATTCGCTTTCCCTTGCGATGGGCATAATGATAACCTACGGCTCGTACATGCGCAAAGAGGACTCCATAGAGCGTTGTGTGCGCCGCATAGAGATATTCGATACGATAATCGCGATAATAGCAGGCCTGATGATCATTCCGGTCGTCCACATGTTCGCCGTGAAGACCGGCACGCCCGTAAAGACGGCCATGAACGCAGGGCCCGGCCTGATGTTCATAACGCTGCCCAAGGTTTTTGCGACATTGGGACAGGCGGGCGCGTGGCTCGGGATGGCCTTCTTCGGCCTTGTCATATTTGCGGCCCTCACATCGGCCATATCGCTTTACGAGGCTTGCGTCGCCTCTGCTTGCGACCTTCTAGGCATAGGGCGCAAGGCCGCTACGTTCTTCATGGGTGCGCTCATCCTTTTTCTGTCCACGTTCTCCGCTCTCGGCTACGGGGCTTGGGGAGACATAAGGATTCTGCCCGGGGTGCTCTCTGCCGACGGGCTGCAGTTCCTCGACTTTTTCGATTTCATCACAAATTCGCTCTTCATGCCCGTTGTCGCGCTCGCTACGTGCATCGGAGTAGGTTGGATCATGAAGCCGAAGGTCATCATCGAGGAGGTGGAATCGCACGGAACCTCGTTCAAGGCGAAGCGAATATACGTCTTTTTCGTGAAATACTTTGCGCCTGTTCTCATGACGCTGCTTCTGGTTTCGGAGGTTTGCCGCGCCTTGAACATAGGCGGATGGGCGATCTGACGGCTCCGTTCTGGGGGACTTGAGGATTCAGGCAAGGCTTTTCCCCGTCCATTTGAGGGAATTCCATCGTTTCATAAGGATGACTCCACGCAGATTTTCGTCGATTGCAAACGCAATCCACGCGCCTATGAGCCCCCATCCGAACGGAATCGCGAACAGCCAAGCCACGCCTACGGCCACGCCCCATTGGAATATGATGCCGACGGCAAGAGGATAGAATGGGTCTCCCGCCGCGCGAAGGGTCCCGCAGGCGAAGATGTTTCTCACCCGCCCCACCTCCAAGGCGAGATCTATCCAAAGGATGATCGTTCCCAGGCGGATTATTTCCATGTTCGGCGTGAGCGCGGAGAATATCCACGGCCCCGCAAGAGCGAGTGCCGATGCCCCGGCCAAAGTTATGGCAAGGCTCCTCCGGATGAGGAAATTGCCCATGAGATACGCGGGGCGATACGTACGCCTGCCTACGAGATGGCCGATGAGGATGTCGCCACCTTGAGTCACGCTTACGCAAAAGAGGTATACGAACATGATCATGTTCACGGCGTATGTTCTTGTCGTCAGCGCGGCGGTGGAGATCTGGTTGATGAAGTATGTTATGGTTACCTGCGACAGGCAATAGGAAAGCTCCTCACCCATGGCCGGGAGCCCTATCTTGAAAAGGTTTCTGAATTCGCGCCATGGGAAAGGACGGAACCAAGCCTTAGGGTAGCGGCGTATATGCACTTTCGTATGGATTGCCGCGATGAGCGCAAACGAGACGATCCGGCTTGCGCCAGTCGCCCAAGCCGCGCCCGCCACGCCCATCCGTGGACATCCGCAATGTCCGAATATCAGCAAATAATTTCCGATTGCGTTGAAAATGTTCGCAAATATGGTGACTATCATTGGACCTCTCACACGATCTACACTTCTCAGCGATGCACTGAACGTAAAACCAAGCGCTTGAAAAAACGATAGGGCGCCGGTGATTCTCAGATACGTCACACCGTCGGACATCAGTTCGTCCCTGAGCCCCATAAGGCGTAGTATGTCTTCGGCCCGGAAAAACATGAACGCGCTTGCCGCAATGCCTAGGATGGCGTTGAAGACAATCGCGAGACCGACGACTTGCACCAGCCTCTTTTCGAGTCTTGCGCCATGGTACTGTGCGCAGACTATCCCTGCGCCTACCGAGACGAACTGGTAGACAAGGAAAACGAGAGACACCAGCTGGTTGTCCAGCCCCACGGCCGCCACTGCGCCATCGCCGCAACTCGACAGCATGAAGGTGTCGACAGCGCCCGTAAGCATCACCAGGGCGATCTCTATGAAAATCGGAAGCGAGAGCTTCCGCAACTTCGTTCGCAGACTTTCCATTGCTTTGGACGACAAGTATATCAGAATTCCGGATTTTGCGCAATCCGCATCGTTTTTCAGATTCTCTATTGATTTCCGGCGAAAGAATTTGATAAAATATGAACCGTTTTCGGCTGGCCAGAGGCTAGGCCGAGGGCATTGTTTTGATTTTTGACAGGAAGGAGCAAAAGTAAAATGGCGATGAACAGTCAGTTGCTGGCCGTGGTCCAGCACATAGAGTCGGAGCGCGGCGTGAGCCGTGAGATCGTCCTTACGGCGATCGAACAGGCTATCAGCCAGGCGGCTCGCAAAAACCGCGACGTCACGAACGACCTGAAGGTTGTTATCGACAGAAAGGATCTTTCGCTCCATGTGTACGACACTCTCGTATGCTCCGATGAAGAGACGGGCCCCGGCTTCATTTCCATTGCCGAGGCGACGCGTCGCAATCACGGCATTCCCATGCAGGAGGGCGACACCACGCAGATCGAGATATCGCCCGCCAAGCTCGGAAGGATTGCGGCGCAGACTTCCCGCCAGATGATCATGCAGAAGATCCGCGACGCGGAGAGAACGAACACCTTCTCCGAATACAAGGATCGTATCGGCGACATCGTCTCCGGCACCGTCGCTGCCGTAAGCCACCGCGATACATATGTGACCGTCGGCAAGACGGAGATGATCCTTCCCGGCAAAGAGCGCATCCCGACCGAAGATTTCCAGGTCGGCGACACCGTTCGCGCCATCATCCTGCGCGTCGATCCCGAGGCGAAGGGGCCAAGCGTAATCCTCAGCCGCGCGAGCGGCAAGTTTGTAGAGGCGCTTTTCCGTCTCGAGGTCAGCGAAATCGCTGACGGCGTCGTGGAGATCATGGGGGTGAGCCGCGATCCCGGCTACAGGGCAAAAATCGCCGTGAGGACATCCAACGAGAACGTAGATCCCGTCGGCGCGTGCGTCGGCCAGCGAGGCAGCAGGGTCAGGGCGATCGTGAACGAGCTCTCCGGCGAGAAGATCGACATCGTCCGCTGGAACGAGGACATCCGCCAGTACGTCGCCGGCGCTCTCGCCCCCGCGAAGCTCGAGTCGATAGAGGTCGACCCCGTGCAGCCCAACACCGTGCATGTTGTCGCCGCCCCCGATCAGTATTCGCTCGCAATCGGCAAGCGCGGGCAGAACGTGCGCCTGACGACGAAACTCACGGGCTGGCATGTCGAAATCAAGAAATCGATGGCGACCGCCTCGTTCGAAGACCAGAAGGCCGAGGCCATCAAGGAACTTGCCGAGACATTCTCCATCTCCACTGCCGTGGCGACGCAAATCGCGGATGCGGGATTCCTCACGATCGACGGAATTGTTGAAGAGGATGAGACGAGCTTCATTGCGGCCACAGGTCTCGATGAAGTTACCGCCAAGGGCGTCTATGCGGCGGCTGAAGCGGTCGCCGCGCTCACGCGCGGCGAAGATGTTGAAACATACGCGGAATGATTGAGGATTTGGAATTTCGGATATGAGAGTATATGAATTGGCAAAGGAGGCTGGCGTAACCAGCTCGGACGTCATCAAGGCGGCCGAAGAGTGCGGGGCAGAGGTAACCAACGCCATAAGCACCATTGCCGACGGCGATTTTGCGGCGCTGCAGCTGGCGGTCTCCCGTATGGCCAAGAAAGACATGTCGCTCGCGTTGGCGGCGAAGAGGGAAAAGGCGGCGGCTATCGTCCGCGAACGCTCTGACGCCGATCGCAAGGCGTTGGATGGCCATCTTGCCAAGGCGAAGGTCGCGGCATCGGGTGCCAAGGTCGACACTGCCGTGAAGCTCCCCGCCGTGGATGTGCAGGTCGTGGCGAAGACCGACTCCACCAAGCCCGAGGCATCCGCACCTGTGAAAATCGCCCCTATTTCCATCAAACCCGGAGCGCCTGCGAAGTCTGCTCCCGCAAAGCCGGCGATTTCCGTGTCTGTCTCCCCGGCTAAGCCTGCCGTCCGTATGGCTCCCGGCGTCCAGCCGAAAAGTTCCATCGCGCCCGCGTCTTCCGCGAAGGTCGGTCTTACATCCAAGGGCTTCAAGCCGCTTCTGCATTCCACTTCCGCGGGCGCGATAAAGATAACTGTCGCAGCGCAGCCGAAGGTGCGTCCCCCGAAGCCGGTGGCGGACTATGATGACGGAGAGAAGGGCAACCGCAAGGACAAGAAGGGCCGCGAGGGGCAGAAATCCTTCGAGAAGCATGTTCAGCGTCCGGCCGGCGTCCAGTCTCCGGTGCCTGGAGGGCGCATCAGCGTGAACGAGGCGTCCAAGGAGATTTCCATACGTGGCGCTGTCGTCGTCAAAGACCTCGCGGCGAAGCTGAATATCAAGCCGAACCGCTTGATCGCGGATTTGATGATGCTGAAGATCCTCGCGTCCATCAACCAGCGCGTCGAGCCGGATGTCGCTACTAAAATCGCAGAGAAGTACGGCTTCAAGGTCTTGATCGAACATGCCCGGGACAAGACGGCCGCAAAGCCTGTTCTCAAGGCGATCGACGCCGACGATCTCATACCCGAGGATGCGCCCGAGACGCTTAAGCCCCGTGCCCCTGTCGTCACATTTCTTGGCCATGTCGACCATGGCAAGACGACGCTTATGGATTGGATACGCAAGGAGCATGTCGCCGCCGGCGAGGCAGGTGGAATTACCCAGCAGATAAGCGCCTACCAAGTGGAGATAGCCGGAAAGAAAATCACTTTTCTCGATACGCCGGGCCATGCTGCGTTCAGTGCGATGCGTGCGCGCGGCGCGCAGATCACCGATATAGCCGTTCTGATCATTGCCGCCGATGACGGCATCATGCCCCAGACGGAGGAGTGCATCCAAGTCGCGCGGCAGGCGGGGGTGCAGATCATGGTCGCCATCACCAAGGCTGACAAGCCGACCGCCAACGTCGACCGCGTAAAGCAACAGTTGCAGAAGAAGGGGCTCACGCCTGAAGATTGGGGCGGCGACATCATCTGCTGTCCCGTGTCCGGAGTTACCGGGCTCGGTGTCGACGATCTTCTCGAAAACATTCTCGTCCAGGCGGAAGTCCTTGAACTTCAGGCCAATCCTGCGCGTCGGGCGAACGGCTATGTAATCGAGGCGGAGCTTCAGCAGGGACTCGGACCGTGCGCCATGCTGCTTGTCACGGGCGGCACGCTCAAGGTTGGCGATGCGATTCTCATAGGCGAGCATTTCGGCAAGGTTCGGGCTCTTATCGACGACCACGGCCGCAGGATACGCGAAGCGCCGCCCTCCATGCCGGTCAAGGCCACTGGACTTTCAGGCGTTCCTGAAGCGGGCGCCGAGTTCCGCGTCATGCTTGACGAAAAACGCGCCAGGACCCTTGCAGAAGAGGCTGCACGCGAGCGCAAGGAGCAGGAGCTCGCGACATCCAAGGCGTCCACGCTGGACGCTCTCATGTCCCGCATGGCCGCTGAAGGCAAGCGAGAGCTCAATGTCGTCGTCAAGTCCGATACGCAGGGCTCGCTTGAAGCGATCGTCGAGGCTCTCGGGCAGATCAAGAGCGAAAAGGTCGGCCTCAATGTGATCGGAATGGGAACAGGCAACGTTTCGCTCACGGATGTCACCACCGCCGCAGCGGGCAAGGCGATCATTGTCGGATTCGACATAGGCAACGACGCCGGCGTGCAGCAGAAGGCCCGCCATGACGGAGTCAAGATCAACTCCTTCCGCATCATATACGAACTTCTCGACCATGTCAAGAATTCGATGCTTGATCTGCTCCCGCCCGAGTACAAGGAAGTCGTTCTTGGACATGCGGAAATCAAGGCTATATACGACATCGGCAAGCTCGGCAAGATCGCCGGCTCCCAGATGCTCGACGGCAAGCTTGTCGCGAAGGAGCTCTATCGCATCCTGCGCGGCAAGAGCCGCGTCTGGGATGGCAAGGTGCAGACCCTGCGCCATTTCAAGGACGAGGTCAAGGAAGTCGCCGGGCAGCAGGAATGCGGTGTTTGCTTCGCAGACTACGAGGATTTCGCAGTGGGCGACGTCATCGAGTGCTATATGATGGAGCAGCTCCCGCGCAGCCTCTGACGGCGATCGGAGGCAGACATGAGCGTAGACAGGCTTGAAAGAGTCAATTCGCTTCTGAAGCGGGTCATAGCCGAGGGGATTTTTTCCGTGATGCAAGGCGACAGTGTCGCCCCAGGGCTTTTCACGGTCACGGACGTCCGCTGCGGAAAGGATCTGCGCGATGCGACGGTGATGGTCTCCGTTTTCGGGGATGACGGCGTCAAAGAGCGGGGGATTCAGCATCTTCAGCACAACTCCCGCAAATTTCAGCAGCTCATCAACCGCGAGGTGCGGATGAAATTCGTCCCGAAGCTTGTTTTCAAGCTTGATCGATCCCTTGAGCGCGGCGACGCGGTTCTTGAACTCCTGAACAAGCTGGAGAAGGAAAATGGCGAATCTGATCCAACTCAGGATGCTTGAGAACCTTGACGGCTTTCTCCTTGTTGACAAGCCTGCCGGGTTGGCCTTTTCGAGTGTCGTCAAAGCCGTAAAGCGCAAGTTCAATCTTGTTAAAGTCGGACATGGCGGCTCGCTTGACGCCATGGCTTCGGGTCTGTTTGTGCTTCTTGTCGGCGACGCCAACAAGTTTGCCGGCGAAGTGATGGGTGCCGACCGCTCGTGGGCAGGCGAAATCCGTTTCGGAAAGAAGACGGACACCCACGATGCTTTCGGAAGGGATGTCCCCGCTCCCGGCGGACCTATTCCCGATCCGGAGTCGCTCAACAAGGCGCTGGACGAATTCCGCGGCGATATTTTCCAGACGGAGAGCCGGTTCTGCAGCATACGAAAGGAAGGGTCTGCAGGATACGAGATAGCGGATACGGGCGAACACAAGCCATTCCTCTCGCATATCTACCGCTTCGAAGTCTCTGCCCCGGACGGAGGGATGTCGGTTTTCAGCCTCAAAGGGACGAAAAACCTTTTGGTGCGGACGCTCGTTAACGATCTCGGCGATGCGCTCGGGTGCGGTGCTTGCCTTGCGGGCCTGCGCCGCACGGCAGTCGGAAAGTTCGACGTCTCCGACGCGGTGCCGTTCGTCAAGATACTCGAGACAGAAGCATCCTCTTTCGCTTCGTTCGTTCTTCCGCTCTCAAAGGCGCTTGCATGATTCTTGCGGTGGGGTTTTTCGATGGCGTTCATATCGGCCATCGTGCGATTCTGTCCGGGGCTGATGCCGCCCTGACTTTCCGCCGCCACCCGCTTTCGCTCCTCGCTCCGGAACGCGCCCCGAACCTCCTGATGTCGACATCCGCGCGTCTTGACGCAATCCGCGCCTGTGCCGTCAAAGAAGTCCGGGCCTTGGATTTCACCCCCGCGTTCGCTTTGATGGAGCCGGAGGATTTTGCGGCGCGCCTTCCTTCAAAATCTCTTCGATGTGGCGAGAATTGGAGATTCGGCAAGGGCGGGAGGGGCGATGCGGACCTACTGCGCAGGCTTGGGTTCGACGTGACGGTCGTGCCATACGAAAAGGTGCGAGGCGAGCCCGTTTCCTCCACACGCATCAGGGCGGCAGTCGCAGCCGGCGATATGGAGCTTGCGGCGGAGATGCTCGGGCGTCCCTTTTCGCTGTCCGGGCGCGTTTTTGCCGGAAAAGGGGAGGGGCGCATCATCGGTTTCCCTACAGTGAATGTCGCAATCGATCTTTCGGACGGTCCGTCGCCGCTTGCCGCACCCCCATTCGGGGTCTACGCCGTCGTTGCCGGCGGACGCAAGGCTGTCGCCAATTGGGGGTTTGCTCCAACCATGGGCGCTCGGGCATGGAAGGAGGCGGTCCTTGAGGTTCATTTTCTGGAAGGGGACGATTTTTCCGTGCCGGATGGAAGTCCTGTCTGCTTGAGGCGTTTCATCAGATTCGAACGCAAGTTCGATTCGCCGTTGGAACTTGCCGCCAGTTTGCGTCAAGATTGCGAAGAGGCGCTCAAATGAAGACGGCAGTCTGTTTTGTTGCATGTTTTGCGGCGTTCTGCTCCAGTGCGATTGAGCCTGTTTTCGACAAGCGCGGCAAAACGGGCCGGCGGGAAGTGGAGTGGTTCAGTCACAAGGGCGATCCTGCGTGGGGGGACCCCAGGACGGACTACACAGACCGCTTTTCCATAGTCAAACCTGTAGGTGGAGATCGCATAGGCGCGCCTCTTCTTGTCGTTCTGCATTGGCGCGGAGGCGGATGGCCCGGGAAGGGCGTCGACATGCAGACGGAGCATTCAGACGACAAGGATGCCGTTTTTTCGGCTCCCGACGATTTCTACATCCTAAATCTCGATGACATACGCGATTACCATGTTCTGTGGAACAGGACTCATGATCAGTATTGGTGGGGAGCGACGCCGAATTACAGGGGCCCTGAGCCCGCCGACGTTCCTCGCTTGCTGAAGGGAGAGACGCCATGCGAAAAGCGCGTGATGGACACGGTGATGTGGACCATCCGGCATCTTTCGTCCGACACGAACCGCGTCTATCTGTGCGGCAATTCCATGGGAGGACAGGCAGCCCAGGCCATAGGGCTTTCCCGAGGGGATGTTTTCGCCGCGGTCAATGCGAACGTTCCCGCGACGGTATGGTTTGCCGCCGCGAGGCTGGGATTCGTCGGCGAGGACGCAAAGGACGCCGAGTCTTGGGATCCGCACCGCTTTCCGGATCCTCCCGTCTCGATAGAGTGGAGCGGTGTTGACGATGTTTGGAGCCGAGATCGTGAGGTCGTTGTGCGCAACATGGCCAAGCGGAAATGGCAGCATATCGTTCTTTGGGGCGATTACGGACATTGCGGATCGATCTCGGAGGCCCGGGAAAAGAATGATCTTGTAGGTTCTTTCGATTGGCTGTCAATAAGGCGCGACGAGGCTTATGCCGCATTCACGAATGCAACCTGCGATGACAAGCTCCCGTGGCCGTTCAGCGTCTGGCAGCCTTCCCGCGACTGGTTTTCCGGTTGGGATGGAGATATCTCGTCCGCGAAGATGAAGATAGCAGAAGGCGCAAAGACGAGCGGACAGATAAATGCGTTCTTCAGATGGCGCACCGTTTGCGACAGGCAGGGTCTGTTCGGGATGGAACTATGGATAGCCTCACCGGAAGAACTGGGCACGCGTCGGATCCTTCCGCCCGAATCCGCTGTAGCCGACGTCACGCCCAGGCGCATGCAGACTTTCTCGACGGCAGCTGCGGAGAAGTTTCGCTGGACGTTCGGCGGGCATTCCGGAGTTGTCGAACGCGGCGCGGATGGCGTTGTCACGATTCCGGCACTTGAAATAAGTCGCGAAAAGAAAACGCTTTTTCTTGCACCGGTCGATGTCTCCGGCGCGTTTTGACGCACTCGGGCTATACGGCTTCATTTTCGCCGGAAGTCAGATTCCTGCCCTCTTTGCGGCGAAATATGGTATACTATGCCCCAATGGATGACGGTGTGCCGAGAAAGACAAGTTTCACGTATGAACTGACCAACGACCAGCAGGAGGTCCTGCTGGGGATAATGGTCAATGGCAATTATCGCAAACGCGAGGTTCCGTATTCGCTGTGGTCGATAGAAGGCGACCATTTTAACGCGACGCTCTATTCCAAAGAGAAGCACGGGAAGCGCAAATTGTGCGTTCAAGGATCCAAGGCGGAGGACTTCGTTCTTTTTGTCCTTGAGCCGAATGTCCTCGGAGCCGCGACGCTCGGCTACGAAAAGGAACTTTCCCCTGAACTGTTCAGTGCCCATGCGGGAAGTGACGAGTCCGGAAAAGGAGATTATTTCGGCCCGCTCGTCGTATGCTGCGCCTATACAGACGAGCGGCTTTCCGATGAGATGGTCAAGCTCGGGGCGAGGGATTGCAAACAAATGAGCGACAAGTCAGTACTTGCCGTGGGATCGAAACTTAGGGCTCTTTTGGGGCCATCGGGATACTCCATAGTGAAACTCGGTCCCGCCGCATACAATAGGCTTTATGCAAAGATCCGGAACATCAACCGCCTTCTTGCGTGGGCGCACGGCACGGCGATAGAGGGGCTTCTTGAGAAGCGCCCCGGCTGCAAAAGGGTTGTAGTGGACCAGTTTGCGCCATCTGAGGCGGTGATAACGAGATCACTCAAGACTCGCGGCAAGGCGGCAGAGATCGACCAACACCATAAGGCAGAGAGCGACATTGCTGTCGCGGCGGCTTCCGTCATAGCGAGAGAACTGTTTTTGAGGGATATGCTGAAAATCGGAGAAGAGGTGGCCGGCGGAGCCGCGGAGACTGGCAAGCCGGACGATCCGGCATTCCACTTGCCGCTCGGTTCTAGCGATCCCAGAGTGAGAGCCGTGGCGGAGGATATGGTCAGGAAGAACGGCCCCGTCTGGCTTATGAACCACTGTAAAGCGCATTTTCAGACTACGGACAAAGTGCTTGCCGCCTGCGGAGCGTCCCGAGAGGACCTTCCGCCCGAGGGCAGGGTGACGTCCGCCGCCAAACGTGAAGAGAAAGGCAATACATGATAGTTTTTGCAAATTCCTTGATAGATGGGTTCCTCGGCTCCAATATGGTCGGCAAGGGGATCGTTGTCGTACAGTTGGCGTGTTCCGTGGCTATGGTCGCAGCCATCATCGGCAAGGTTCAGGTTCTCTCCTTCACTGCACGCATGACCAGGCGGTTTCTGAGGGATTTCGCGACGAGCGGAGACGTCCTTGAGTACTATCTCAACAGGCGGCCTTCTGCAACGTCCGGTCTGGAAGGCATCTACAAAGAGACGTGCGAGAGACTCCTGAAACTTCTGTCTCCGGATGCGCGCACAAGGATAGTCGCAGCGGAGGCGGGGATGCCGTCTTCGGCGGCGCTGACCGCACGGGAGATCGAGCTTGTCCGCGGGACTTGCGAGCATGCGCTCGACGAGGAGGAGCTCCGTGTGGAGCATGGAATGGGCGTCATTGCGACAGTTGTCGCCCTGTCGCCCATGCTTGGTCTTCTCGGCACTGTATGGGGCGTTTTGGATGCGTTCGCCGAAATGGGCAGTGCAGGAAGCGCCAGCCTCGCCACGATAGCGCCATCCATCTCCGCCGCGCTTGTCACCACGGTCGTAGGCCTCATAATAGCCATACCCGGAGTTCTTGCGTTCAACAGGATGAATGCGACGATCCGAAACATATCCAGCGACATGGAGGGTTTTGCTGACGAGCTTATAGGACGGGTCGCGTGCGAATTCCAGGGAAGGGGCGCCTGAGATGTCTTTCAGGCGCAGACACTCGCGCGTCGAGAAGCCGAAGGCGACGGTCGACATGACTTCGCTTATCGACCTTACGTTTCTGCTTCTTGTGACTTTCATAATGACGCTTCCTGCGCTGGAGCAGGGTGTAACCATAAACTTGCCAAAGGGAAAGACAAACACGCTCCCGTCCAAGGACGGGATGAAACTCTCGATCGCGATCGCGAAAGACGGCATGGTGGAACTCGACGGCGCGCCCGTGAGCCTTGAGGAGCTTGATGCGCGATTGGGCGCCGAGGCAGGGGCGGATGCCGAGATACCGGTGCACATCCGTGCGGACGAGAAGGCCAACTACGGGATGGTGATGGATGTCATCAAGCTCGTGAACAAGCATCATCTGACAAAAATGGCTCTCGTGACGAAGGAGAACTGATGTACGTCGGACGCGAGAGGAGACCTGGTGTGATAGATGTGACGAGCATAACGATCGCCGTCTTGCTTCATATCATTCTCTTCGGCACGCTATGGTATCTCGGGACGTTCGAGCCTGACGAGGAGGAGATAACGGTAATTCCGCTCGAGTTCGTTCTATATGAAAATCTCGATGGGGTGGACGGAGAGCCACCTCCAGAGGCGGAGCCCGTGTCTGAAGCCGAGCCCGCCCCGCCCGAGCCTGTTGCCGAGCCAAAGCCGCCGGTGCCTCCTGAAGACCCTGTCATCATTCCTGACGAGGAGCAGAAGCCCGACCCTCCCAAGGTGGAGGAGAAGAAACCCGATCCGCCGAAAGTAGAGGAGAAAAAGCCCGACCCTCCAAAGACGGAGGAGAAAAAGCCTTCGGCGGAGCCAAGGATGACAAGAGAAGAACGCATAGCAAAGATGCGCGAAAGCATCGAACCGCCAAAGCAGCGCAGGCCGGTGAACAACGGACGCACCGCCGAGCGCCCCAAAGACTGGGAGAAACTTCTGGGCCAGGGGTTCACTCCATCGAACCGCAATTCAGGGCTTGATGCGGACGAAAACCAGAAGTGTCTGGGACGGATATACAAGGCTTACTACGACGAATGGGATCCGCGGCCCGCATGGACTCCGAATCTCAAGGAGATGGTTCTGGAGATAAAGTTCGATTTGAAAGGAAACGTGACAAGCCACAGGCTGACCGCAAGCTCAGGCGACGGTGCAGCCGACAGGTCTGTGCTCGCAGCCGCCGCAAAGGTGAAGCGCGTTCCCGGGCTTACTCGTGCATATCTTGAAACGAACAGGTCGGCTGAGATACACTTCAAGGTCGAACCATAGCTGAAGAAGGGGAAAGAACAGGAATGACGGCGATTTGTTGTCTGCTTGCAGCTGTAGCGCTGGATGGAGTTACGGGATCGGAAATCGAGGTTCGGGCCGGAGTCGATTCCAACAATGTGCGCGCCGGAGATTTGGTGTCGTTCACGCTCGATTTCTATGGATTGGACGACTGTGATGCGCTGCAGCCGCCACGTCTCGCCGGGGAGTTCGACCCGAAGGTTTGGAAAATCGCCGATGCGACCGCGAAGGCCGAGACGTCGTACGCCGAGAGACAGGTGTTTCTCGGCGTTCAGCGAATTCCCATGGCAAGGCGTCTCACATACGGCCTTCGGCCTCTCGTCCCGGGAGTGCATACGATCCCGTCGCTGGAGTTCCAGGCGGGAGGAGTTCAGGATGGAGTTTTGGTGAGGACCGCTCCAATTCCCCTGCGTGTGGCGCCCGCGCCTGCGGTCGTGTCTGAAGGGAGCGATCAGGCGTTTGGAATGGCGCGGCCCGACGGACTTGTCGTCGATCTTGTGTCGAGCCCGTGGGGATCTGCCGTGGACATTTCGGATGACACGCTTTTCGCTTGGCGCAAGGCATGCGCCGATCCGAATCCGGAAGCGTTCGCTTCGTTCGATTTTCCCGAGGCGCGTCTCAATGAGGCGGCGTGCGAACTGATGACCAACAATTGGAGCCGTGCGCTCGCCATATACTCCAAGCTTGAATGGCGCATAGGGCAAACGCCGGAGATCGAGCGCGGAATCAGAACGGCCCTCGCCCAAAAATCCGCTGCGCCTTCGGCCGAGCTTCCGCTCTGGCGCAGGGCGTTGCGTCCGTTCTTGAAGTTCGCGCTAGCCGGACGCATCGCGTGTATCTCGGTGTTTGCGGCGCTCGTGGCGCTGGCGGTGTGGTTTGCGAGAAGACGCGTTAGGGCTCTCGCCTGCGCGGTCATTGCCATGGCTGCTGCATCGGCGGTCCATGCGCAAGGGCGCACAGCGCACGATCCATTCGCCGAAATCGAGCGCATCCGCAAGCAGATGGACGACGAGATGAACGCTATGTTCGGGGGAGGATTCGGAGGGGGCATGTCGATGAATTTCGGCTCCATGACGGGAGGTATGCAGATGATGGTCAATGGACAGCCGGTGCCTTCCGTCGAAATAAAGGCGACAATGGATCCAGACCACGCCGACATCACAGTCGGGGAGCCTTTCAATATGATCCTTTCCGTTGAAACACCTCGCGGTTGCACAATCGAACCCTCGGCGTTCAAGCCATCCCGTTCAGCAGGCTTTGTGATTGCCGGCCGTCCTTCGCGGCTCGCTGACGGACAATCCTCCGACACGAACAATGTCATCAGCCGAATATCCATTCCTGTGCGTTATGACGCGCCTTTCGAAGGCAGCGTTACCTGTTCGATCGGCGGAATGCTTACGAGGCGCGTGACCTCCAACGCGGCAGGCCGATCGTTCTCATCCACATTCTCGACCGATTTTCGCGTCGAGACGGCCCCGGTATGGATGAAGGTAAGCCCTCTTCCTGGCGTGAATCGGCCTGACGATTACACAGGCGTCGTCGGTTCCGGCGTGGAGCTTGTGCAGAAAGCCGTGAATCCGTCTGTCGCCACCAACGATGTCGTCGCGATAGAGTGCAAACTTTCCGTTGATGGGTACATACCTCCCGGCGCAGTCTGCGGAGGCGTTCGCACGGGGGATGGAGTCGTCTCGTTTAGGAGGTATTTCATAGCCGACGGCTCTCCCGTCACCGATGGCTTCACGTTCAGTTGGTACGATCCTTCCAAAAAGGATTTCCAAACCCGCACATGGCCGGGCGTCGCACTGACCTATTTCGCGGAAAGTCCGGCGCGCATCGCGCCCGAGGGTTCCGGAGAAGACGCTCCGGTTTCCGAAAAGCCCGCGGTTCTGTCCTTGCGCTTCGCTCCGCGCGAAGAATCCCCCGAAGTCGCGAGGATTGCCGCCGATTCAACTCGCATTTCGATTACGGAGAAGTACGGCGATTGGTGCCGCGTCGATGATGGAGAAAGGGCGGGATGGGTGAAGAAGGAGGATCTGCCTTGAAGCGGATATTCCTTTCTCCTCCATGGGTGGACCGGTCGGAGCGTGAATGCGTCTCCGCGGCGTTCGATTCAGGATACGTCGCGCCCTGCGGACCGATGGTGGAAGAATTCGAACGGGAGCTCTCGCGCATTTCCGGGCGGCGCCACGCCGTAGCCGTTGCAAGCGGAACGGCTGCACTCGATCTCATAATGGAGGATCTCGGTGTGGACGGTTCATGGACAGTCATCGCGCCAACGCTCACTTTCATAGCAACCATCGGTCCGGCATTCCATCGCGGGGCCAAGCTCGTGTTTGTAGATTCAGACGCGACGGGGAACATAGATACGGCGCTTCTGGCAAGAGCGCTTGGAGACTTGTCGCGCGTTAAGGGGAAAACGCTTGTCATACCTGTCGATCTCTACGGAAGAGTCTGCAAGACCGGCGAAATTTCAGCCCTCTGCCGTCTCCACGGCGCGGCAATGGTTTGCGACAGCGCAGAGGCTGTCGGCGCGATCGATTTGGAAGGTCGCCCTGCCGGGAAATGCGGCCTTGCCGGAATATACTCCTTCAACGGAAACAAAATCGTCACCACATCAGGCGGCGGAGCCGTCGTGACGGACTCGAAGCGATTGGCGGACCACGTCCGCAAGCTTTCGCAGCAGAGCCGCGAGAACAAAATCTGGTATGAACATAAAGAGGTTGGCTTCAACTACCGCATGAGCAACATTGTGGCGGCAATAGGTCTTGCCCAGATCCGCAAACTTCCTGAAATACTCGCAAAGCGCGAGGCCAACTTCCGGTTTTACCGTTCGCTGGAAGAATCGGGCGCATCCTTGAAGATCTGGGATAGCGTCCCAGGCGAGAATCATTGGCTTACAATAGCTTCGCTCCCGTCGCGCCGTGAGAGGGATTCCCTTATACGCAGATTCGGTGATGCCTGCATCGAATCGCGGCCTGTTTGGAAGCCGATGCATCTTCAGAGCGTCTTCAGAAATTGCCGAATCTATGGCGGCTCAGTGGCGGAGGATCTTTTCCTTCGCGGCATATGTCTCCCGTCTGGTTCTGGACTGGAAAAGAGCGACCTCGCACGCATTGCAGCATGCATCCGCTGATTAATTATCCAATTGTTGCTTCGTTTCCTTGCTGAATAGACGAATTTTCACATCTTTTTGACAAGATATAAATTTATTTAAAATTGCACTTGTTTTCTGGTGTCATAAAGTGTATAATAGTGTCACAAAATGTCAAGGGTAGTCAGACAGAGCGTCGCGGAGTCGACTCAAGCCGTATCTGGCGTCTTCACTGGGCGTTACGATCACGCGTTGGATCCCAAAAAGCGTTTCACCATTCCAAGCGAATGGAGGGGGTTGATGGGCAATCCTGAGTTTGTCTACGTGATGCCCGACCCTGCGGAAAGGTGTCTCAACATCATTCCCAAGGCCGAGATGGATGCCAGACTTGCGAAGTTGCGAGAGCGTGCGCTCTTTGATCCGGCGCTAGCTCCGCTCCTTCAGACGATTGGCGCAAACTCTGAAATGCCCGCTCTTGACGTTCAGGGCCGCATCCGCATAAGCGACAAGCTCCTTCAGTTCGCGAACTTGACGACGACTGTCGCTATGGTGGGTGCGGTGAGGACCATAAAGCTGTGGGATCCTGCGGTGCTTGCGCCTGCGGATGCCATCGACCAGGCCGCGCTTGCCGCAGCCTTGGCCCAGGCCGGATTCTAGGGAGAATGGGGATATGACTAGGCATGTTCCCGTTTTGCTGAAGGAGACGATCGAAGCCTTGGCTGTCAAGCCCGGAGGTCGGTACGTGGACGGGACGCTCGGACGGGCTGGACACGCACGCGAAATCATTGCCCGTGGCGGAAGGGTTCTTGGGATCGACAGGGATCCGCAGGCCATCGCGGAGGTAGAAGAGATGGGAATAGCCGGTCTGAAGACGGTAAAGGGCCGCCACGGCGACATAGCCCGTCTTGCGCGGGAGAATGGAATGGAGAAAGCGGATGGAGTCATACTTGATCTGGGTGTCTCAAGCCCTCAGCTCGATGAAGCCGAACGGGGTTTCAGTTTCTGCAGGGAAGGATCCCTCGACATGCGCATGGACGCCTCCCAGGGCGCAAGCGCTGCGGACATTGTGAACGGAGAAAGCGCGGATAGACTTGAGGAGGTGTTCCGCACGTTTGGGGAGGAGCCTAGAGCCAGGCAGATCGCGAGGGCGATTGTCGCAGAGAGAGCGAAAGGACGCAGGTTCGGCACGACTGTGGAATTGGCCGAGTTCGTGGAGAAGACCGTCGGCCGGCGCGGCGCGCGCCATCCAGCTACGCGCGTTTTCCAGGCGCTGAGGATGGCGGTGAACGATGAGATGGAGGATCTGAAGCGTGCGCTTGAGGGCGGACTAGAGATTCTCGATGAAGGCGGACGCTTTGCCGTGATTACGTTTGAGTCCCTGACGGACCGGGCTGTCAAGAGGTTTTTTGCCGCACATGCGGGGAGATTCGTTTCCTTGCAGCAGGGCGGAGAGCGCTGGGAGGGATCCCTCCCGAGAGTCGCGCCGGTGACAAAGAAAGCCGTTGTCGCGACAGAGGAAGAAGTTGATGCAAATCCGCGGTCGAGGAGTGCCAGACTCCGCGCCGTGCAGAAAGGAGGATGCGGATGAGACGCAATAGGAAGATATCCAAAAGGAAGTCCGTTATAGGAATGCACGCAATGCATTTCGGTGCGGTGATGCTCATGTGCGTAGTGGTCGTCATACTCAATCTTCTGGCATCCTCCAGCTGCAGCCAGCTGATGAAGTCCATAGGCGAGAAGGATGCCATGCTTCAGGCCAAGCGCGAAGAATTTGACAGCGCCACGGCAAGATGGGAGGCGACGACTTCCGCCGACAACATAGACAGGATTCTTGCGCGCCACGGTATAGAGGTTTCCCATCCCCGGCCTCACCGCATAATACGGATGGACGCGAACGGACGCGTCATTCCGAATCAGCGCTCCGTGGAGCTTGCGCTTTTGCGCAAACGCAATTCTCCGGTGGCCAGACTGTCTGTACGCCGGGGTGGCCGCGATTCCAGGAACTGACATGGTGGGGCCGTGCAGCTCGATAAGCTGAGATTTTGGCTGCCGGTGCTTTGCCTTTGCGGTCTTGCCGCGTTTTCCGGACGCAAGCTCGTAAAGAGCCACTTGGAGCTTTCCGCCAACGTAAAGGAGCCGCGTTACGATTTCACGGAATACGTCCCTGCAAAACGGGGGGCGATATACGACACCAAATGCGACGGCGACGGCAAGCCTGTCGCCCTTGTTCGTTCTGTCCAGGGATGGGAGTATAGGCTGGATCCGGTCGCGATGACCACAGGTGTCGTACGGGTCGACAAAAAGGCGAAGCCGCGTACCCGCGAAAATCAGTCCCGGCTTATCGCGGGGCTCCTTGGGCTTGACTATGCTGACGTTTTCGCCAAGGCGACCAATTCCACCGACCGCTATCAGTACCTTGGATATTCAGATTCACGGGCGGTTCACGAACATCTCACCGATCCGCATCTGGTCGCGGGTGTGATAGCGCGCAAGCGATACAAGCGACAATACAATGAGGGACGCAGCTTCTCTCACATAATCGGATGCGTCAATTCAGAAAGCGATGGCTACTACGGGATAGAGCTCAGGTTCAACAAATATCTGAAGGGTACGCCGGGACAGGAACGCGGCAAATTGGACGCCAGACGCCGCAAGCTATACGACAAGCCCATAGAGCAGATTCCCGCCATCCCCGGCGCCGATGTTTATCTCACGGTTAACCGAGATCTTCAGAGGTATATGGAGACGGCTCTCAAGAACGGAGTCGCCGAGTATGGCGCCGCCGCAGGATGGTCTGTGATGCTTGATGCTAAGACCGGCGAGGTGATATCTCTTGCATCCTATCCTGATTTTTCCCCGACAGACTATGACAAAGCGACGCCCGATCAGGCGGTGAACAGGGTGACTGCTTTCACCTACGAGCCGGGAAGCGTGATGAAAGTCATAACGGCGGCGTCAGCGATCGATGCTGGGTTTGTGAGGCCTGATTCGCTCTATTCCACAGACAGACGCGAGGAGGGCTACTACAAACTCCCGGGGGACGGATCGCATGTATGGGAGCCCACGATGACAGTCAGCAATGCAATCGTCCACTCCTCCAACATCGTGATAGGAAAGCTCGGCTACCAGTTCGGTCCGAAGCGCCTTTACGATGGAATGAGGCGGTTCGGGTTCGGCCGCCATACAGGAATCGAGCTTATGGACGAACAGGTCGGTATACTGCGCGATCCGTCCGTAAAGATGTGGGACAAGGCAACATGGTCCCGTGCCGCGATCGGACAGGGCGTTTCAGTGACTGCCATACAGTTGGCGTCCGCATACCAGGCGATTGCCAATGACGGCGTGAGGATACCCCCGAGACTCGTGTCGAAGATTGTTGACGCCAATGGCGAGGATGTTTTGGACGATGCGGATCGTCCAATAGCCGAGCGTGTCATCAGTGCAGAAACGGCCCGCACAATGCGACGTGTCATGTTGGCGGTAGCCTCTTCGGCCGGAACGGCCCGCCGCGCCGCTGTGCCGGGATACTCCGTCGCCGGGAAAACGGGCACGGCGCAGAAAGTGAAAGACGGCAAGTATGCGCCGGGGCTATACCGCGCGACATTCTGCGGAATCGTCCCATCTGGAGTCGTGAAACGCAATCCAGAGGACGACGCTCCAGTGCCGCCGCGTGTGGTCATCCTTGTTTCTCTTGATTTCGAAGAGAAGACCAGATATCATCAAGGAGGAAACTCTGCCGGCCCGATATTTCGCCGCATAGCATCGTGCGCAATGCGCACCTTCGGTGTTGCGCCTGATTGTCCCGATACGGCGGAGGAGGATGATGACGACGAATACGATCACATAGCCCAGGATCGCACGAAAGAACTTGTCGAGGATGATCCGGAGTGGGATTGCGAACCAATATCTCTCTGATTGCTAGAGCCTTTGCATGTTTCTGCAGAATATCACCCTATTGGGTAATGTTGTGACAGATCAGCATATGCTACAATATCAGCAGTTTTTCCCCCTCAGGCCGGCCTGTTTTATGGGCCGGCCTTTTTTCGTTGTTTTCATGACGGGATGCAGGTCTTCGCAGCCTCGCGTTTGTCGGTCGAATGGCTCGCCCGTTTTAACGGTTAGATAAAAACATGCTTCACGATGCGGGCGAAAGTGTGGTATAATATGCGACATGTTGAAAAAAGAGTTTGCAGTCCTTCTGCTTCTGCTGGTTGCATCCGTTGTGGCTGACGACCGGTTTGATGCGCTTTACAAGCCTCTCATAGATAGATTTCCTTTTGGAAAGCCGGCGTATGATGCACAAGGCAACTGGACGGGCGAAGGTCCCGAGCCCGGTTCACCTGAGGACATTCAGTCTGCCGAGCAGGATGAAGTCAGCGTTTCCGAGCAGGAGCAGGCCCTGATGAAAGCCGTCACGGTGACACTGCTTTCCCGGGACCCGATTACCTCTGTCATGCAGGTCGGTTTCACAGACGTCTCTAACGCCAAGTCGCCGCGACACCATCTTGTGTCTGTAGGCGCCGCCGAAGACGGTTGGATCGTGAAGGATATTGATGAGGCCAAGAAAGAGGTCCTTCTGGTGAAGGATGGAGTGGAAATCAGGATGCAGGTCGGTGCCGCGCAGGCTGCGCAGCCCCAGCCGAAGAAAGCCCGCCCGGTGACCAGGGCTGCGCGTCCGGTCCGGAGTGCTCTTCTCGCGCAGGACGGGGAGGCGTCTGGGACGCCGAAGACAATGCGCAGCCTGCGTCAGGAGCGCCGCGAGCGAGAGCTTGAGCGACAGAGACAGATTGAAGCCGATCGCAAGGAGCGCGAGGAGGAGGATGCCCGCAGGCGAGAGGAGTTGGCGCGTCAGCGCGAAGAGGAGGAGCGAATCCGTGAGCAGGAGAAGGCGGAGCGCGAGGCGGAGCGTGCCGCGGAGCGCGAGGAGTACAAGGCGAGGCTGAACGATCTTGCCGCGCGACTCGAGCAGAAGATGGACGAAGATCGGGATAACGGTGGCGATGGAGACGAGGGGGAGAATTCGGATGATTAAGACGACGCTTGAGGAGTTTCAGTCGTCGCTTAAGGCGACAGGCGGATATGACACGGCGCCAGATCACCGTGCGCCTGCACGCGCAAAGCCCGGTTGGTGGACGACTTTGAGATTTTCCCTGCTTGTTTCGCGAGTGTTCCCCCTTTGTGCGTTGTATGAGCCGTTTGGCAAGCTCACCGTGCGGAAGTGGGCGGGGTTCTGCTTTTCCACAGTGACCGGCGCCGAGCGTCTTGGCATGAACGTGCATCTGGAGGGTTGGAAGAATCGAGAAGCCCATGATGGACCTGTCGTGTATCTATGCAACCATATGTCTACGACAGAGACGATTCTCCTGCCGCCTGTGTTGGAGGCTTACGGTCCTTTCAACATCATTGCCAAAGCCTCCCTGTCGCATCTGCCGTTCCTCACCAAGGCCGCGGCGCACATGGGAATCGTACCCATCGGGCGCAAGTCGCCGCGCGAGGATCTCGTGAACATGCTCAAGGTTGGGACAGAGCGCATCGCGGCAGGGAACAGTTTTCTCATATTCCCGCAGGGGTCCAGGCAGAGCGTCTTCAGCCGCAGGCACTTTTCGTCAATAGGCGCGAAGATGGCCGAACGTGCGGGGTGCCCGATTGTTCCGGTTGTCGTTGATACGCGTTCGCAGATGACGCGCGAGGAGGGTATTCTTCGAAAGGTGTTCAAGGATTTCGGTCCTGTGGACACATCCATCGACATAAAGTGCGCGTGCGGTCCGCTGGTGCCGTGCGGAAAGTCGAAAACGATGCACGAACAGTCGTTCGACTGGATGGCCGACAAACTCGAATCCTGGGGATTGCCGGTGGACAGATCCTGACTCAGGGAAGGAGGATGCATTGATGCGAATATCCATTTTGGCGTTTGCCGTCCTGGCGGTTTGCGTGACAGCGGCCGCGTCAGCCGCAGAGAAGGCTTCCCCGGTGACTTACAGGCTGAAATATACAGATAACTTCTCCGGCAAAAAGCCCGATCCCAGATATTGGGGACGCATAGACAAGGGCAATCCCGACTGGTGCAAGAACATGTCGCTTCGAGATGATCTCGTCAAAATCGAGAAAGGGGTTGCGAAGCTTTTCGGAATAAAGAACGACGGGGAGGAAGCAGGAGAGAAGCGAGCGGTCTTGACAGGTGGGATTTCGACCAAGGGACGTTTCACCATGCTCTACGGGAAAGTCGAGGCCCGGGTCCGCTTCGAGGATCAGCGCGGCGCGTGGCCTGCATTCTGGATGCTCCCGGAGAAGTCTGACAAAGGCTGGCCGGATGCTGGCGAGATTGATATTTTCGAGCGGCTCAATTCGGATTCGTTCGTATATCAAACGGTGCATTCGGGATGGAAAGCGGGAGGCCCTGCGAAGGGTGGCAAGGGGCAGATTAAGCAGGGTGACTGGAACGTGTATGGGTTGGAGTGGACGCCGGAGGAGCTGGTTTGGACGGTAAACGGCAAGCGTACGCACAGCTACGCAAGAGTTTCTGACGATCCCATGCAGTATCCCTGGACTGTTCCGTTCTACGTGCTGATTGATCAACAGCTTGGAGGAAAGTGGGTCGGCAATGTCGACGAATCTACGCTCCCTGTCGTTATGGAGATCGATTGGGTGAAATTCTACGATGCATATCGCGGATCGAAGAAAATTTCGAGGTTTGAGTTCATACGGAAAGCGTCGAAGGCCAAGGGCGAATCGGAGAAACGGAAGTCACCGTGACAATACGAATGCGTCCTTGCCTGAACTCATTGCGAAACGAAAAAACGAAAGCAAAGGAGAAGTGAAATGATGAAGGTTGTTTCCGCAGCCGCCGCAGTTGCATTGGCCGGCTGTGCGTGTTGCGACAAAAACTGCGCAACGGTCGGTCTTGGGTACTCGCCCGATCTGATAAAGCCGTACGGCGTCACGAAGTATGGCGAGAACGCAAAGCTATACACAATAAAGGGCAAAGGGGGCCTTGTCATGGATGTCACCGACTATGGCGGCAAGGTAGTGCGGCTCATGGTCCCGGACAGGGATGGAGAGCTCGTTGACGTCACAATCGGATTTGACGATCCTTCGGGTTGGGAGAATACAGATCCTTATTTCGGCGCCATCATCGGTCGCTACGGCAACCGCATAGCCGACGGCAAGTTCATCTTGGACGGCAAGGCGTATGAAGTTCCTGTCAGTGACAAGGATCACAACGCGGCGCTTCACGGAGGAACTCGCGGCTGGGACGCCTACGTGTGGGATGCGAAGCCGTTCGTGACGGTAAAGGATGGCGAAGGTTACGATGTGGGCATCATATTCGAGAAGATTTTCCCTGACGGCGAAATGGGCTTCCCCGGATGCGTCAGCGTCAAGGTGACCTATACGGTCACCCCCGACAACGTCTGGAGAATCGACTACGAGGCGGCTACGGATCATGCTACGCCCATCAACCTCACACAGCACGTCTATTTCAACATGAATGGATGGGGGCGGATTCTCAACCAGGAGCTTATGATCGATGCCGACAAATATCTGGCTGTTGACAAGAATCTCGCGCCTGTAGGCGATCCAAGGCCGGTAGCCGGAACGCCGTTCGATTTCCGCACTTTCCGTCAGATAGGCGAGCGCATCGACGATCCTGATGAAGTCCTGCAGTACGGTCCGGGCTACGATCACAACTGGTGCCTCAATGGAGAAGGCTTCCGCAAGGTCGCCGAGCTGCGTGGCGAAAAGCGTGCCGTCGAGGTCTGGACCGATCAGCCGGGACTTCAGTTCTACGCCGGCAACTTCATCAAGAACGAGTGGAGAATGAAGGGCGGCAAAGAAATGCTGCACCGCGGATGGTTGGCGCTAGAGACCCAGCATTATCCAAACTCGCCGAACCGTCCCGATTTCCCCTCTACGATTCTCCGACCTGGAGACCTCTACAGGACTTCTACGGAATACCGATTCACGACACGCTGAAATGATAATCCGCAAGAAAAGACCTGCGGTGCGTCTTCCGGCCGCAAAAAGTTTTGCGAAACCTGCGGTTGCGGGATTCGCAAAGACTGTCGCCGGATTCCGTCCCAAAGAGCCGGTGAAGCGTCCGCCTGCGCAGCCGGCTCCGAACTCGTCCCCCGGAGCCTTGGGAGAAGACGGGCAATTGCTCAAGGATTATCTTTTTTCGACATTGGCGGTTGACGTAAGAAGACCGCTTTTTGAGCTTGCCACGGTAGCCAACCGTCTGGCCGCGACTTCATGCGAGCGGGAGCTCGCATCCGAAGTCGTAAGCCGGATAGGGATGCTCGCCAGGACCGTCGACTCAGTTCTTGACCTTGCGACTCTTGCGCCTGGATGCAGCAGCCCTGCTACGGAACCGGCTGATGTTGCAGGTCTTGTTGCCGAGACGGTATCCGCCTACGCCGGCGAAGCGGAAGCCAAGAAAATAACGCTGTCGTATTCTGCAGAACCTCTTCCTCATCTCGTGATCAACGCGAGAAGGTTGCGTCTCATCCTGCGCGCGCTTGTGGACGCATCGATAAAATTCACTGCCGAAGGGAGAATTGGCGTATATGCGAAATATACCGGCGGTCTGCTCAAGATAACTGTGGAGGATACGGGGTGTGGCGTGCCTGCGGTTGCGCACCATCGCCCTGATGGCGGTGTTTTGCCGCCTGGCATGAGCGTCATCGAGCGATTCATACTTTCCCTCAACGGAGATATCGAACTCAGGACGGCTCAAGGCGTAGGAACATCCATATCCATCCTTTTCCCGAACATCACGCCTGTCGGTGCGCCGAGAGAGCCCGCCATCCCTCCCGCTCCATACGCAGCTGCTTTGAAAATCCTCTCCGAACTCCCATGGAAAGCCAAGTTTCTGCTGGTCGACGCCAACCCGGCTCATCTTTCGGCGACTGGCGGGATGCTTCGGGATATCGGATTCGAGAATATCGTCTTTGCCTCCTCGGCTGCCGATGCGATGCTGCGCATAACGACCGGGGCCGTGGACGTGGTGCTCACAGATTTGAACCTTCCTCGGAGGGATGGGCGTGAACTTGTTGCCGAAATCCGCAGTGCCGCCGGTTTTGCGCACCTTCCGGTCTATGCCGTCACGGCTGACGACACTATCGTTCCAGCCTATGGGCAGCTCGGTTTCGATGGATACATTCTCAAGCCGGTTACGGCAGAAAAGCTTCATGCAATTCTAGGATGATATAGCCCTCACGGGTATCCCCGTCAGCCACTGCGTTTGTTATAATGGCGGCACAGAAAGGAGAACTGCAAGCATGAAACAAGGTTGGCGTTGGTATGGTGACGCGGATGCGATCACCCTCAAAGAAATCCGTCAGGCAGGGGTTACCGACATCGTTGCCGCGCTTTATGAAAGAAAGCCCGGAGAGGTTTGGCCTGTGTCCGAAATAAGGGCGAGGCAGAAAAAGGTAAAAGATGCCGGGATGACATGGAGCGTCGTTGAATCCGTACCGGTTCACGAAGACATCAAGAAGCACGCCGGCGAGTGTTTGAGGTATGTCGAAAATTACAAGAAGACCCTCAGGAATCTCGCCAAATGCGGCATAAAGACGGTATGTTACAACTTCATGCCAGTCCTGGACTGGACGAGATCAAACTTGGCGTACAGGCTGCCGGACGGGTCCACATGCCTGGAATACAACGAGTATGAACTTGCCGGATTCGACATGTTTTACCTGAAGCGCCCGGGGGCCGGGAAGGAATATTGCAGAAAAACGCGCGAGCGTGCTGCGAGGCTTTGGAAAAAACTCTCTGAAAAGGAAAAGAAGCGAGTGGCCGATTCCGTGCTCATGGGTTTGCCCGGGACAGTGGACGATTTGACGCCTGACGAGTTTCTGGCCCAGCTCAAGACATACGAGGGGATAGATGACGCGAAGCTTCGCCAGAACATGTACTGGTTCCTGAACGAGATATCGCCTGTTCTGGAAGAGACAGGCGTAGACATGTGCATCCATCCGGACGATCCGCCGCATCCGATTTTCGGACTGCCGAGAATACTCTCAAATGCGGACGACATTGCGGAAATGTACAGGAAATGCCCGTCCCGACATGTCGGTCTCACGCTCTGCACCGGTTCTCTCGGCGGCGACCCCGCCAACGATGCTGTCGAAATCATGAAGAAATTCGGCAAACGCGTTTTCTTCTGCCATTTTCGAAATCTTGAATACACCGCTGATGGCGTATTCCACGAGTCGCAATGCCATCTTTGCGGACAGACGGATATGCCGAAGCTCTTCGAGGCTTTTCTCAGGGAGGAGAAGCGCCGTGGAGAAAAAATAGTGGTACGTCCCGATCACGGACGCTTCTTGGAGATAGACAAGGGGCGAAAGTGCTACAGCGGGTATAGCTATGGCGGAAGGTTGATCGGCCTCGCGGAATTGCGAGGGCTTGAAATAGGGCTCAAGTACGCCAAGAAGGGGCTTTAGCCGCGATGCACCGTCTGCTTGTCCCCCGGGCCGAACTTATGAAAGACTTTCCCGTGCTGCCGCAATGTGCGGCGCGGCATCTTAAAGTTGTCAGGCCTCGGGACGGGGAGGCGGTGGAACTTTTCGACGGTTGCGGCGCAAAGCGCGTCTACAGGTACGGTGCAGCATCTCACTCACTTGGGGATCCGTCCGACCGCATCATGCTGCCGCGGTCCGATCCCCTTACTCTGTTTGCTTGCGTCACGAAGGGGTCAAGATGGGACTGGACGGTTGAGAAAGCGGTGGAGTTGGGCGTGACAAGAATAGTCCCTGTCATATCGGAACGGACGATTGTTCGCATCGCGCCGTCAGACCGCGAAGCAAAACGTGATCGCTGGACGAGGATTGCGGAGGATGCCGCACGCCAGTCGGACGCCGTGTGGCTGCCGGAGATTTCCCCCGTGACGGACTTCGCCGACACGCTTGCGCTCGTCAAAGAGACGGAATGTTTTGTCGGCGCTCTGACGGATCCGCCTGCGCCGCCTTTGCTCGAAGCCGTGCGCAAGGCGCCGGCGGTTCCTGCGCGCGGATTTGCCGCTTATATCGGACCGGAAGGCGATTTCACCTCTGCCGAGCTCTCCTCGCTCCTTGAAATAGCCACTCCCGCCAGCTTCGGCCCCAATATTCTCAGGGCTGAAACCGCTGCGATTTTTGCTGTCGCCGTACTTGCGGCCGCTCGCGAAAAAGCGTATAATATCAGCAATGGCTAAAATCAAACTAACGAAGACGGAATTAAAGGCGCAGACTGACGCTCTCAAGCGCTTTCAGCGTTTCTTGCCGATGTTGCAGCTCAAGAAGCAGCAGTTGCAGAGCGAAATCGCCGGCATAACGGCGAAAGCCGAGGCTGTCGGTGCGAAGGAGATGGCGGTGCGAGAAGGCCTGAACGGATGGGTTGGCCTTTTTGCGACAGACGCGACCCTTCTTTCGGGCTTGGTTAGGGTGAAAAGCGTGAACACCGGAACCGCGAACATAGCTGGTGTCGCGATTCCGACTTTTGAATCCATTGAGACCGATGTCAAGGAGATCGATCCTTGGCTGACGCCGGCATGGATCGACAATGCCGTGGATGCGACGACGCAGATTTTGTCGCTCCAATGCGAGAGAGCTGTCTATGAAGAGCAGCGCAGGCTCGTCACCGTCGAGCTTCAGACAACTTCTCAGCGCGTGAATCTTTTCGAAAAGGTTAAAATCCCGCAGTGCAAAGAGGCGATAAGGGTCATAAAAATCGCCCTTGGCGATGAGCAGACTGCGGCCGTGACGCGCGGAAAGATCGCAAAGTCGCGAGTTCCCGAGGCGGAAGAGGAGGTGGCGGCATGATTGTCAAGATGAAGCACCTTGATCTTCTTTGTGTCGCATCCTCCAAGTCTCAGACGCTCGAGAGGCTTCGCTCCATGGGCGCGGTGCATCTTGATCTGACATCCGCTTCCGGGGCTGAGGTTTCATCGGCAAGGGGTGATGCGGCCGATGCGGAATCCGCCGTAAGGGCTATCCTCAAAGCGCGCGGCAAAACCGCCGTTGCAAGCCCCACGGCACTGGACGTGAAGTCGGTGCTGTCTCTCGCGGAATCGATCGCACGCGACAAGTCGTCGGCCGAAGAACTTTCCCGCATAATAGCGGAATACGAACCATACGGAGATTTCGACCCCGCTCTCGCCAGGAAACTGCTCGATGAAGGCATTGATCTTAAAGCCGTCGCCGAAATTCCGGAGACGTTGCCGCCAAAGCGGCTTTCGGAGATGCAGGCGGATCTTGCTGCCATGGAGAAACGGATCGGCGATTCGACTTCTAAACTCGCACAGTGTGACGAAAATGCGATTCTCGTGTCGTATCCGGAGCTTGCCGACCGCATAGCGTTCGCCGCCGCCAAGGAATTGATGTCGGAGTCGGGGGAGATAGCTTTTGTCTCCGGGTGGATCCCTGCGCCAGATGCAGATGCTTTCAGAGCGGAATCCGTGAAAGCTGGCTGGGGTATTCTTCTTCGCGATCCGGTGAGCGGCGAAGTTCCGCCGACTCTTGTCGAGCCGCCGAAGATGTTCCGTCCGATGAAGGCTCTTTTCGCCGGGCTTGGAATAGCGCCGGCCTACACTGAGGCGGACGTCTCCGTGCCTTTCATGTGCTACTTCGCGCTCTTTTTCGCAATGCTCGTGGGCGATGGCGCGTATGGCGCCATATTCCTGCTTTCGACTCTCTTGATGGCGAAGAAGCTGCCGAAGAGCTGGTTCATCCTTCTGATGACGTTTTCGATTTCGACCGTTGCGTGGGGTTTTCTCTCCAATACGTGGTTCGGCGCGAACATCCCATGGTGCAGAAATTGGCCTACCGTGAAGTGGTTGGCTGATTCTACATACCACAATATGATGCTATTGTGCTTCACGATCGGAGTTTCCCACCTCATGCTCGCAAGAATATGGAATGGCGTCTGCAAACTTCCTGATTCCACCGCCGTCGCGGAATTCGGTTGGGCCGGCGTTCTGTTGTTCATGTATCTCGTGACGAATTCGATTGTAGGCATATTCCGCGGAATACCTTCGTGGTCGTTTTGGGTTTTTGGAGTGTCGCTTGTGGCGGTTTTCGGTTTTTCGGTGAAGCCTTCCGAACTGAAAACGCGAGGGGCTGAGCTGGGCATGCTCCCGCTGAACATCATGAGTGCGCTGGGAGACATCATCAGCTACGTGCGTCTCTTTGCCGTAGGCCTTGCTTCCGTCAAGGTCGCCGAAAACTTCAATTCAATGGCGACCGGGCTCGTCGCAGGGGATGGGGCGCTTTGGGTCAAGGCCCTCATGTCGGTCGCCATGGTTCTGATTCTTGTCGTCGGGCACGGACTCAACCTTGCGATGGCCGGCCTGTCGATTCTGGTCCATGCCGTGCGGCTCAATACGCTCGAGTTCTCCAACCACAAGGGCGTCTCGTGGGCGGGATACGCTTTCAAACCTTTTAAGAAAAACTAACCAAAAGGAGATAACAATGAGTGATGCAGCAATGATCGTAGCGGGCGCGGTAGCGTGCCTTGGACTCGCCGGAGCGGGAAGTGCGTTCGGTACGGGATTCGCCGCCGCTGCGGCTGTCGGGGCATGGAAAAAGTGCTATGCCGCAAACAAGCCCGCGCCATTCCTACTGCTTTCGTTCGTGGGCGCGCCAATAACACAGACCCTCTACGGAATGATTCTGATGTTTATCATGCTTGGCAAGACGGGTATTCAAGGCGCGGGCGTCCCTTGCCTTATCGCCGGCATTTTTGCCGGTCTCGCAATCGGGCTCTCGGCGCTTTTCCAGGGCCGTGCTGGCGCAGCCGCATGCGATGCCCAGGCTGAGACGAATCAGGGCTTCACGAACTATCTTGCGGCGCTCGGCATCGTCGAGACGGTCGCGATTTTTGCGATGGTCTTCGCTTTGATCGCTCTTGGCAGCGTAAAGTAAGTTCCACATATGCGCCTCTGTTCCAAATGGGGCTCGTTCCTCGCCTTCGCTGCGCTTTTTGCGGCGGGGGCGGGTTTCGTTTTCTGGGGGACATGGTCCATGGACTTGGTTCCCATCATGCCGGACTGTCCGACAAGTTTCCCCGCCGACTACGCCGAAGAATGGATGCGTGGATGGAACAGGAGCGGCAAATTCGTTCCGGGCGACATTATCGCTTTCATCGGCAGCCCGTATTTCTGGGTTGAGCTCAGGTATGTCCTGCCGGTTTTCTTCGCGGCTCTCGGCATGGCGTATTTTCTGCGAGGAAGGGGATTGTCCCGTCCTGCGTCGTATGGCGCTGGGCTCTTTCTCGCGTTTTCCGGATACTGGCTTACGTTGTTCTCCGCCGGACATCTTGGATGGTTTCAATGGATGACATACGGCGTATTCGCTTTCGGACTCATAGACCGCGCGTTTGCCAAGGGAAAGATCCGGCATTGGGCTCTTCTCGGCGCGGTGCTTGCATGGGGGAGTTTCTACCAGCCAGACCTTTGGCTTCTCTTCACCGTATTCACTGCCGTATATTTCGCATACCGGTATGCGGCGTCGGCTCTTGCCAATAAAGGGACTCCGCCAAGAGAAAGGTGGATCCCCGTCCGTTGGCTCAAAGGCGCCGCTGTTTCCCTCGCCGTCTTCGTTCTGATAGGTTTGCCGAGTTTTCGCAGCGCCATTTTCGGCGATTTGGCTTCCCGCGACAAGCAGATAGATTCAGGCGAAACAGTTTCTGGCGGCGTGACGGACGAGTCCGAAAAACGCTGGATATTCGTTACCAACTGGTCCATGCCCCCCGAGGATACGCGAGAGTTCTGGAATGCGCGCGTCCATGGCGACACAAGCTGTCCGATGACTCTCGCAATCGGCGAAGGACGCGGCAACGGGATAAAGCCTTATGCCGGACGCCTCGGACGCCCTCTGAACGCATCTTCCGGCAACTATCGCCAGCATTCCCTGTATGTCGGATGGCTTACTTGTCTCATGGCTATCGTCGGTGTGTTGACGGGCTTCAAAAATCGTGATGTACTTTTCTTCCTTGCATGCGGCACCGTTTTCTGGCTGTTCTCGCTCGGACGTTTCTGCGAACCCGTATACAGAATCGTGTACAGTCTACCGATGGGCGACTACCTGCGAGCCCCGGTCAAATGGCATCATCTGACGGAATTCTGCATCGTCGTTCTCGCCGGATACGGGCTCCAGTCTGTATATTCAGCATTGCGAGCCAGTGAAAGCCTTCCGCGTTTCATGGCTCCCGCGGCTATTCTCTTTCTTGTTGCCGTCGGTATCGCCGATCTCGCGAAAAACGACGCTCTCTACTGCGCCCCGCATGCAGCTGATGCGACAGTCGCTCCCCTTGGCAAGGTTATCGCCGAAGTGCCGGAAAATCCGTCACGGGCTGAGAGTCTGATAGTATACATACGCGAGTCTCTAAAGTCCGGCGGCAAGGAGCCGTATGTTTTCGGAAAGTACATTTTCGAGGGCCCTAAAGGCGCTAAAATTCTTGGACCGCACCATTATTCAGCGTATGCTCAGGATGGTTCCGAGTTCGCGATAGACCTTCCGGTTGTAGAATTTGCCGCAGAGCGCCCTAAACTTAGCGAGCAAGGCGAGGTGATGGGTGACGGACCTTTCCTGATGGCTGTCGTGTCGATTTTGGTTTCCGGTCTGGCCGTTGGTCTTCTTGTATTCACTGCACTAAACAGCCGTGTCGACGGCAAGCTGAGATTCTCATGAACGGTTTGCCAGAGAGCCGCGCGTTGCGGGAGGATTTCTTCACTCTCGCCGCACGTGTATTATCCGTGCCTCGAGAAACTCTTTCATATTCCACCTCGCGCGGTTCGATCCCGGAATGGGATAGCGTAAACCATCTTCGGCTTGTCATGGAGACCGAGGCGGCGTTCGGCGTTCACTATCCACTTGAAATCATCCCTCGCCTCGACAAGCTTTCGGATTTCCTGGAACGCCTATGACAGCGCTGCCTTTCTTGATTGCAACTCTTTCCGTCTCCCCAGCTGACGTGTCGGCGAAACTTTCGGAGCAGCTGCTTTCGACCTCGCCCGACAGCTATTCCCCGCAGGGATACAGGGCTCCGAAAACGTACGGAGCCCACGAGTATATCCACTATTCCGTCGCTTCTCTGTGGGTGAATGCGCTGGAATGTGCCAGGCTATCGGGTGACAGGGCGCTGGAGAAGAGACTTGTCGATTTCTTTGAGCCGGCCTACGGTGAGAAAAGCGCATGGATGAACGGCTATCGCCATGTCGACATGGCGATAGTCGGGGCGATTCCTCTCGAGATCGCGATTTTGACCGGAGACGAGCGAGCCAAGAAGCTCGGCCTTCGTTACGCCGATCGCCAGTGGGATGAGCCGAGGGAGGGGATGGACTGGTGCGAGAAGCTGTACGACCCCATCCCTCTCGCCGAGCGACATGCAAACTGGGAGAAAGGATACAGTCCGGAGACGCGTCTTTGGCTTGACGACATGTACATGATGACTCTTCTTCAAGGGAAGGCGTATCGCCTTACGGGGGAGAGAAAATACATCGAGCGCGCCGCGAAGGAGATGTGCCTTTATCTCGATAGACTGCCGCGTCCCGATGGCCTGTTCAACCATGCTCCTGAAGCGCCTTTTGCCTGGGGACGCGGGAACGGATGGTTGGCGGCTGCGATGGCGATGAATCTGTCGGATCTTCCCGTGGATTCTCCCTGGCGCGCTCCGATACTCGAGGGCTACAGGAAAATGATGGCGTCGCTTTTGAAATGGCAGAGGTCGGATGGACTTTGGGGGCAGCTTGTTGACGATCCCGAAAGTTACAGCGAAACGAGCGCGACGGCGATGTTCGCATATGCGTTTGCGGAGGGGGCGAAAGCCGGAGTGCTCGGCCCGGAATATCTTGCTGCCGCCGAGAGGGCTTACAATGCCCTTGTCGCAAAACTCGATGATTTCGGCAACATTCCGGACGTCTGCGTCGGGACCGGATGGAAGAACAGCCGCCATCACTATCTCTCGAGACCCAAAGCCAACGGCGATCCGCATGGTCAAGCTCCCATGATGTGGCTTTGCCGCGCACTGATGGGGCGTCCTGCGCTTTCCGTCGGCGAGCGGATCATTCCTCAGGGTTCTTGCGTTGCGCCTAATGGCGACAGGCTTGAGGTCACCACAAAATGCTTGCGGCTTGACGGAAAGGCGATGATTCCTCTGATGGGCGAGATTCACTATTCCAGGGTTCCGAGGGAAGAGTGGGCGAGGTCTCTGAAAACCATGAAAGAAGGCGGAATCTCCATCGTCTCGACCTATGTTTTCTGGAACCACCATGAATGGAACGAAGGGGTGTTCGATTTTTCCGGGAATCGTGACCTTAATGCGTTTCTCTCCGAAGTTGCGAAGGCGGGCATGTGGGCCATCGTGAGAATCGGCCCCTGGGACCATGGTGAATGCAGGGAGGGCGGACTTCCTGATTGGCTGGTGGAGCGGTATCCCCGCAAGGTTCTCCGTTCCCGCGACAGGCGATTCATGGCCGAGGTGGAAAAGTTTTGGACGCGACTCTTTCCGGAGGTAGAGATGCATTTGTGGAAAAACGGAGGCCCGTTGATTGGCGTCCAGCTCGAAAACGAGAGCAGTGGTCCGTGGGAATACTATATGGCACTTAAGGACCTTGCCGTAAAGATCGGCTTCGACGTCCCGATGTACACGAGGACGGGCTGGCCGGAACTGAACGGCACCGAAGGGGATTTCGGGGCGATGATACCTTTTTATGGCGACTACGCCGAAGGTTTTTGGGACAGGGAGCTGAAGTCCATGCCCGGCGGCTACAGAAATTCCTTCATCATGAAATCTGCGAGGACTTCCTCTGTCATCGCTACCGACCTGTTAGACGCACAGACAGCCGAGGATGCCAAAGAGGCGGTGAAATATCCGTATTTCACTTGCGAGCTGGGGGGAGGGATGGCGTCGAGTTATCACAGACGCCTCAACATGGAGCCGATGGACGCTTTTGCCATGAGTGTCGTGAAACTCGGCAGCGGATCCAATCTGCCTGGCTACTACATGTATCACGGAGGTTCCAATCCGACAGACGCCGGCGTCAACATGGCGGAGAGTCAGCGCGGAAAATTCACAAATTGGAACGATCTCCCGATTGTGAGCTACGAGTTTCAGGCGCCCGTCAGCGAATTCGGAGAGCCTCAGTACGGATATTGGCTTCTGAAAGCGCTCGGCGATTTCTGCCGCGAATACGGAGAAGAGTTGGCTGTCGAGGATCCTGTGTTCTTGAGCGGACATGAAACGAAGCGCGGACGTTTCGTGTTCCACAACGATTACGTCAGGCGCCTCAATCCCGAAGGCGAGTGTTGGATCGGAATCGAGAAGGACGGAAAGGTCGAGAGGATATTGGACGGCCGGGCGCTTATGGCGGCGCCGCGTGTTTGCGGACCGTACTGCACTTGCACGGCCGGGGAGAATCTCATGTTCAGCGTCAAGGATCTGAAGCTTCTGAAGCCGGCAGGAGCGGCGCCGAAAATCGCGATGGGACCGAACAAGGCGGCGACTCCGCCCGATGAATCCGCATGGGAAGGGGCTGCGGTATATGAAGTCCCGTTCAACGGCATGGCGAATATGCTGGAAATCGCCTACGAGGGCGATATGGCCCGGCTCTATGCAGACGGAATGCTCGTCCAGGACGACTTCTGGAAAGGGAAGCCTCTGCGTTTTGCATTGAGGCGACTCCCCGCAGGGACCAGGAAATTGATTCTCAAGGTTCTCCCTTGGGGCGAGGGCGCGAAGGAGTCCATATTCATAGACCTTCCGGCGCACCTGCAGACAGCTGAAACATGTGCGGAGGACGCAGTTGCACATCTCTAACAAATTTGATAAACTATTTTCCGTTTTCCGCAAGGGGCGGTAAACGTCAAACATGCATAACAAGGAAGGAAAGAACGACATGTCTCTCATCAACAAGGAAGTCTCCGATTTTTCGGTGCAGGCTTACCAGAACAACAACTTCAAGACTGTGACCAAGGCTGACATCAAGGGGAAGTGGAGCGTATTCTTCTTCTATCCTGCGGACTTTACGTTCGTCTGCCCGACGGAGCTTGAGGACCTCCAGAACATCTACGGAAAGTTCCAGACCGCAGGATGCGAAGTCTATTCCGTAAGCTGCGACACCCACTTCGTCCACAAGGCCTGGCACGACCACTCCGAGCGCATCTCGAAGATATCCTATCCGATGCTCGCCGATCCGACTCAGGCTCTCGCGCGCGACTTCGAGGTCTTGATCGCCGATGCCGGTCTCGCCGAGCGCGGAACGTTCATCGTAAACCCCGAGTGCAAGATCGTCGCCTATGAAATCAACAGCGGCAATGTCGGGCGCAACGCCGACGAGCTCTTCCGCAAGCTCCAGGCTTGCCAGTTCGTCCATGAGCACGGCGACGAAGTCTGCCCCGCGAAGTGGCAGCCGGGAGCCGCGACGCTCAAGCCTTCGCTCGACCTCGTAGGCCAGCTGTAAGGGAACGTACATAAATGGACAACCATCTTTACGATGCGGTTGTGATCGGCGGCGGGCCTGCGGGCCTGACCGCCGCTCTCTATCTGGCGCGCGCGTGCTACCGCGTAATCGTTGTCGAAAAGGAAAAGTTCGGCGGACAGATCACGATCACAAGCGAAGTCGTCAACTATCCTGGCGTAAAGCGCGCATCCGGCGATGAGCTGACGAGGGACATGCAACGCCAGGCCGAATCGTTCGGAGCCGAGTTTCTTCTGGCCGAGGTGACCGGTCTTGATCTTTCCGGCGACGTGAAAAAAGTCGTCACGTCTCGCGGGACGCTTGAATGCTTTGGCGTCATACTTGCCACGGGCGCCCACCCGCGAATGATCGGATTCCCCGGTGAAGCGGACTTCCGTGGGCACGGCGTCGCTTATTGCGCCACATGCGACGGCGAGTTTTTCACCGGCAAGGACGTGTTTGTCGTCGGAGGCGGATTCGCCGCGGCGGAAGAGTCGGTGTTCCTGACAAAGTATGCGAGAAGCGTGACGGTTCTTGTGAGGGAAGGTGATTTTACGTGCGCCGCCGCGACAGCTGATGGCGCAAAGAACCATCCCAAGGTCAAGGTTCTCTACAATACCGAGGTCGTTAAGGTCGAGGGCGATTCGCTTCTGCGTAAAATCGTCTACAGGAACGCAAAAACCGGCGAGACGACTTCGTTTTCGCCGCAGGACGGGGGAAACTTCGGCGTGTTCGTGTTCGCGGGGTACGAACCCGAGACGGCGCTCGTGAAAGGAATTTGCGAACTTGATCCGCACGGATATGTGGTTACAGACCGCTCCCAGAAGACGTCGGTTGACGGCGTGTACGCCGCAGGGGACGTGTGCATCAAGCCTCTGAGGCAGGTCGTTACGGCGGTGGGCGACGGGGCGCTTGCGGCCACCGAGGTCGAGAAGTGGGCGGCTGCGATGCAGAAGAAGACAGGTATGAAGCCGAATGCCAAGGTCCATACGGCGGCAGTTCACAGGCCTGTGGATTCATCTCCCGGTCCGGTAGGGAAGGCATCTTCGGGGCCTATCGACGCTGACATGCTTGCACAGCTCCAGACTGTCTTCCAGCGCATGCAAAATCCACTGCTCCTCTCTCTTGCTCTCGATTCGCGACCTGTATCTTCTGAACTCAAGTCGTATATGGAGACTCTTGCAGGAGCGACAGACAAGCTTTCTGTCCGTGTCGAGGATGCTTCAGGCGTTTCCGCGGAGGAGCTTCCGCGCGCAAGAGTGTGCCGTCCGGACGGATCGTGGACCGGTCTTGCGTTTCATGGGGTCCCTGGCGGACACGAATTCACGTCGTTCGTCCTGGGCCTCTACAACGCTGCCGGGCCTGGCCAGCCGATCGACCCGGCTCTCAAAGCAAGGGTCGAGGCTATATCGTCTCCGGTCGACATGAAGATTATGGTTTCGCTTTCGTGCACAATGTGCCCCGATCTTGTTGTCGCTGCTCAGCGCATGGCGTCGCTCAACGCAAACGTCACGGTCGACGTATACGATCTCAACCACTTTCCGGCCATGAAAGACCGGTATCAGGTCATGAGTGTTCCGTGCTTTGTCATAAACGGAGGAGCGCCGCATTTTGGCAAGAAAGATATTTCGGCACTTTTGGAGTTGATTTGAAAATGCACAGGATTCTTGTGATAAACCCAGGGTCCACTTCTACGAAAGTCAGCCTTTTCGAGGATGAGAAATCCGTCTTTGAACGGAGCCTTTTCCACGATGCTCCCGAACTGCTCCGTTACCCTCACGTTAACGGACAGATGGAGTTCAGGCGAGGCGTCATACTGGACGTGCTGAAAGCCGAGGGGATCGATCCGGCTTCGATCGACGCGTTTGCGGGACGAGGCGGCAGTGCACACACGCAGCCCGGCGGTCTTGTGAGAATCGACAGGCGGCTCTATGACGATACCGTTGCTGCTGTAGGCGGATCCGAGCATCCTGCGAAACTTGGCGTCATGCTGGCGTGGTCTTTTGCCGAGCAATACGGGAAAAGCGCATTCACGATCGATCCTACCAACGTCGATGAATTCTCCGATCTTGCGCGCATTACCGGCATAAAGGGTGTGTATCGCGTTTCCCACTCCCACGTTCTCAATCAAAGGGCCGTCGCCAAGTTCCATTGCGCTCGGAGCGGACTCGAATACACCGAATCGAACTTCATCGTCGCGCATGTCGACGGAGGGATAACCGTCGCTGCGCATGAGAAGGGGAAGATGATCGACGGAAACATGGGTGCGGATGGCGAAGGCGCCTTTTCACCTACGCGCATCGGGTCGGTTCCTGTGCTTGCCGTATTGGACTACCTCGAGACCCACACACCTGAGGAGCTCAGGCTGAAGTGTTCCCGCGCAGGGGGGTTTGTGGACATTTTCGGCACGTCAGACTCTGATGCCATCCATGCGCTCGTTGAGAAAGGCGACCCAAAGGCGACGCTTGTGTGGAACGCCATGATATACCAGACGGCGAAGATGATCGGCGCCATGGCGGCGGCGCTTTCCGGGAAAGTGGACGCGATACTTCTGACGGGCGGGCTTTTGCGGTTCCGCGATGTTGAGACGTCAATTCGCGGGAGGTGCGGTTTCATCGCTCCTGTTTTCTCCTATCCCGGCGAGATGGAGCAGGAAGCTCTTGCCATCCCTGCGCTCAAGGCTCTCCGCGGCGAGATAGAACCGCATACATATTCGGGCCGTGACGTGTGGCAGGGCTTTGGCGGGATGGATCTGTGACGGACCGCGACTGCGGAATGGAGGTTGTCAATGGGGCTCAAGGACAGGATCAGGGCAAAGGCCCGCACGTCTCTGAAGCGTATAGTTCTTCCGGAGGGAGATGAGCCGCGCACTGTCGTTGCGGCGGAGATCATACGCAAGGAGGGCTTGGCGGAGCCCGTTTTGCTGACGCGCGAATCGATGGCGAGTCCTGCAGGTGCGGCGTTCTCGGCAGAAGTCGCAGAGGCGATTTATGCCTTGAGAAGCCACAAGGGGGTCACACAGGAGGAGGCGAAGGCGCTCGCCGCAGACCCTATGTACTTTGGGATGATGATGGTCAAACTCGGCAAAGCCGACGGACTCGTCTCGGGCGCAATCCATTCCACCGGTGAGATGTTGCGCCCTGCGTTGCAGCTTGTGAAGACGGCGCCGGGCATGAAGCTTGTCTCTTCAAGCTTCCTTATTGAATGTCGCGACCGATCTGTCGGAAAGGATGGCTTTGTCGTATATGCAGATTGCGTGGTGAACCCCAATCCCGATGCAGAATCCCTTCGTCATATTGCACGGGCCAGTGCCGATACGGCGCGCACGCTTGCAGGCATAGCCGAGCCGAAAATCGCCATGCTGGGCGAAGTCCCGTTCGACGAAGCTGTAGAAAGTGGCGCAAACGTGTTCATTTTCCCCGATCTCCAGGCTGGAAACATCTGCTACAAGATAACGGAACGGCTCTGCGGCGCCACTGGTTTCGCGGTCCTGCAGGGACTTGCCATGCCGTGCAACGACCTCTCTCGCGGATGCAGTGTGGAGGATATCGTCGATACTGTCGCCGCTACGGCAGTACAGTCGATGCGGCCGCCGTTTCTATCTGTTTCGTAGCTTCTATTTTCTTCCAAGGTCAAATATCATTTGCCTGTGGATGACTGCTGGAGTTTCACGATTTTCTGAGTGCTGAATCACACTTCGCCCTTATAAATTAAGGATGAAGTGCATTTAGACTAGTGTAATAAGTGTTTTGTCTGAGGAGGCAGCGTTAGCCCGCTCCGATGAAGGCTAGATCATCCCAGCCCGGCAGGTCTGGTTGGCTGTCCGTTGGAGGCTTGGGTCTGGTTACGGACTTCGACTTCCATGTGCCATAGCGCGAGAACGCGCGCCTTATTCCGTCTGCGAGGGCGTAGAGGAAGAACTCAGGCACGTCGTTGAACCGCTTGTGCATGAGTTCGAGGTGCGCGACGAGCAGGTCCTTCCTGACGCCCCGGCCGAGCCATGCCGCGGTGAAGTACGCCGACACCAGGACTAGCGCCGACATGTTGCGCCAGCTGGCGTAGGACATCACGCGTATGTTCTCGAAGCCGTAGCACTGCTTGACGAAGCGTATCGTCTCCTCGACCCTCCATCGCGAGAGGTATCCCTCCACGACCTGCCAGAGGGCCTTGTACGAGTGGTCCGTTCCGTCTCTGCCCTCGCTTTGGAGCTTTTCGTTGACCGCGAGGTTCGTCAGCAGCATCATCGGGGCCTTGCCGAACCCCCTGACGACGACGAGCCTCAGCTCCTCGTCGCGCCAGGGAAGCTTCACGGGCATGACGCCGAAATCTATCTTGCAGTGCGTCTCCTTGCCTTGCGAATCGTACTTCACGACGGTCTTGTACTGCATGACGCACTGGCCCGCGAGCCATGTGTTGGGCTTGGGCTTCTTCCAGCTGACGAGGTTGCGTTCCTTCATGCGCGTGATGAACTTCCTGTCGTTGTCCAGATAGTAGTCGTAGAGCGCGGGCCTGTCTCCGCCGCGGTCGTATACGCGTATGCCTTTGCCGTCCGTCGCCTTGTCTATCGCGCGCATGACATCGAGCACCTCCTCGTTCTCCCCCTTGTGTCCCTCTGCGTTGGACGACCACAGCTTCAGGGCGAGCGGCACGGTCTTCCTGGATCCGGACCTGCACGCAACGGCCATGCAGCCGTGGTAGCCCCGCGTCTTGACGACCTCGTCCTTCGACGACCTGCTCGCGTCCCTGACCAGCGTCAGGTTCTCCATCTTCCTCGCGTGCGGCTTGCAGACTTCGGTGGGGTCTACTATCACGAGCGTGTTCTTGTCGACGAATCTCTTCGCGTCTGCCATGACAGCCTCGTGCAGGTCCCTGTCCAGGCCGTCCTCCTGGAGGTTCCTGCTCAGTCGGTTCTCTACGCTGCGGTGCCTGCCCTCGGAGTCGACTGCGCGCACTATGTCCGTGAGCACGGTGTCTCCCGTAGACTGTATTCCGTAGACCATGTCGCGTATGAACTTGTTCCGCGGCTTGGAAAAACCGTGAAACAATTTCACCATAAAATCGTCGAGTTGCCCTCGCGTTTTCCACGCGATTATGCTATTATTCACAGTGCTGTCCTTTCTTTTGCGTGTTTATTGAACACGGGTATTATACCCGAAACAGCGAAGAAACGGACAGCGTTTGTTTTCTCCGCTGCGCCTCAGCGCAGGGCCGGAGTCGTCGCGTTCTGCGAGGCGAGCTCAGGCCCGGAGCCGAAATTGCTCGCCTCAATCGGATCAAAGAAGATTCGGCGTGGCGATTTGATTTCGCAAGATATGCGCCAGAAGACCCCAAAAAGCGCGCGTCCGCTTAAAATGCCGCGCTCGGTGGCGAAAAATCGTGAAACTCCAGGGATGACTGGAATTGACTAGAAGTGCCTGAATGTGCTATAATTGGCACCAGTGAAGCTCAAGGGGCGGTTCTTCCCTTATGAAGCTGAGACGGTGACGTGGCGCCCGCAAGCTGCGTCGCCGATAGAGTAGCGGGACAGTAAAAGAGGCAATACCATGGATAAAAACACTATCGGCTGCGCCGTGCTAGGTTTGGCATGTTCAGCTTATTTCGCAGGGTGCACGACGGGGAAACCAGTCGTATACAACGGTGTCGAATTGACAGACAGAAGCGGCAATGTCATAAGGGTGAGCGAGGATGATGCCGCGGTGATGGAAAGTAACGTCGTCCAGGTTGAGAAGTTGGTGAGCGACAATCTGTCGGTTCCCAGCCGGTCTGAACTTGCGAGAATCGGCGGCGGAGCGCTCACGTCCGAGCAGATCGACAAGCTTGTGCGCATTGCGCAGGGGATTCTCGCGGAAGTGAAAAAGCAACGGGTAGAATTCGCGTCCGCCAAGGTTGATCGGGCCATCTCCGAAATACTCACGAAAAAAGCCGCGGAGAAGAAGTGGTTCAAGTCGTATGCCATCCCGTCGGCCGCGGAACTGGCCCGCATCGCCGGCGTCGAACTTTCCAAGGATGAGCTTGCGGAGGTTGCGGCCGCTGCCGAGAAGTCCGTGCGCGCGTACGAGAAATCGATCGTGTGGCCGAAGTGGGTTGAAGACAGGATTGCGACCGTCGAAGATGCGGCAGGGAAGGCTCTCGCCGCAGGCGATTATGCGAAGGTGCGCGAAATCATCTGGCGAGCTTCGGCGACAGGCGTGCCGGAAGTCGATGAAAAAATCCGAGAGTACGGCTACGAGTACATGAATACAAAAGTTAATCCCGCCGACTGGGCCAGGATCGAGAAGGATATACTTTCGAGGTGCGAGGCTTTCGACGCCGACGGAAAGTACGAGGAAGCGATAGAATTCCTTTTGAGCTACCCGAGGATCCGCACCTTTTCCAAGCAGCTTGACCGCAAGATAGACGATGTCAAGAACGAGCTGCTCAGTCTTGGAGTCAAGGAGGAGGGCATCGATCCTGCCGTAAGCGCAAACCTTAAGCTTGTCGCCGCGGCTGCGAGGATATTCGATATGCGCGACAGCACGACAAATCTCGTGACTACGGTTGAGAGCGACCCGGTCAAGCCCGATCTTACAGAGTTCGAAAAGCGGCTGAAGGAGTATCGTGATACGCTCGTCCTGTTCAACTGCACCGAGGCCAATGCCGATGACGTGACGGAGAAATTCCGCGCCGATCTGGCGGCGCAGCTTGCGGCTCTCGGCAAGGCGGCAACGGTCAAGTCCACCAGCGAGAGTTTCCTTTTCCTCGGCACCACCGCCGTCAACGAGCGCACGCGCGTTCTGATCGAGAAGCTGCTTGCCGAATTCCGCGCCAAGATACAGAAGCGTGATGACGATGCTCGCAAGGCGGCAATCGCCGAGTGCGAGGACCGGCTGCAGAAGATCATCGACGATCTGGTGGCGCGCGTGACCAAGCTTGTCAATGAGGGCAAGTACACAGAGGCGCGCGAAGTCATCCGCGACGTCGCGCTTGTGGAGGAGACGGAGGAACTCCGCAATCTCGACATCGTCGCCGAAGTGTGGAACGCCAGGATCTATGCTACGCGCATCGGGCTCCTCAACAGTGTCGTGAACCCCAACCAGTACGAGTCGCTCTGCAAGGAGATTGATGCCAAGATAGCGGCGTTCATGGAGTCTGAGGACTATGAAGGGCTCAATGCCTATGTCGAGGGCTATCCCTATGTTCATGACACTTACGGACAGATACTCGCCGCCCTCGAGGAGATAAAGTCGGCCATGGCAGGTCTCGGTATAGCAGAGACTCCCGCCACCGGATACATAACCAGCGTCACGGCCCGAATTGCCGAAATAATGGAGAAGCGGACAGGAACCTACTCGCCGGGGAAGCAGGATCCGGATCTTGCCGAGCTCGAGAAGGCCCTCGCAGAGCTGCAGAATGGTTTCATCGCCCAGTACTACAACTCCGATGCCGCCAAGGCTTTCTGCGATCGCGTCCGCGCCGAGATTCTTGCGATGCTAGCCAAGAACGAACTTGAGTCCATGACGACTTGGGAGATGAACGAACTTCTCCGCGCCAGGCTCGTCAAGCCGCTTCAGGGCCTTGCCGAACTTGCCGCCGCGCGCGACGCACGCCGCGCAAGAGAGGCGTATGCGGCGCTTCTCGAGGCCATCGATGCTGAAGTCTCGTTCGACTCGCAGATTGCGATCGCCGAAGACGCCATCTCGAAACAGCTCGGCATCGTATGCCCTGTCGCCTACCTCGATATGAACGCTGTGCTTGGCGATTACGCGAGGATTGTGCGCTTGATGAAGCGTGGCGCTGAAGTGTCTGCCGACGATGCTACGACGCTTCTCGTCGGCGCGGCGTATCTCAACCAGCCGGCCATGTTCGACCGCGCCATTGAGCTCGGTGCCGTCGTGGACAAGCCCGCCAAGCGCGATCCCCGCAAGCGTCCCGCGCTGCTCGTCGCCATCGAAACCGGCCACAACGCGTTTATTTCAAAAATCAATGCTGCGGACGGCAGCCAGACTGTCGTCGACGCGTCCGGCAACACCGCCCTGCACTATGCGATGCGCCGCGGCAACCTCCGTGTTGCAAAGGCGCTTCTTTCGCAGGTTGACGTCAAGGCCGTCAATACGCAAGGCGAGACCGCTCTTTTCACCGCGGTTCGCCGCAATCAGGCCGCTCCGGTCAAGTTCCTCGCCGAATCCATTGCGGACGAGTCCGAACGCAATGCGTATGTTCTCATGAAAAACGCTGCGGGAGACGATGCGTTCGAAGCCGCATGCAAGGCCAATGCCCATGCGGTCCTCTCCGTCCTGGAATCCGCAGGCGCCGATTACGGCGAGGACGATCTTGTCGAAGCTGCGAAGAACGACCGCCTCGCCATCGCCCAGTGGCTTGTCGAGCGCGGGCTTGACGTCAACGCCGAGGGAGTGATGGCCGCTGCCGCCGAGGGCCCGGATGGCCGCACCGAGGAGGAGAGGAAATCTCCTACCGAGACGTTCCGCTACCTCTGCTCCGAGGGCGGAGTCGCACCGAAGCCGGCTCTCTGACGCCGACATGAAGGCGGCCGCGGGTTTATGCGTTTTTTTCGCACACCCGCGGCCGTTTTTTTGATATACTATTCACAATCGTTTTACAAAGCCCGGTAACGGGGGAAACGCAAGGAGACAAAAACATGGCTAAATCGCCGAAGTTCAAGAACGCCAAAGTTCAGGCGTGGGTTGATCAGTGGGTTAAGGTCTGCGATCCCGACAAGGTTGTCGTGATCAAGGGCACGAAGAAAGAGCACACCGATATCTGCGAGATGATGGTCAAGAAGGGCCAGTTCGTCAAGCTCAACCAGAAACTCCGTCCGGGCTGCTATCTTGCCCGTTCGCACGAGTCCGACGTTGCACGCGTCGAGGGCCGTACGTTCATCTGCTCGAAGAACGAGATAGATGCCGGTCCTACCAACCACTGGAAAGATCCCGTGGAGATGAAGAAGGAGATGCTCAAGAAGTACAAGGGCTCGATGAAGGGCCGCACGATGTACGTCATCCCCTACGCAATGGGCCCGATCGGCAACCCCATAACCCAGTACGGAATCGAGCTTACCGACTCGGCATACGTCGTTGTGAACATGAACATCATGACCCGCACTGGCGATGCTGTCATGAAGCACCTCGACAAGGGCGGCGATTTCGTTCCCTGCATCCACTCCGTCGGCGCTCCGCTCAAGAAGGGCCAGAAGGATGTCGCCTGGCCGTGCGCGAAAAAGATCGAGGACAAGTACATCACGCAGTTCCCCGAGGATGGCCAGATCTGGTCGTACGGTTCGGGATACGGCGGGAACGCTCTCTTGGGCAAAAAGTGCTTCGCCCTCCGCATCGCGTCCAAGCTTGCGAAGGACAATGGCTGGATGGCCGAGCACATGCTCATCCTCACTCTCACTTCCCCGGAAAAGAAACAGTATCATGTCACGGCCGCTTTCCCGTCCGCTTGCGGAAAGACCAACCTCGCCATGATGCTTCCTAAACTTCCCGGCTGGAAGCTTCAGACGATCGGCGACGACATCGCTTGGCTCAAGCCGGGCGCCGATGGTCGTCTCTATGCAATCAACCCCGAGAACGGCTTCTTCGGAGTCGCCCCTGGAACTTCGAAGTTCTCCAACCCCAACGCTCTTCTCTCCTGCAAGAAGGACACGATCTTCACGAACGTTGTCCTCACTCCCGATGGCGACATCTGGTGGGAAGATATGGGAGTGGACGCTCCGGAAGAGGGCATCGACTGGAAGGGCAACCCCTGCTATCGTTGCGTCGACGACAAGAAGCGTATGGGTCCGAAGCCCGGCATGACCAAGGCCGAGGTCAAGGCCTCCGGCTTTGTCGCGGCGCACAAGAACAGCCGTTTCACCGCCCCTGCGGTCAACTGCCCCGTTCTCGACAAGGACGGCTTCAACGGCATGTTCGAGAAGAAGCCCACGGGAGTGCCGATCGACGCGATCCTCTTCGGAGGCCGCCGTCCTTCCACGATTCCGCTGGTCAATGAGGCGAAGAGTTGGACTCACGGCGTATTCATGGGTTCGGCAGCAGGCTCTGAAGTCACCGCCGCCGTCATATCCGACCAGATCGGCCAGGTCCGCCGCGATCCGATGGCGATGCTTCCGTTCTTCGGATACAACGTCTGCGACTACTTCCAGCACTGGCTGGAGATGGAGCGCACGAGCGCCGACCCGACGAAGCTCCCGAAGATATACTTCGTCAACTGGTTCCGCAAGACTGCCGACGGAAAGTTCATGTGGCCTGGTTTCGGCGACAACAGCCGCGTGCTGAAGTGGATATGCGACCGCATCGACGGCAAGGTCAAGGCCAACGCCACTGCGATCGGCAATCTTCCCTACGCCAAGGACATCTCCCTCGAGAACAACACCGGCGACAACCCCGACTTCCTCGTCAACGAGAAGTTCCTCAAGGAACTCGTCAAGGTCGACGTCGAGGGCTGGAAGAAGGAGATCGAGACGATCGGCAAGAGCTACGACGAGTATGATGCCAAGCCGTCGAAGGACTCGAAGGAGGTCAACAAGGCTGCCCGCCGCGTGCCTGCCGCTCTCCGTCAGTTCCTCGAAGCCGTCAAGGCCGATCTCGCCAAGTGACGCAAGGCGACATGCGCAAAAAATGGCGCCGCGGATCCCCGCGGCGCCATTTTTTATGGTATAATATGGACATAACCAAATCAACCTAAGAAAGGGGTAAAAAATGAAAGTCTCAAAAGTCAAATGTGCCGCACTGGCTCTCGCCGTGCTCGCTCTTCCTGCATTCGCACAGGGTCCGGAAATGCGTCCTCTCGTCCCTTCAGGCGCGAAGGCCGCTGTCTTGTACCGCCAGAACAAGTCGCCCGTCCTCAAGCCGGTGCGCGATGCCATGCAGAAGGCGTTCGGCGCCGGTTATGCCGCAGCCATGGCGGATGACGATGCTCAGACCGCCGCAACTGCGGACGCGATGCTGAAGGCGTCTGGAATATTCGACGCCGAGGTTCTCTGGGGCACGATGTGGGTGAAAGGCGAATTCGCCTCCGCTGCCAGCGGTTCGCTTTCCTCTTCCGACGAGATTGCGGGTGCAGTGTACTTCAAGAGTGACTTCACGCGCACCCTCGACTCCCTTCTCGGAATGGCGAACCTTGATGATGCCACGACCGTGACGCCTGTCGATGTCGCTGGAGTCAGGGCCTCGCGCATCCAGTCGGCGGATTTCGCCTCCTCCGGTCTTGATCCGCATGTCGCGGTCATGAATGGCCGGCTGCTTCTTTTCGCATCCGGCAAGCCTGCGCTTGAGCGGGCAATCGCTCTCTATTCCGGCAATGCTCAAGCTGGACGCTTCTTCCACGGCGGCGCCGGCGGCTCCTCCTCCGTCCTTTCGTTCGAAATCGCCGACATCGGCGAAATCTTCCGTCAAATCGAGAAGGAGATGCCCGGTTCGCTTGGATTCCTCGATCAAGCCGTCCCCGGCGGCAGCGGAATCGCCTGCCGTGCCAAACACGTCGCTCTCTATTTGACAGCCAGCCAGTCCGTTTCGCTCTCCCTCTCCGTCGAGCTCGGCAGCAAGGCTGACGCCGATGCCGTCAAGGCTGTTTTGGATGCAATGCTTGTTGGTATGCGCCAGCAGTTCGATTCCATTCCGCCGGACGCGATGGACGGAGAGATGAAGATGGCTCGCGACATGCTCCGCAGCGTGAAGGTTTCCGTCGATGGCTCCACGCTTGAAGCCGGCATGATCGTTCCGCCGGCCGTGATCGACCTGTTTGTTTCCGGGATGCTTGAGGCGATCCCGGCGGTGACATCGAAGTGACGATGAATGTCGTAAGTCTCGTCGGGCGCCCGAATACGGGGAAAAGCGCGCTTTTCAACAGGATTGCAAAAAAGCGCGTGGCCATCGTTTTCGATCAGCCCGGCGTGACTCGCGACCGGGTCACGCGCGAAGTGACCATGGGCGACAGGAAGGTGATGCTGGTCGATACGGGCGGCATCGCCTTCGACCGCTCCGTCACCCGCGATCCTTTGGACGGAGAAACGCGTTCACAGGCCGCACTGGCCGTGGAGGATTCAGCCGTCTGCATAATAGTCGTAGACGCCCGGGAGGGCATTGCGCCGCTCGATTCTGAAGTGATTCAGCGCGTGCGCGAATCGGGCGTCCCTTGCGTCATCGCCGCCAACAAGTGCGACACGGCGGATGATGATTGGCGCGCGCACGAATTCGAGCGTTTCGGACTCCCCGTCTTTCCGACTTCTGCGGAGCACGGAAGAGGGGTTGAGTCTCTCATCCAAGATATCGTGAAGCGACTCCCGCAGACCGGTGCAGAAGAGGAGTCGGCGAAACGTCCCTTGCGCGTCGCTGTCGTCGGCAGACCTAATGCCGGGAAGTCCTCCTACATAAACCGTCTTCTGAATGCGCCGCGCGTCATAGTCTCAGAGATGCCGGGAACGACCAGAGATGCCGTAGAGGTTCCTTTCAAAATCGGCTCCGGACCCGACGCCAGGCATTACATGCTCGTAGACACGGCCGGTATGAAGCCGCATACGAAAATGTCCAAGACCTCCGTGGACAATTTTTCGCTTTTCCGCAGCGAGGCTGCGATAGAGGAGGCCGATGTCGTCATTCTTGTCATGGATCCTGTCATGGGTCCGACCATGCAGGACAAGCGAATCGCAGGCAAGATTCTCGACGCACATCGCGCATGCGTCGTGATGATGAACAAATGGGATCTCGCGCAAAGCGAGGGCATAACCGAAACGAAAGCCACGGAAGCGTTGCGTTCCATGATGCCGTTTCTGAATTTCGCTCCTGTCGTTTTCTGCTCCAACAAGTCGGGCTACAACATCCGCCGCACGGTGGAGGCGATAGACCGTGCCGCGGAGTCTGCCGCTGAGCGCCTGCCTACAGGGATGCTCAACAACGCCATCGAAAAGGCGACGAAAAAGACCCTCTCCCCGATGATAAAAGGCAAGAGGCTTAAAATATATTACGGGCTCCAGGTTTCCGTCAATCCCCAAACCGTACGTCTTTTCGTCAACGACCCTAAACTTGTGACCCCCGCATATCTTTCGTATATCGAAAAGGCTATACGCGGACGGTTCGGGTTGGAGGGCGCACCATTGAGGATTTTCCTCAAAGCAAGGTCCAGATCATGATACGGTCGCCGTTTTTTGCTGCGGCACTCGCCGTGCTGGTCGCTTTATGCCATGGCTGCAGGGAACGCGACGAGTCTCCAGGCGTCGATTCCGCCGCCGTAGGTCCTGTAGAGCTGGAGCGTACGGAATCTGAGCGCCCAGAGCCGTCTGCCGGGGGCGCCACTCGCGAGCCGGCGTCAAAACGCAAGCTTCTCGCGGTGGACCGTCCTCTCGTCGCGGATGGCTGTGACGGATATGCCGTCTACAATAGAACCAGCTCTCCCGCACTTTATCCTCTCAGGGATGCGTTGAGACGCCGTCTTGCGTCGGTGGTGAATTCCAACCCCGAGATGGCTGACGGGTTTCTCGCGGCAGCCGGCATGAAGGGCTCCGACGTGCGATGGGGTGTGCTCGCCGTCGGGCGCGTCGGAGAGGCTGCTGCGAGAAAGGACGGACGGGACATGCCGGACTGGTCTCTTGCCATTGCCTTTCCGCATGATGTCAGCGCTGTTGTTTCGGCGCTTTCCGCGGCAAGCGGCGTGAACAGCGTGTCCGAGCCGGAGGAGCTCCCGGATTATGGGGTTGATGTGTGGGAAGTTGAACTTTCCGCCCGTGCAGTAGGCGGAAGCATGTTTGTGTCGTCCATGGACGGCGAACTTCTTGTCGTCGCGTCATCTAGGGCCATCGCGGAACGCGAACTTTCCCTCTATTCCGCCAGATCGTCCGCCGCCACAGTGGTGGAGACGGGAGGCTCTGCCCTATTTACCGTGACTGTCGCAGATTTCGGGCGCCTGCTCAAAAGCATGGACAGGTACGGGTCGGAGATTTTCAATCTTGCAAACCTCTTCATTCCGGACGCCCGCAACGCGCTTTTCGGTCTCGGCGAATGCAAACTCTCCTTTTCCGGAGACGGAGACGTAGCCGGGGCAGCGTTGAGCATTGAGACGCCTCGAGGAGAGCAGCTTGCTGAAACGATCGCACAGGCGATTTCGGACCGTATCCTTCCCGCCTTGCGTTCTCCTCAGATGCGCGACGCCCTGGGGAAGGGCGATTCGCCGACTTTCGCCTATGTCGTGGACAATCTGCGGGTTGTGGCGAAGGAAGGCATGGAAGTCGAACTTTACCTGCCTTTCACCAAAGACGTGATCGATGCCGCAGCTGATATCCTGGCCGGCGAGGCGGACGAAAAATGAACGGCACCCCTTGCGCCGCGACGGGAATTGTTATATAATTGCAAACACCGACAAGGAGGAAGACTATGACTGAAGAACAGGAAAACACGCGCGACGGCTTTGAGCCTGCGCTTGAAACGCAGAGCGCCGAAGGCGCGGAGATACGCGATACGGATATCGTATTCGATTGCCCGCACTGCGGCAAGAGCCTCGTCATAGACTATCGCGGAGCGGGGCTTCAGATCGACTGCTCCACATGCGGCGAGAGTGTTCTCGTTCCTATTCCCGACGGCATGCAGCTGACCGATCTGGATCTTGACGCTGGCGAGGTGCTCAAACAGCTTTTCGCCACGCGCCGCAACTACCAGAAAGCGGAGCTCCAGATACAGTCTCTCAAGATGCGCCTCTCTCAGCTCCAGGAGACGCTTGGAGTCATGCAGACGGTCGTGGCGGAAGGGTTGTCTGAGGAGTGAGCCCTAAAGCGGCATTCGTAAACGCCCTCACTTTCGCGCGCGTTCCGCTGATTTTCATCTGGCTTGCGCTTGCGCTTGTTGAGGAGTTCAATTCTTCGCCGCCCGTCATATTCTTCGCCGGGGCTGCAATGTTTCTGTCGGGAATCACCGATGCGTTCGACGGGGCGCTGGCGCGCAAGTGGAATGTTGTCAGCCCGCTGGGGAAGATGGCCGATCCGCTGATGGACAAGGTGTTTTACGTCGTCGCGTTCCCGGCTCTTACGTGGCTTGTGCTCCATCAGGGTGACAGCGTCCATTCCGTGGTGATGCTGCTGTTCACGATTCTCTACATATTGCGCGATCTTTGGGTCACGTTTTTGAGGTCGGTGGGGACGCTTTTCGGCGCGGACGGTTCGGCCATGTGGCTCGGGAAGGTCAGAACGGCTCTTTCGTTTCCGGCCGCCGGTTGGATATACGCGTATATCGTCTTCAACGACTGCGAAATCGTGAAGGGGTGGGAGGGCGCGATGCTTGTGAGCTGCTATGCCGTCGAAGGGTTCATGATAGCCCTTAACCTTGTGAGCTTTGTCACCTACACCCGCGCATACAAGCCTTACCTCAAAAAGGCACTTGAACATCGGTGAGAAATTTGAGATAATATACACACAACAAACTCCCAAAGGAGGGACAAAATGAAAAAAGCAAACAAAGGTTTCACTCTGATCGAACTGCTCGTCGTAATCGGAATTCTTGGTCTTCTGATGGGAGTCCTTGTTCCTCAGATTGTCGACGCCAAATTCAAATCCGACATGAGCGCGTGCTCCATGCAGGGTGCCAAGCTGGTGAAGGCCATCATAATGCAGAATTCGAGCCGAGGCTCGAAATCCGAGCTTTGGCCCCACCTTACCGAGGATGACGGGCTTACCCCTACCGATTCGGAGGATATCGCAGGAACTGCGTTCAGTACTTCGACCGACTATTTCAAGGCTCTCTTTGACATAACGAAGCAGACTTCCAGCGATTGGAGCCCTTATGTCGACCGTGAAATCGTAAGCTGCCTCTGGGGCTTCGGCGTTCCGCCCGCGAAACCCGGCGACATCTCGAAGAACAATATCGCCTGGACCATTGCCGCCGGATTCCCCCAGGGAACCGAGGGTACGCTTCCCGTTCTCGTCACACGTAACGTCGATACCTCTCAGTTCGCGATGAGCGGCGATGTGAATATGGCCGACAAGACGACCGTCCCCGAGCTCAACAAGTATCCTCAGCCGTTCGGCAAGAAGGGTTGCGTCGTCGTCTACCTCAACGGTAGCGGAAAGACCTTCCCTGCTAAGGATGCGAGGCTCTGCGACATCTATTCGCAGCAGCCCAACATGTCGTTCGCCCAGGGCATTACGCTCAAGTATCTTGAACCCTGACGAGGCATGATCGCCAAGGTTGCGATCGACTTGGCTCTCGACCGGCTGTTCACCTATTCGGTGCCGGAAGAGATGGAGAGGAAGCTGGCCGTCGGCCAGCTTCTTCTTGTTCCGTTCGGGCGCCGCACTGCGCGGGGCTTCGCTATGGAGATTTGCGGCGGCGGGGCCGACGCCTTGCCATACACCATAAAGCCGATCCTTTCGATTGTGGACGAGACGCCGTTCTTCAGCGGCAGGATTCTTGATCTTGTCCGCAAGATTGCCGCCTACACCGCGTCGCCCATCGAGTCTGTACTTAAAGCCGCAGTCCCTGCCGCCGTCCTGAGGCCCGGCGCGAAGGCCAGAGAGCTGATTTATGTCGAGCCCGCATTTTCGTTCGGACCTGTCACCGTCACGAAACATCAGCAGTGGCTTTACGAGCAGGTTGTGCGTCTGGGAGGCGGATGGCTGCAACAGCTGTGCCGGGAGCTTAAGACGACGCCTTCCACGATTCGCACTCTCGGTTCGAAGGGGCTTGTCGCCGTCAAGGTTCGCGAGCGCAGACGCGATCCCCTTGCGGGCAGGAGGATTCTGTCTTCGAAGCCGCTTGATCTAAATCCGGAACAGGCGGAGGCCCTCTCAACGATTCTCTCCAGCGATCGGCCCGTGCTTCTTCACGGAATAACGGGATCGGGAAAGACCGAGGTCTATCTGCAGGCGATCGCCTCCATTCTTGCCTCCGGACGCGGTGCCATCGTCCTCGTTCCGGAGATATCCCTCACGCCGCAGACCGTTCAGCGGTTCGTGTCCCGGTTCGGAGACGGGGTGGCGGTCCTTCATTCCGCACTTTCGGACGGCGAGCGATATGACGAATGGCACAGAATACGCCGCGGCGAAGCACGCGTCGTCGTCGGTCCGCGCAGCGCCGTCTTTGCGCCCGTGGCGGATCTCGGTCTAATCGTCGTGGACGAGGAGCATGAGACCGGCTACAAGCAGGATGAGATGCCGCGCTATCATGCCAGAGATGTCGCCGTTCTCAGAGGCGCGACGGAGGGCGCGAAAGTCGTGCTCGGGTCGGCTACCCCGTCGCTGGAATCGTGGCGCAACGCGAGCATAGGCAAATACGCGCTAGCGAGCATGACTCGCCGCGCCGGCTCCGGAACCCCACCGCGTTCGCTTGTCGTAGACATGTCAAGCACTTCCTCGGCCGGCCGTATATATTCAAAGGAACTCCTCGACGCGATAGCTGTACGGCTCGACAGGGGCGAGCAGACGATTCTCTTTCTCAATCGACGCGGGTGGTCGAGAAGCGTCACGTGCGAGAAGTGCGGTCATGTCATAGAGTGCCCGGACTGTTCCGTGCCCTATACATACCATCGCGCCGACTCATGCTGCCGCTGTCATGTGTGCGGCGGATGGGCGCCCGTTCCTGACGCATGTCCGGCGTGCGGAGCGCACGCTCTCGCATATCGCGGCGTCGGAACGCAACGTGCCGAGGCCGCGCTCAAGGCTTGTTTCGCAAAGGCGAGGATTCTGAGGATGGACGCCGATTCCACCAGCCGCAAGAATTCCCATGATGACATTCTGGGCGCGTTCAGACGCCATGAGGCTGATATACTTCTCGGAACCCAGATGATAGCGAAGGGGCTCGATTTCCCCAATGTCACTCTGGTGGGCGTGCTCAATGCCGACAGTTCTCTCAACATGCCGGACTTCCGGGCAGCCGAACGCACGTTTCAGCTTCTTGCACAGGTTTCCGGACGCGCCGGACGTGCTGGATTGCCGGGCGATGCGCTGATACAGACGTTCGATCCTTCATCGCCCGTGATACGAGCCGCCTCCAATGGGGATTACGCAGCGTTCGCCGCTGCGGAGCTCGCCGAGCGCAAGGCCGCTTTTTTCCCGCCTTACAGCCATCTTGCATGCGTCAATCTCAGAAGCGAGGACCCAAAGGTTGTTTCAGAATGGGCATGCATGTACGCGCGCTCTCTCATGAAAGTGCCGGGTCTGTCCGTCGGCGAGGCGGTGCCGTCGGTGCTCGAGAAGGCGGAAGGGCGGTATAGGTGGCAGATTGTCGTGCGCGCTGAGAAGGCGCAGACCATAGCTAGGGCGTGGAAGTGGCTGTCGTCTGCGCGTCCCGCTCCGCACGGACTTTCCGTCGCCTTGGATATTGACGCATATAGCCTCATGTGACTTGCGCCCGCATCGGATTTTGTGATATACTATCTCCAATCCTTTATGGGGGTGATCCGGTTTCGACGGGATATGCCGAGGTCAGATCGCGCGTCGTGGATCCTCGTTGGCCACGTAAAAAACGAGGGAAAAAAGTAATTGCGAACAACGATTACGCTCTCGCCGCCTAAATAACGGCCGCGAAGTCGAAGCGCCGATGTCTGCTGAGCGCCTAGGCTTAATTTAGCAGGCCACGCTGCAGGGCTCTCCGCTCGGGTGCTGCAGGGTGCCGAACCGAACGGATGGATGAGGATAAGCCCGCCTGCCGGCGTACTCCATCCGAGATCAAGGGCCGGATACACGCGTAGAAGTTTGCCCGGAGCTGTTTCGGACAGGGGTTCGACTCCCCTCACCTCCAAAATAGGGAATAGGTTATAGTGAATAGTGAATAGGTTGCAGAAGAAGGGTCAAATGAAAACCTATTCCCTATTTTGGAAGTTATTCGTTATTCACTATTCACTATAACCTACGCTCTCCAGGAACAACTGTTAATCAAAGGAAAACATTATGACCGATTCAATCATGTTCACGAAGGCCAGGGCTTTTGCGCTGCGCATAGTGCGACTATACAAGCACCTGCGCGTGCGCAAGGAGTCGGTCATCGCAAAGCAGATGCTGCGATCCGGCACTTCTGTTGGCGCGAACATCGCCGAAAGCCGATACGCGCAGAGCAAGTCTGACTTCGCGTCGAAACTCCAGATCGCGCTCAAGGAAGCGGCTGAGACCGAATACTGGCTTGAGCTTTTGCGCGACGGCGAACTTGTCGACCCCTCGTCCGCTTTTGACACCCTCCTCGCCGACTGCACCGAACTCATCAAGCTTCTCACCGCCAGCGTCAAGACGGCAAAGACGTGAAAGAAGTTCTCGATCTCGCGTAGCAGTTTGTCCTTCTCCTGTTCGGAGAACGTCTGATGTGTTCGTTTCATGTTTTCCTTTCTTGATTTAATGTGGAGCCATGCGGAATTGCACGGTACCCACCCTTATGTTTATTGCCGCACAAAAGAATTTTCCGGTGTTGGAAATCTTGACAGCTAAAATTTCACAAATACCCCCTTGTCAGTGAATAGGAAATATCCTATAATATGCGCCGTGACAAATGAGTGGATAGTAGAGTTTACCGACGAGTTCGAGCTATGGTGGCTTGAACTATCGGAACTTGTCCAGGAAAAGTGTGCTGTTGTTGTCGATCTTCTGACGCGCAACGGCCCAAATCTTGGATTCCCGTATTCGTCCAGTATCATAGGTTCGTCGCATGCGCTGCGAGAGTTGCGTGTACAATGCGGCGGACACCCATATCGGATTCTCTACGTGTTTGATCCCCGCCGGAATGCATTACTGCTTCTGGGGGGAGACAAAACGGGGAATAACCGATGGTACGAGGAGAATGTGCCACGGGCGGAACAGATTTATGAGCAGTACTTGAAGGAAATCGAGGAGGAAACAAAATGAGCGGACATCGTAATTTCAAAGAACTCGTGGCGAAGATGTCGCCGGAGCGGCGCGCACGCGTCAAAGCCGAGGCGGACGAGCTTCACCGCGAGTATGTGCTTTCACAGATTCGCCAGCAGGTTGGCTTTACGCAGGCCGATGTTGCCGAGCGTCTTGGCGTAAGCCAGCCCACTTACGCGGAATGCGAACGT
>JAILJX010000041.1 GCA_024694365.1 Kiritimatiellia bacterium
CGTAGCTCATCTTGAAGGGATAGGTGTGGGCCGCCACCTTCGCCCAGAACTCCGTCATCGGGACGTCGCAGTATTTGTACGTCTTGAGGACGTCCACGGCCGGCAGGTTGTCCCAGCCGTATATCCCCTCGGAATAGAGCTTCATGCCCTTCTCGTGGCAAAGCTCCGCGAGGCGCTTGAAATAGTTGTCGATTATGAGGTCGGAGCAGGTAAGGCGGTAGTCGTGGAGGAAGGCTTCGCTGTCCTCCTTCGAGCCGATCGTCTCGCCCGCGAGAACGGGGAGCCAGGGGATGATGTCGTAACCGCGGCGCTTCTTGAATTCCCCGGGGAATTTCTTCGTCCACGTCTGATAGCCGCATTCCCACGAGTCGACGAGGAAATAATTGAAAGTCTTCCCCGCGTGCTCGCCCGCAGCGTCGAGGAGCCACTGCGGATAGTGCCTGAAGTGCCATTCGAGGGCGGCCGCGTCCATCTTGTCGCATTCAAGCCCCTTGCCTTCAGGCGAAGCGGGGTGGTTGGTCTTGCCGTTCGTAGTGTACGCGAAAAAGTATTTCGTGCCGTTCGCCTCGACGCCCGCTATCTCCTCGCAGTAGCCGTTTCTGACCTTGTCGCCGAAAGTCTCGCCTTCCTTGCGCCAGATGAGCTCCTTCATGGAAAGCTCGGGCGTGATCCAAGGTCCGCCCGATTCGCTCCACCCGTCGCAGTTTGCGGCGCCTATCGAGATTCCGCGCTTTTCGGCCTCGTCGAGCGCGAAACGGAAGAGATCGAACCACTCTTTCGAGGCGAACTTCACCGTCGGCATCTTCGTCTCGTCGACGACCCTGACATTCTCCTTCGCCGTCTGGGGGAAATCGAACTGCGGCGTGAAAAGGCGGTACGCGTTGAATATCGTCGCGTTCGAAATGCCGGCGTCCTTCATCGCGTCGAGATCCTTGACGATGCCCTCGCGCGTGACGTGTCCGTTCATCCAGTGCCACCATGTGCCCACGCCCGTCGGGGCGGCAAGGCCGTGCGGTGCCGCGGACAGAAGCGCCGCGGCGAGAAGTGTAGCGATTTTCGTGTCCATGTCTCTCCGGGTTGCTTCAGCGCGGCACGACAAGGCTCACGCTTCTGGATGAATCGTCGAGCATGGCGTTCGCAACGTCGCGGACGTCGGCCGCGGTGACGCGCCGGATCCCTTCGACCTGCTCCTGCGTGGGGACGAGGCGTCCGAACGACAGCATCGTCGAGCCATAGTAGAACAGCTTGGCCGTGATGCGCTCGTGCGCCAGGCGGAAATTGCCGATCAGGAATTCCTTGGTGCGATTCAACTCCGCCGCGCCCACGGTCTTTTCCTTCATGCGCGCGATTTCGCGCATGATCGTCTTCTCGGCGAGAGCGCGTTTGGCGCCGTCGAGACCGGCGGAGACGGTGAACATCCCCGCGTCGGAGAAGAACTGCATTCTCGAGGATATGTCGTAGCTGAGGCCACGCTTTTCGCGCACCTCCTGAAAGAGGCGGCTGGACATCCCGCGGCCCAAGACGGCGTCCATCACAGTGGCGGCATACTTCCTCGGATCGTTTATCCCGAAGGTCCTGTATCCTATCGCAAGCTGAGTCTGCACGACATCCTTCGACGCGGATATCTCGGCAAGCGGAGGGAGCGCCGCGGGGCCGGACTCGCGCGCGCGGCGGGGTTTTGCGCGGCGCCGGCACTCCAAGGCCGCGCCAACGAGATCCAGCGCCTTGCCGGTGTCGAACCGTCCGACGACGACCGCCACCGTGTTTCCGGGAAGGTAATGGCCGGCGAGATAGGACTTCAGGCGCGCCGGGGTCATGGGCGCGAGCGAGCTTGCGCTGCCGGCGACAGGGTTGCCCAGCGGGTGGCCCGGAAAAAGCGCACGCTGAAGATTCTCCATGACGACGGATTCCGGATCGTCGCCGTACATCTTTATCTCTTCGAGCACGACCTGCTTTTCACGGACGAATTCAGATTCCGGGAACGCGGCGTTGAGATACATGTCGGCGAGGATGTCGACGGCATCGGCCAGATACTCGTCAGGAAGATGGGCGTAATAGCACGTCGACTCCTCGCCCGTATAGGCGTTGAACATGCCGCCGCGCCCCTCTATGGCACGCGTTATGTCGAGCGGGCGTCTGGTCGGAGTGCCCTTGAAGAGCATATGCTCTATGAAATGCGATATGCCTGCGTCCTTGGGCCCTTCATGCCGCGAGCCCGAGGCCACGAAGAGTCCGAAAGCGACGCTTTCGGCTTCGCACGGAACCAGGACGACCCTGAGTCCGCCAGGGAGCGTATGGATTTCAGGAAGTTTCATTCTTGTTTTCAAAGTGCCGCGGCATTCATCTCGCACAGCGTTATGCGGCCGTCGTAAAGAGCCTTGCCTACGATCGCGGCGCGCAGGTTGGGCCGTCCGAGAGCCTTGAGATTCTCTATGTCGTAGGGCGAGCTCACTCCGCCCGAAGCCGTCACGGAACATGTCGGGGCCGCTTCGCAGATCGCCGACAGCTGGGTGAGGTTGGGTCCGCCAAGCATCCCGTCCGTAGCGGTGTCGGTGTAGATGATCGTCTTGACGCCGGCCTTGGCGACGGCGGTCGCAAGATCGGTCGCCTTGACGTCCGTCGTGGAGACCCATCCTTTCGTCTGCACGAAACCGCCGCGCGCGTCTATGCCGACGGCTATGCGGTCGCCGTAAAGCTCCAAGGACATGGAAAGAAACTCGGGATCGTCCAGCGCCGCCGAACCTATTATCGCCCGTGTCGCGCCAGCTTCGATGACCGCCCGCAAGGCTTCGGGATCCCTCAGCCCGCCACCGACCTCAACCGGGCCGCCGAAAGCCTTTATTATCCGCTCTATGAGCTTCGCATGCCTGGGGGAGCCTGCGAACGCTCCGTCGAGATCCACGACATGCAGCTCTTCGCCGCCCTGATCTCGCCAATCCTTCGCCTGTTCGCACGGATCGTCTCCATAGACCGTGACATCGTCCGCCCGGCCCTGCCGCAGCCGCACGCATTTGCCGCCTTTGATATCTATCGCCGGGAGTATTGTCATATGACCCCCTTCGAGCTGGGAACGCCCCTTTCGCGCGGATCCACGGCAACGGCGGCCCTCAGGGCCCTTGCATAGCTTTTGAAAATCCCTTCGCAAACGTGATGGGCCTCGTCGCCGCATATCTGTCGTATGTGGATGTTGGACCTGGACTCGACGCTGACCGCCCGGAAGAACTCCTCCACAAGCTTCACTTCGAAATCGCGCACCATCATGTGTTTCATCGGGCACTGCATGACGAGGAACGGCCTGCCGCCGAGATCGAGAGACGTCTCGCAGAGCGCTTCATCCATCGGTATGGAGGCGAAGCCGTATCTTGCCAGGCCCTTCCTGTCGCCCAGAGCCTCGTTTATGGCCTTTCCGAGGACAAGCCCGACATCCTCCACGGTGTGGTGGTAGTCGACGTCTATGTCACCCGTCGCCTTTATCGAAAGGTCGACCAGCGCGTGCTTCTTCAGCAGTTCGAGCATGTGGTTGAAGAAACCGATGCCCGTGTCTATCGTGCCTTCTCCCGAACCGTCAAGGTCCAGCTCCAGCTTGATTTGCGTTTCTTTAGTGTTGCGTTCGATTGCCGCTGTTCTCATAAGTGACTGTATTATACCAAAAAAATCATCCCAGGAATCCGGCCATGGCGAGTTTCTCCTCCGTAAGGCAGCCTCGCGCCTCCGCACGTCTCGCAATGTACTTTCCTGCGACATCGCCCTCGAGATTGACCTTGTCGCCCGGTCTTTTCGAGCCGAGCGTCGTTTCGGACGCTGTCGTAGGTATCAGATCGACGGCGAGCCAGTCGTCGCCCAGGTCCGACACCGTCAGGGACACTCCATCAACGGCGACAGACCCCTTGACGACCGACTCGGCCGCAAGGACGCGTCCGCACCGTATCTTCAGCCTGAAGTCGCGTCCGCGCGGGATTTTCGCGATGATTTCGCCGCGGCAGTCCACATGGCCCTGCACGATGTGTCCGCCCATGGGATCCCCCGCCCGGAGCGCCCTTTCAAGGTTCACGGCCTCTCCTGGAACGAGCGAGCCCAATCCCGTGCGCGACTCGGTCTCCATCAGCACGTCGGCCGTGAAGCGGCGGTCATCGAAGGAAACGACTGTCAGACACGTACCGTTCACCGCGACAGACTCGCCTTTTTCCAGTGGCCGCTCCCACGGATCGAAGGCGATCTCAAGCACGAGACCCGCTCCGCGCGAGACCCGCTTCACCTTTCCCGTCTTCTGGATCAATCCTGTGAACATTACTGCATAGTATATCAAATTTTCAGTCCGGGCGGGTGGATGCCGGCGTCAAAGGCCCTCCAGGAGATTCTGCGCGCGGCGGTTTCCCTTGCTTGCGGCACGGTGCAGCCACACCTCCGCGAAATCGCGGTCCATCTCCACTCCCCGGCCGGACAGATAGCATTCGCCGACAAGCGTCTGCGACGGAGCGTGGCCCATGTCCGCCGCGGCCTTTGCCCATACGAAGCCCTTGTGGTCGTCGCGAGGAACGCCCTTGCCGTTCAGATGGCAGAACGCGAGATTGCCCATCGCGCTGGGATGCTCCTTCTCCGCCGCGCGCGTAAACCACTTCACCGCCTCTGCAGGATCGGCCTCGCATCCGTCTCCGTACAGAAGGCATTTTCCGAGCGAATCCTGGGCGCCCGGATTGCCCGCCTGAGCCGCGCGGCGGTACCATGCGACGGCCGCGGCGCGGTTTGTGGCCACGCCCTTTCCGTGGTAGTAGCATTCTGCCGCCATGGCCTGAGACTTGGCATCGCCTCTCCTTGCGCAGTCAAGCACCTCTTCGAACGTCTTTTTGCGCGGAGCCGGCGGCGCAAGAGGCTCCGGCTCCGCCGCGGCATGCTTCTCTTCCGCTGGAGGGGGCGGGGCGCGATGCTCGGCGGCGGACCGTCCGGTCTCAAGATAAACCACCGCCGCCGCGCAGAGTGCGATGGCGGCGAATGCCGGCAACGCCCACTGCCGCAAAGGCAATCCGCGAACCGCGGCGGCGAACGCCTCTGCGCTTTCGTAACGCTCTTCAGGATCTTCGTGCGTCGCGCGGCGCACTACCGATTTCAGCCTGTGCGAAAGCCGCTTCCCGCCCGCCGCCCGCAGCATCTTGCCGAGAGCGAAGACGTCGGCGCGAACGCTCGACTCGCCCTTGAGCATCTGCTCGGGAGCCGCATAGCCCATCGTGCCGGCCCCGTCGTCCGCGCGCTCGCCGATTCTGCGCACGAGCCCAAGATCGATAAGAACCGGATCCCCCGAGCGCCGCAGAAGGACATTCCCGGGCTTCAGGTCGCGATGAACGTATCCCGCGGCGTGCAACTCGCCCACAGCCTTTGCGAGAGCCATGGCGAAAGGCGCGACTTCGCTTCGGTCGAGGGGAAGGAAAAGCGGCTGGAGATATTCCATCGCATACCACGGCCGCCCGTCGATCTCTCCGGACCCCAGAAAACGCGGAATCGACGGGACCGACAGGGACTTTACAGCCTCCATCTCCCGCGCGAAAAGCGAGGCGATCCTTTCGGACGTGTCGGCAAGAAGCTTGAGGGCTCCTTCGCCGCCAAAACCCGTGCTCGTGACGCGATACACCTCGGCAGACCTGCCGGAGCCCAGAAACGCCTCCACGCGCCATCCGCCTACGATCTGGCCAAGGCGAAGCCTCCCCGAATCCTTCTTTTCCGCCGGGCGCGAGGCAAGAAGACTCTCGAGGTCAAGCTCCATCGCTCACCGGCGCCACGTGGTTTTGTATACGGTCGTCTTCTGCTGTCTCTGAAATCCGCCCTGGCGCGAATATCCGCCCCCGCCGGAATATCCGCCCTGCCAGCGGGAATAGCCGCCGCAGAAGTCCCCGGAATACGACTGCACGCGGCGCCTGGCGACCAACGAATCGGGAAGCTCCTTGACGAACATCGACGGCTCGACCGGAAACATCCCGCCGTCCGAAGTCTTGCGCATCTGCGGCGTGAACATGTGCAGCCGGTCTTTCGCGCGCGTGACGGCCACGTAGAAAAGCCTTCGCTCCTCGTCGACGCGCCCCTCGTCCACGGCCTTCGCCGACGGGAACATGCTCTCGCTGCACCAAGGCACGCAAACGACCGGCCACTCCATGCCCTTGGCCTGATGGACGGTCGAAAGCGTAACGCGGTCCGCGCCGGGATCGTTTCGCCTCGCATCGAGATTCGTCAGAAGCGCGACATCCTGCAGAAACCCTTCAAGCCCGTTTTCCGCCCCGGCGATCTGAGCGGCCAGCTCCTGTATGTCCGAGAGCCTGTCGTCGGCATCGGACGACTCCCACTCTCCGCGTGCGTAATCCTCGTAGAAGAAGTCCACAAAATCCGATATGAGAAGACCGGTCTCGTCCTCGGCGAGATGGTCCGCCGCGCCCTCCAGCGCCCGCGAAAGGCGCGGCCATGCGGCGGCGGCTTTCTTTCCGAGCATCTTCCCCAACGCGTCCCTGTCCTCGCGGCGCTTCGGGTCGAACATGCGCGACAGCTTGCGCCAATATCCCGCCGCGCTCTTCTCGCCGACGCCAGGAAGGAGCGAGACGAACCTGAGGAAGGACAGCTCGTCCGACGGATTCAGGAGAAGCCTCAAGTAAGCGAGGATGTCCTTCGTATGGATCTGCTCGAAAACGCCGACCCCGGACGTTATCCTGAACGGCACTTTCATCCGCGCAAGCGTCATCTGCACGTCGATGGACTGGAAGTGACTGCGGTAGAGCACGGCCATGTCGCTGTAGCGATATCCTGTTTCGTGCGCTTCGTTGACGATTTTGAGAACCTCCTGCCCCTGAGCCTTGCCGTCGAAGACGGTCGTCAAGGTCGGTCTGGCGTCAGGCGAGGCCGTCCTCGCCGGACGCAGCATCTTCTCGAACTGGTTCGGAGCGTCGTGCATTACGGCGTTGGCGACGTTGAGAACGCCGGGAACCGACCTGTAGTTGCGCTCAAGCTTGACTATGCGGCATCCCGGCCAACGCCCGGGAAACTGCATTATGTTCTCGATCATGGCTCCGCGCCACGTGTATATGCACTGGAAATCGTCGCCGACCGCCATGATGTTGCGGTTCTTGCCGGCGATCAGGTCGGTGAACTCGGCCTGGAGCCCGTTCGTATCTTGGTATTCGTCCACGAGGACGTGGAGAAAATGCTCCTGAAGATGCTCGCGCACGCGGTCCGAAGACTTCAGCAGGGCGAGTCCGTTGACGAGAAGATCGTCGAAATCCATCGAATCGAGCTCGCGCTTCCTGACGGCGTATTTCTCGGCGATGGCGGTTATCTCCTCCGGCGTGAAGCCAGCCGCCTTGGTCTGCCATCTCGACGCGATGAAGCCTACGCTCTTGCCCTCGTTCGCCGCTTCGCTTATCATTTTTGCGACGATTTCCTTTTTCGGGAAATCCTTCGGATCGGCCACGGACGACTTTATTATCTCCCCTATGAGCTTCTTCTGGTCCTCTTCGTCCACAATCCGGAAACCGGACGAATATCCCAGGATCCCGCCATAGCGCCTCAAAAGCCTGGCGCATACCGAGTGGAACGTTCCGGACCATATCGTGGACACCGCCGGCCCGACCACCTTCGCCGCGCGATCAAGCATCTCCCTCGCCGCGCGGTTGGTGAACGTGAGAAGAAGTATCCTCTCGGCCGGAACGCCCTTTTCGACCAGATATGCGACGCGGTGCACGAGCGTGCGCGTCTTGCCGGTTCCCGCAGCCGCAAGGACGAGAATCGGACCGTCCCCGGCAGTCGCGGCGGCGCACTGCTCGGGATTGAGAAGTTTCGAGAAATCCGTCATCCGCCAGCTCCGCGTCAGGCCAGCCCCTGTTGGCGCAGAAGCGCTGCGGAATTGGGTTTGCGTCCGCGGAAGCGCACGAACACGTCGTAGGCGGACTCGCTTCCGCCGAGCCCGAGCACGGTCTCGCGATAAGCCTTGCCGACCGATTTCACAGCCTCATCGTCACCGAGCCCGGCCTCTTCGAACGCCCCGTAGCAGTCCGCACTCATGACCTCGCTCCACTTGTAGCCGTAGTATCCGGCCGAATACCCCCCGGAGAATATGTGCGTGAATGCGTTGAGGAAGATGTCTCCATCGACCAGCGGCGTCCCGAAACGGGCGAATATCTCATTCTTCAGTCCGTCCGGCGTCTTTGGGGGGACAGGCGCAGTAGCCGCCTCGTGAAGAGCCATGTCCGTCTTGCCAAGAGCCAGCTGACGGCGACACGCCGTCGCCGCGCGGAAGTTCTTCGCAGCCTTGACTTTCGCCTTCAGCTCCTCGGGGACGGAGATTCCCGTCCTGTCGTCAAGGCACCAGTTCTCCATGAACTGCGAAGCGACCTCCACAGCGTCCCACTCGACGAGATTTATCCCCGCCGCGCCCTCTTCGCCGATGCGCGTAAGCATGCACTGCAGGGCGTGGCCGAATTCGTGGAACAGCGTCTCCACCTCGCGGAAAGGCATGAAACACTTCCCGTTTTCGTCAGGGACGGGCTGGTTCAGCGCAAGGAGCGCCAGCGGGAGCTCTCCCTTGCGGTCGCACCTGTTGCTGAACGAATTCATCCAGGCCCCTCCGCTTTTGAGGCCGGACCTCACATACGGATCTACGTAGAAATTGGCGATGGTTTCGCCGTTCTCCTTCACAGAGAAGAACCTGACGTCCGGATGCCAGACTTCTGGCTTGTCCGCCGATCCAACCTCTTCGACGTCTATGCCGAAAAGGAATTTCACGAGCTTGAAGAGTCCAGCCAAAACATCCTCGAATTCAAAATGCTTCTTGAGTTCCTCCTCGCTGTATGCGTAGGTCTTCTCGCGGAGGCGCTCGGCGCAGTATGACACGTCCCAGGGCTTCATGCCGCCCTCCGGCGCGAGCGGAGCGAGTTCCGCTTCTTCGCGCGAGGCGGGCGCGCACGTCGCGGCGTCGAGTTCGTCGAACATGGACTCCACCGCCGCGACGGACGGCGCGCACTTCGTCGCCAGCGACATCTCGGCATAGTCGCCGTACCCGAGAAGCCCGGCGAGCTCGCGCCTCAGCGAGAGGATCTCGTCGATTCGCGCCGTATTGGACGGCGCCCGCGTCGAGCGCGCCCTGCACAACCGCTCGCGCACCTCTCTGTCGGGGCAGTTCTTCATCGTCTGGGGGTAGTTCGCATCGTCGATCGTGTAGGTCTTGCCGTCCTTCTCGAACGAAAAAGCCTTTGTCGCATCGAGAACGGCGTTGGAGAAGTCCGTACCGAGCTTCGCGAGCCTGGCCTGGATTGCGTTGAAGCGCTCGCGTTTGTCCCCCTGGAGGGCCACGCCGGCAAGCTCGGCCGACTGCACCATCTTCCCGACGATGCGCTTTCTTACCGGATCGTCGAGATCCAACGCCTTGGCGCAGTCGTATATGGCCTTCGACTGCCCCACGCGCAGCGAAAACAGGACAACCTTCTCCTGGAAGTCGGCCTCGACCTTGCGCCAAGATTCGGAATTCATGACGCTCGTCATGTGGGAAAGCATCCCCCAGCAGCGCCACAGTTCGCGCGTCGCATCGTCGAGCCCCCACACAAGCCCCTCGTACGAATCGGGGCGGGCCGCCTCTATCGCGGCGACATCACGCTCGGCCGCAGCCAAAAGACGCGTCAGCTCTCCGGAGGCGAATTCCGGCGTAAACGAAGCCCATTTCGGAAATTCCATCGTCAAACCCCTTTCCTGTCGCAAAGCGCCGAGACGAGCAGCGCCTTGATGGTGTGCATGCGGTTTTCGGACTCGTCGAAAACCTTCGAATATTTGGACTCGAACACTTCGTCTGTCACCTCCAGAGCCCCGCAGTCCTTTGTCGCCTCGGTGTTGCGGTCGTGGAATGCGGGAAGGCAATGCAGGAACATGAGCCGCCCGTCGATGTTGCCGGTGGCGCGCATGAGATCCATATTGATCTGATACGGCGAAAGCGTCTTTATGCGTTCGGCCGTCTTGTCCTCCTCGCCCATGGAGACCCATACGTCCGTATACAGGACGTTCGCCCCCTTCACCCCCTTTACGGGATCGTCAAAGACGCGGATGTCCACGCCGTTGCGCTTGGCGACCTCCTCCGCTTCGGCCAGAATCGACTCGTCCGGCCAAAGTTCTTTCGGAGTGCAGCACACGTATCTCACGCCGCACTTTGCGCATCCCATCATGAGGGAATTGGCGACATTGTTCCTGCCATCGCCGACGTAGGCGACCGTCACGTCGTCGAGAGAGCCGAACGTCTCCTTGACCGTAAGGAGGTCTGCGAAAATCTGTGTCGGGTGATAGTCGTCGGTAAGCCCGTTCCACACGGGGACACCGGAATATTTCGCGAGATCTTCACAGTCCTGCTGGCGGAAACCGCGAAAAAGTATTCCGTCGTATATCCTGCCGAGAACGCGCGCCGTATCCTTGACCGACTCCTTCTTTCCGAAATGTATGTCGGGCCTCGTGAGATACTCCCCGTTCCCGCCCTCGTCGCGTATGGCCACCAGCGTCGAATTCCTTGTTCTGGTGGAGCTCTTCTCGAAAATGAGCGCGACGTTCTTACGGTGCAGAAGATCGCCTCTCACGCCTGCGGCGCGGCGGGCCTTCAGCTGCGCGGCGAGATCGATGAGATTCATCATCTCGGCGTCCGTGAAAGAGGTCAGCCGCATCATCGAGCGGCCCCTCAGACTGTCCATCCATGTCAACATCAGGGTACTGTCCTTTCTTGAAAGGAATATTATATCAAAAATACGCCGCGGGTGCGCGTCAGATTGCGAATGCGCGCGAAATGCGCTCGTCGAGATCGTGGGCCGACAAGGCATCCAAAAGCGGGCCCATTTCGCCGTCTATGATGCGGTCGAGCGAATAGAGCGTAAGATCTATCCTGTGATCCGTAAGCCTGTTCTGCGGGAAATTGTATGTCCTTATCCGCTCCGAGCGGTCGCCGCTGCCGCGAAGCGTCATGCGGTCCGCCTCCAGCTTTGCTTCTTCATCGCGGCGTCTTTTGTCGAGAATGCGCGCCTTCAGGGTCGCGAAACACTTCTCCCTGTTCCTCTGCTGCGAGCGTTCGTCCTGGCAGACCGCCACAAGCCCGGTAGGGATGTGCGTCATCCTCACGGCAGACTCCGTCTTGTTCACATGCTGGCCGCCGGCGCCGCCCGCGCAGAAGAGATCTATCCTGATCTCGGAATCGGGGATGTCGAAATCGTCCGCCTCGTCAGCTTCGGGAAACACCACGACAGTGGCCGCCGATGTGTGTATGCGCCCCTGCGCCTCGGTCTCGGGGACCCTCTGCACGCGATGTCCGCCGGATTCGAACCTGAAGCGCCCGTACGACCCGCCGCCTTCGACGGTGAAGACAATCTCCTTGTATCCGTCGAGGGATGTCGGGTTTGAGTTCATGACCGATATCCTCCAGCCCTGCGCCTCGCAATATCGCGAATACATCCTGAAGAGATCTCCGGCGAAAAGCGCTGCTTCCTCGCCTCCCGTCCCCGCCCTGATCTCCATCACCGCATTGCGCGATTCAAGAGGATCGGGCTTCAAAAGCGCGGCGCACAGCTCCTTCTCGTCCGCCTCGCCAAGCTGGTAGGCGACCCAAGCGTAATCGAGTTTCTTGAGAAAGGCGTGTTCGGCGATAAGCTCGCGAAAACGCGCCCTGTCAGAATAAACGCCGGGGTCGCCCATCTCCGCTTCGACGGAGGCGAGGCGACCCAGAAGTTTCTCGATTTGACCAGGGTCGATCAGACTCACTTCTTGGAAAACTTCGCGTAGCGCTTCTTGAAGGAGTCTACGCGGCCCTCGGTGTCGACCATCGTCTTAGCGCCGGTGAAATAGGGATGGCACGCACTGCAGGTGTTGACAGTCATCTCCTTCTTTGTCGAGCGCGTCTTGATGACGTTCCCGCAAGCACAGGTGATCGTCGCTTCGCCGTAGGCCGGATGGATGTCTTTCTTCATGGTGTTTCTTCTTTGCCTTTCGAAATTGAGTGTGTATTATACCTTATTTTCAGCCGGCTGACAAGGGGGCAAATGGTAAAATGTAGAGGAACGGGAAAAGCGGCCGCAATCAGAGTTCGACCTTCCTGTAGTGGGGCACGAGCGCCTTCATTATGCACCAGCCGACGAGATACGCCACGGCGCAGTAGGTGAAGAGCATGAAGTAGCCTGCAGGCTTGCCAGAATAGCCGAGATAGGTGAAGGCGTCCCCCTTGCCCTCGGCGTAGGTGAAGAGAGCGCCGGCGCTCTTGTTGATGAGGAAGCTGCCGCATCCCGCGGCGAACTGGGCGATTCCCGTCAAGGTTCCTATCGTCGACTTGGGGAACATGTCGCCCACGACGGAATACATGTTGGCGCTCCAGGCCTGGTGTCCGGCGCAGGCAAAGCCGATGAGAACCGCAGGGAACCACGCCGAAATCGAGCCTAGCGGCTGCGCGCCGAGCGCCAGCAGGGGGAAGCAGGCGAATATGAACATCGCAATCATGCGCCCGTCATACGCGTTCATCTTGCGCTTGTCGACCATGTACGTAGGGATCTTGCAGAGAAAAATCGAAACGAACGTGACTATTGCGTAGAGGGTGAAGATGAGTGCCATGCCCATGCCGTCCGAACTTTTGTAGCCGAACTGGTCCGAAAGATAGCCCGGGGTCCAGAAAAGGAAGAACCACCAGACGCCATCCGTGAGGAAGCGGCCGACAATAAGCTCCCACGTCTGCGGAAGCGAGAACGCCTTGAGAAACGAAATCTTCCTCTGCACCGGCTCGGCGGCCTTGGCCGCGGCTTCTGCGGCATCGTCCTGATGGATGTATGCGAGCTCCCCGGGGCTTACGTGCGGATTCGACTCGGGCTTCCTGTAGAGCGCGAACCAGAATCCCATCCATACGAAGCCCAGCGCGCCGATGATGATGAACGCCATCTCCCATCCGCAGTGCTTGGCGATAAGCGGAATCGTGAGAGGCGCGGCAAGCGCGCCGACGGAAGAGCCGGCATTGAATATGGAAGTGGCGAAGGCGCGATCCTTCTTGGGAAAGTACTCGGCCGTGACCTTGATCGCCGCGGGGAAGTTGCCGGCCTCGCCGAGGGCAAGAACGGCGCGGCAGCCGAGAAAGAGCCAGACGGAGACGGTTATGCCCAGCATGCCGACGAAGCCCGCGGCCTTCAGGGCCTCGGTTCCGACGCCGCATCCGGCATGGAGGCATGCGCCGAGAGACCATATGAATATCGCCCAGAGATATCCTTTTTTCGTGCCCAAAATGTCGATGAACTTCCCGGCGAAAAGGTTGCAGATCGCGTAGACGATGGAAAAGACGGCCGTGATCGTCCCGTAGTCGTTGTCGGTCCAGCCGAATTCGGGGGCTATGAAATCCTTGTAGGTAAGCGACAGCACCTGGCGGTCGAGATAGTTCACCGTCGTCGCGAAGAACAGCAGCGAGCAGATGACCCAGCGGACGTTCGACATTTTCTTCTGATCCATTTTCATGCAACCTTTCGTTTGTGGAGCGATTATATCATATCGCGCGGCGTCGCCCCCTACCCCATCGGGTGGACATCAGACTGTTATGTAGCGGGACGGATCGTATGGACGGGGCGCAGGGAGAGGCTGGTCTGCATAGCCGAGGGCAAGGTGTCCGACGCCGATCCACTCGCGGTCGGAGAGCCCCGCCTTCTCGATGACGGCTCTTCCGGCGGGAGTGTCCATCTCCTGGGCCGCGCGGTGGATCCAGCATGCGCCGAGGCCGAGTTCATGGGCCTTGAGCATCATGTTCCCGAGGGCGAGAGATCCGTCGTGGACGGCGGTTTCCGCGCGGGCCTTGCTGGCGATCACCAGAAGGATGACGGGAGCGCCGTAGAAAGGATCGGCGGGCCTCCCCGGAGGAGGCGCGCCCATGATCTCGGCGTTGGTCCTGACGATCGCCTCGCGCAAGGCGGGGTCGCCGATTCTTATGACGACGGTGCTGCCCTGGTTGCGTCCGGTAGGGGCGAGGAGACCTGCCTTGGCCACGGCGTCCACAAGCTCTTTCGGGGGGACGTCGGGTTTGAATTTGCGGATGCTGCGCCTCTCGCGGATGAGTCTGTCAAGTTCGGTCTCGTTCATCGCATTCACTCCTTCATCTTGTTATGTATATTTTCGCCATATCTGTCCGGTACGCCGATTTTTCGGAGACGTCAATCTCCTCGAAAAGCTTTTCGCCCGGACGGATGCCGGAGAAGACGATAGGGATATCCACATACGGACGGTATCCCGCCTGCTCTATCATTCCCTCGGCAAGATCGAGTATCTTCACCGGCTCGCCCATGTCTAGCGTGTATATCGCCCTCTCGCTGCGCGAGGCGGCCTGAAGGACGAGCGAGACGGCCTCGCGTATCGTCATGAAGTAGCGTTTCATCTCCGGATGGGTCACCGTAACGGGTTTCTTAGCGGCAATGAGTTCGCGGAAAAGCGGGACGACCGATCCGGAAGAACCGAAGACGTTGCCGAACCTGACGGCGCAGAAGGAAGTGGGGGAATTCGCCGTGTTCATGGCCATTATGGCCTTCTCGGCGGCAAGCTTCGTCTTGCCCATCACGGAAACCGGATTGACCGCCTTGTCCGTGGAGATCATGACAAAGCGCTCCACGCCGTGCTTCGAAGCGAGCTCCGCCAGAGATCGCGTCGCCTCGGTGTTGTTCCGCCAGCCTTCCTCGGGGTTCATCTCCACCATGGGGACATGCTTGTAGGCTGCGGCGTGGAGGACGACGGAAGGGTTTTCGGATGCGAAGACCGCGTCCATCTTCCCCCTGTCGTTCACGTCGATCATGAGCGGGACAAGCACGGAGGCGTGCCCCTCCATGCGCATGCGGCGATCGATCTCGTAGAGGGCGTTTTCGCCGCGCTCGACGAGGAGCAGCCTCTTCGCGCCGGCCTCGGCGACCTGACGGACGATCTCCGAGCCGATGGATCCGCCGGCGCCTGTCACCATGACGGTTTTCCCGGCGAGGAAACGCCTCGCGACGGAGTTGTCGAATTTCTTCTCGTGCCTGGCGAGAAGCTCCTCGTCGCGGATCTTCGACGACCAATAGACGCGCCATACGACACGGATCCCGACAACTCCGATCGTGCCGAGGAAAAACGAAATCACCGTTATGGAATAGGGCGGCCTTATGTTCGCCATCGCGACATCGGGCATGCAAAAGCGCATCACGGTAAGGACGGCGCATGCGAGAGCCATCGCCCCTATGTAGCGGGGGAGCTCGCTGCCGCGGATCCTGCGCCAGGCGAGACGGTAGCAGCCTGTGGACAGAAGCGCACAGAGATGGACGGCGCATACGACGATGTAGCTTTGGGCGGTCGCGCGCCAACCCCAATCGGGGGCATGGAAATCGAGCCGCAGGGCAAAGGCGGAGAGATAGGCGAGACCGAGAACCGCAGCGTCGGCGAAGAGTCCGGCGATACGCGTAGCGAAGAAAAGGATCCAAGCCTCGCGCGAACGCTTCATTTCAGAATTTCATCCGGATGAGGAAGTAGAGGACGAAGGGCGCGAAAAGAAGGGAGTCGAGCATGTCGAGAATGCCGCCGAGTCCGTTAAAGCACTTCATCGTCGAAGAATCCTTCACGCCAACCCAGCGCTTGAACTTCGATTCCACAAGGTCGCCGAACGTCCCCACGAGCGCCGCGGCCGCGCCGAGCAAAAGCGATTTCGTCCATCCAAAACGCGTCATCGCCATCAGGCAGCAAGAAATCAAGCACGAACCGAACACCGAGCCGAAGAGGCCTTCCCAGCTCTTGTTCGGGGAAATCGTCGGGCAGAGTTTGTGGTTGCCCCCCTTCATCAGATGCGCGGAAGACATCCCGAACGCGAAACCGCCCATGTCGGAGATTTTGACGATCGCGACGACATAGAGCAGCATGAGATTGCCCTTCTCGAACACGATGAATCCAAGCGACGAAAGTCCCGCGAGGATGATCGCTGCGCCAAGAAAGAATCCGACCATGCGGGAGGCCGGGCTTTTGACCTTTTTCGCGAGAAGCATGCCGTATTCCGCGACGGCGAGCGCGGCAAGAACGGCCACAACGCCGGCTATGACGGCAGGCGGGGCGCAGATGATGCCCAATATCACGAGAGCGGCCGCCGCAAGGGCGGTGACGATGCGTTTGACGACAGGATTCATTTCAGCCTACCTCCCATTCTTCTCTCGCGCTTCGAGTAGCTTTCGATCGCCTTGTCGAATTCGTCCTTGCCGAAATCCGGCCAGAGGACGTCCGTGAAATAATACTCGCTGTATGCGGACTCCCAGAGAAGGAAGTTCGACGTGCGCAGTTCGCCCGAGGTCCTGATTATCAGATCCGGGTCCGGAACGTCGGGCGCGTCCATGCATGCGGAGAGAGCCTCTTCCGTGAACTTCGCTCCGGCCGCCGCCAGTTTCGCCGCGGCGCGCACGATTTCGTCCCGTCCGCCATAGGAAAGCGCCACAAGCAGCGTAAAGTCCCCTTCACGCGTCTTCTCCTCAAGGTCGGCGATCTCCTTCTGAAGCTTCTCCGAGAGATCGGCGCGCCTTCCTATGACGCGAAAGCGCACGCCGTCCTCCACAAGCCGCTTCGCTTTCGACTTTATGTAGCGCGAAAGCAGCTTCATGAGACCGGAGACCTCCTCGTCGGAACGCTTCCAGTTTTCGGTGGAGAAAGCGTAGACGGTAAGGTACCGTATTCCGGCGTCCTTGCAATAGTGCATCACGCGATCGAGGGCGTCAGCCCCGGCCCTGTGCCCCATGAGACGGGGGCGACGGCGGGATTTCGCCCACCGTCCGTTGCCGTCCATGATGATCGCGAGATGATCCGGAACCATCGCTCAGATGTTGATCCTGAGAGTCGTTTCGCGCGCCGGCCCGACGGAAAGCACGCCGAGCTTGCCGCCGATGAGATCGAGGATGCGATTGATGTAATTCTTGGCGTTCTCGGGGAGCTCGGAGTAGTCGGTGATGCGGGATGTCTCGCACTGCCATCCGGGCATCTCCTCGTAAACGGGCTCGCAGTAGGAGAGGACGTCAAGATCGGCCGGGAATGTCGTGTAGACAAAGCCGTCTTTTCGGCGGTATCCGGTGCAAATCTTGACCGTCTCGAACGTATCGAGGACGTCCAGCTTGGTCATTGCCCAGTAATCGACGCCGTTCACCCGCTGGGCGTAGCGGCCGACTACGGCGTCGAACCATCCGCAGCGGCGGGGACGTCCGGTCGTGGCGCCAAACTCTCCGCCTCTCCGACGGAGCGTCTCGCCGTCCGCATCCAGAAGCTCGGTCGGGAACGGTCCCTCTCCGACGCGCGTCGTATAAAGCTTTATCACGCCGATAACGCGGTCGATGGCTCTCGGGGAGACGCCGGAGCCCGTGCAGGCGCCGCCGGCCGTGGGATTGGAGGACGTGACGAAAGGATAAGTACCGAAATCGATATCGAGCATGGTCGCCTGGGCACCCTCGAAAAGGATGGATTTGCCTCCCTCAAGTTCTTCATGGAGAAGCTGGATCGTATCGGTCACATATGGCATGAGCGCGGGGACCATGGGGGCGTAGAGGCGGACCATCTCCTCGGGGTCGAGCTCGTGGGCGCCGAGCGCCTTCAGCGAACGGTTGGCCTCTTCGACCTGGCCGCGCACGAAATCGGCGAAATTAGGTTTGAGAATGTCGCCTACACGCATGCCGCAGCGCCCCACCTTGGCGGCGTATGCCGGTCCGATGCCGCGGCCCGTGGTGCCGATCTTCCTGCCTTCGGCGCGGGCGGACTCCTCAGCCTTGTCTAGGGCCCGGTGCCACTGCATGACCATGTGCGCGCGTTCGGAGATGTGGAAGCGCCCTTTCAGCTCGAAGCCCCAGCTCTCGACCTGCTCAAGCTCCTTCATGAGATCGAACGGATCCATCACGACGCCATTGCCGATGACGCAATGCTTGCCGGAGTGGAGAATTCCGCTGGGAACGAGGTGGAGGACGTATTTCTTGTCTCCCACAACGACCGTGTGGCCTGCGTTCGAACCGCCCTGGAAGCGGACGACCACGTCCGATTCCTCGGTCAGGAAATCTATGACTTTGCCTTTGCCTTCATCGCCCCACTGGGCTCCGACCAATACGGTGTTCATGTCTGTTTTCTTTCTCAAGGATGCTTTGAAGCGTTCTGGATACGATTATACCAAATTGAGGGCGGCGAGAAAAGGAGAGATGTAGGATTCTTCAACCTCCATGCCGAGCGATATGAACGGCTTGTTCGCCCCGTGAAAATCACTGCCCGCGGTTTTGAGAAGTCCTGCACGGTCGGCCAAACGCACAAAATTGACGTTTTCCTCCACGGAATTCGCCTGATAGAGCGCTTCCAGTCCATCAAGCCCCGCTTCCTTTAGGCGCATAAGTTCCCGCTCCGCAACGCCGTAGTCGGGTCCTGCAAAACGCCATTCGCGCCTCCAGTGCTTCGGGTGAGCCATGACGCACAATCCTCCCGCGCGGTGTATGGCTTCGAACGCGGCCTCTTGGGAAGGATGCCAGCGCTCTTCATAGCAGCGCGTCTCGCCGGGGGAATCGGGAAGAAGATATCTGTCGAAGGCAGACTTCACATCGGACGCATACCCATGCTTCGCCAACCATTGCGCGAAATGGGGGCGGGCCAAGACATCTCCATGGGCATAGGCGGAGATGTCCGCAGGGTCGATTTCGATGCCGATGCGGGAGAAGTTCTCGAGCATGCGTCGATTACGGGCGTTGCGCCCATCGATAACGCGCTTCAGGAACATGGCCAGACCGGAGTTTACGGGATCGATCCCTATGCCGAGAAGATGGAATTTGTCGAACCCCTCCCCCGGCTCGACAGAAAGCTCTATCCCGGCGATCGCGCCGGGATTGCCGCAGGCAAAGGCGTCCACATTGTCGTGGTCGGTAATCGCGAGGGCGAAAAATCCGCGTGAGCGTGCCGAGGCGACGATTTCCTCCGGGGCGAGAGTTCCGTCGCTTGCCGTGGAATGGACATGAAAGTCGACGATCACATCTCCTCCCTCCCGAGGCGCGCAAGCTCGCTCCAGAAGCCGGGATACGACTTTTTTACGCACGAGGCGGAGTGGATCACGGCGGGAGAGCCGGACGCCATGGCGAGAATCGCGGCGGCCATCGCGATTCTATGATCGTTTCGCGGGTCGACGTCGTCAGGAGACGCAAAGACCGATTCCATGGCGGAGATCCGGTCCGACTCCTTAAGGCGCAGACGTTCCGTACCGGTGAACACTGCATGGGCGCCAAGAACATGGTTCACCACGGCAAGCGCGGGATAGTTGTCCGGGCAGCCGGAGACGTCCACCTCGCCGTTGTTGCAGATCGAGTCTATCAAGGCGCACACGGCCTTGTCGGGCTGGCGCGACATCATGGAGAGCCCTTCCACCGTGATTCTCGCGCCCAGAGCATTGGCGGCATGCCAGAAAGCGCCGCCGCTCCAATCCCTCTCCGGCACGACAGGTTCGGCGGGAGCGGAATATTTCTGGTTGCCGGGCACCAGGAAGCCGGAGGGCGTCTCCTCTACCGATATCCCGAAGCGCGATATGACATCGAGCGTCATGTCGACATACCCGCGCGACTGCAAAGGCGAGGTGAACCGTATCTCGGAATCTCCCGCAAGAAGCGGCAGGGCGAAAAGAAGTCCCGTGGCAAACTGGCTGGAGACATCGCCGGCGAGCTCGTGCAATCCGGGAGAAATCGTAGGATACTCGATCATCGGACGCTCGGCAAGGCGTCCGCGACGGACAAACTCGGCCTTTACTCCAAGCGCCGCCGCGAGCGGCGCGAAGAACCTGAGCGTAGAGCCGCTTTCGCCGCAGTCGAGAACGCTTCCGCCGTCTTCAATGGCCTTGAGGCATCTTAAGGTCGCATCGATATCAGCGCCTTCGTCGCCGTTCACAGGAAGGTCCTTTACCTTCACGCCGGAAAGGAAGAGCGCGATGAGAAGCCTGTGCAGATGGGACTTCGACACCGGCGGCGTTACGCTGCCCTTGAGATGACGGGGGATGAGGATTGCCGTATCGGCGTCGGCATGGTGGTCGAACGATGCATAATGGGGACGGCGTTCCGCCAGTTTGTTGCCTAGCGGACGAGTCCCCTTTTGGGCCTCGATTCTCCGTGCGATGGTCTCGTCATCCACCTCGAGCACGACGACAAAGCCATGCCGCTCAGCCCATTTACGGTTCGCCGCCCTGAGAAGCGTTCCTCCACCCAGGGCGACGATGGGGGCCGTCACGTCCCGGAGAGTCCCGCTCTCGATGTCCCGGAATGCCTTCTCGCCGTCGGTGGCGAATATCTCCGGAATGGAGCGCCCTTGGCGGCGTACGATCTCCTCGTCGAGATCGACATAGGATATTCCGGCAGACTCGGCGAGACGCCTCGCCATCGTGGATTTTCCGCTCGCCGGCGGACCGTACAGATAAAGCCGCTTCACTGCCTAACCCCCCTTACGTCACCCCATCCGCAGGGAAGCGCGAAAACGACGGTGTCGCCCTCGCGTTTCTTGTCGCCTTTCATGAGAGGCTTCAGGACATCGAAGGAAAGGCCGGCCGGAAGCGAAACAGGAAGATTGGCCGCTGCGAATCTCCCGGCGATTTCGTCAGCCCACCCTGCTTTCGCAAGTCCAAGCTTCTCTGCGAGGCGGGCTTCCTCGACGCATCCGATCGCCACGGCCTCGCCGTGGGAGACGCCGTATCCTGTTGCTTTCTCTATCGCATGGGCAACGGTGTGGCCGCAATTGAGCTTCATGCGCTCGCCTGTCCTTTCCGACGGGTCGCGCCTTACGATTGCGATTTTCACTCCGAGATTGACCTTTATTTCGTCCGCCGAGGGAGTTCCGGAAACTGGCGCATCGTGGGAAAGGCCACCGATTATCTCGTGCTTTATCATTTCGGCGCGTCCATCCGCAATCCTGCGGGCGGGGAGGGTTTCAAGAAATCCGGCATCTATGATGACGCGCCTGGGCGGATGGAAAGAACCCGCCATGTTTTTTCCGGACGGAAGATCGCATGCCGTCTTACCGCCATAGGAGGCGTCGACCATCGCAAGGAGAGTCGTAGGGATGTTCACCCAATCTATGCCGCGCATCCACGTAGCTGCGGCGAAACCGGCAAGGTCGCCGGTCACGCCACCGCCGATTGCGGTTATGCGGTCCTTTCGGCCAATACCATGTTTCGCGAAAGCATCCCAGATTCGCGTCACCGTCTCGATTGTCTTGCCGTCCTCGCCGGAAGGGACAATGAATATCGCCTTGGCGGCGAGTGCTGGATAAAGTTTCGCGACGTTTTCGTCGATCACGGCATTTACGGCGTCAGACTCGTCCACATGCCTGAACTCGACGCCGGCTTCCTCCGCGAGAAGCGCATCTAGAACGCAGAATGCGGCAAGAGCCTCAACGACAGGCAGCGCGCGGCGGGCTATGCATGGATCGTGGCGGCCCCTGACACGCATCTTTACAGGGGTCATGGTCTGCAGATCGACGCTGTCCTGCTCGACATATATCGACGGAGTGGGCTTGAGCGCCACCCTGAAAACGAGCGGCATGGAGCTGCTCATGCCGCCGAGGATTCCGCCATGGTTGTTGCCTAGCGTGACGACGCGACCGTCCTCGATGGCGAACGGATCGTTGTTTTCCGAACCTTTCAGATAAGCCGAAGCGAAGCCATTGCCGAATTCCACGCCCTTGACGCCGGGAATGCCGAAAATCGCCTGGGCGATGGCGCCGTCGAGTCCGTCAAAGACGGGTCCGCCAAGTCCGGCGGGGAGCCCTTTAACGGTGCATTCGGCGATTCCGCCTACGGAATCGCCGTTTTTCTTCGCCTCCATGATGTCGCCCACCCGCACAAGCCTCGCCTCGACGGAGATCCCGCGGCGTGAGAGCTCCTGAATGCAGAGCCCCCCGGCAATGCATGTCGCGGCCGTAAGCCGACCTGAATTGGCGCCTCCTCCGGGAGGTATTCTCCCTGTCTTGACCCAATTGGGGAAATCGGCATGGCCAGGACGCGGAACCGACTTTTCATAGTCACCGCTTCTGGTGTCGGTATTGCGGATGATCGCCTCGACAGCCGCTCCAGTCGTGGTTTCCCCATCCAGACCGGAGATGAACTCGGGGATGTCCGGTTCGCGGCGAGAGGTGGACATCGCGTCCCTTCCGGGGGCGCGACGCTCCATGAACGCGCGCAACGCAGTCATGTCGACCTTGGCTCCGGCGGGGAAACCCTCGAGGCGCATCCCTATCGCCGGGGCGTGGGATTCGCCCCATACGTCAAGCTTGAGCGTCTTGCCTATCTTCACAGCGTTATCCTCTCTTCATCTATCTTGGCCTTGGCGGCGACACCGTCCTCGAGCGCGGCGTGGAGTCTGGCATGGTCGCACTCCTCGATAGCCTCGCGGAAATCTTCCAGGCGACCGATGTATCTTTTGAGAACCGGGAGAATCGCATCCCTGTTTGCCAGGAAAAGCTCGGTCCAAGTATCAGGCTCGGGCGCGCCGACGCGAATCATGTCCCTGAAGCTTCCGGCGGAGTAGCCGGCATGGACCGCAGACATCTTTTCGCGCACGTATGCCGACGATATCAGATGGCAGAGCTGGCTCGTGAAGGCTATCATCTCGTCATGATGGGCGGGGGTCGTCTCGACGATGCGTCCGAATCCGAGCGTGCGAAGGAACGCGCCGAGCCTTTCGAGAACAGGCGCCGGCGTCCCGGGAAACGGGACGAGGATCATGGAAGCGCCGTCGAACAGGTTTTCGCAGGAGTTCGCGTAGCCCGTCTTCTCCTTTCCCGCCATGGGATGGGCAGGGACGAAATGCCAGGATCTCGTTCCAGCGTAGGGAGCAATGGATCTGCAGACCGATTGCTTCACTCCGGCGATGTCGAGGACGATCGCACCCTCGGAAAGATTCGATTTTGCGTCCATCTCCGCGACCATTGCGGCGATGGCGGAGGGGGGGACGGCGAGAAAAACGATGTCGAATCCCGAAAGATCGGGGATGGGCCCTCGGCCGCGGAAAAGCGTCGTGTCGTGCCCGGCCCGCAAAGCAGCCTTTTCGATTGATCCGCCGATAAGCCCCCTGCCGAGAATAGCGACTTTCATGGGTGATTCCTAGTACATTTTTTCGTATTCGCCCTTGTTCACGCGCTTGAGCGTGTGGAAGCCGGCGCGTTTGGCGCGGTAGTGGAGATCGGTCTTGGAGTGTCCGAGCCCCGGGGCTTGGATGACGCGGTACACCGGGGCGCCGCAATCGGGACAAGTCTCCAGCTTCGCGTCGTTTAGGGACTGCATCGTCTCGAAGCCGTCCCTGCACCTCGCACATCCCTTCGAAGAATCCTTCGCCTCGTAGACATACAGCGGCATCTCTAGATGTCCTTTCCGGCAAAATGGAGAATCGCCGCGGTATAGGAGCCGAAGCCAAGCCCGGAAAACGTCTTTTCGGCCACCATGCCAACGTATGAGACGCGGCGGAAGCCTTCGCGCGAGGCGGGATCGGTAAGGTGGACTTCGGCGACGCGCGCCTTCACCGCCTTGATGGCATCCAGTATCGCAACGGAAGTGTGGGTGTAGGCGGCGGCGTTCAGGATTATCGCGTCGAACTCGCCGCGCGACTCCTGGATCCAATCCACAATCGTCCCTTCATGGTTCGTCTGCCTTGTCTCTATTTCGACTCCGCACGAAGCAGCCGTTTCGGCGCAATGGCGGACAAGGTCCGGGTACGTCCGCGAGCCATACAGATCGGGCTCGCGAACGCCGAGGAGATTGAGGTTGGGCCCGTTTATGACAAGAAGCTTCACAGCATCTCCAGCTTGAGGCCCTCGGAATCGATGTCGAAGGGATAGAATCGCGAGAGGCGCGACTCCTTCATCGATTCCAGCGCTTTCCTGATTTTCGGAACATCCGACGGCCTTTTCGCGAGAATGAACATGAATCCCCCTCCTCCTGCGCCTGTAAGGGTGACGGCTTGGGTCCACGGCTTGATGAATTCAATCATCTCCTCCACGCGGTCGTTCGTGCTACCGGGATCCAAAAGCTTCTTGTCGCGCCAGTATCCGTTGACCGATGCGGCAAATCGCTTCATGTCGCCGTTCGCGAGCGCAGCAGCTGCGCATTCGGCGTCGTCTTTGAGCGAATCGACGAGAATCTTCGCGAAATTGTGCGGATTATCGGCGTAGAACGAGAGGACCTTCCTGAGAATGTTCCGGGCCATGCGTTTCTGACCAGTGAAAAAGAGGAGCGCGCGCGATTTGAGGTCGGACAGAACGGGTTCGGGAATCTTCACCGGAGAGACGCGGATGCGCTGGCGGGCGCCGGGAGAGGATGAAAGCAGCTTAACCCCGCCAACGAGTCCTCCGAACTGATCCTGCCATCCGCCGCCAGTGTGCATCTCCTGCTCCAGGCGAAGGGTAAGCTCGCCTATCTCGTCGACATCAACGCGTCCGAGGAGAGCCGCAATCGTGGCTGCACCGAGGATGGAGCTCGTGCCCATGCCGCTGCCCTTCGGAAGATTCGCCGAAATCGTAATGTCGAGCCCGCGGTCGCCGAAGCGGAAGCCCGTCACAGCGAGCGCCGACTTGACCAGCGCGCACCAGTCGTGCGGATCGGAATGGTCGGCGATTTCGGCGGCGGATTTCAGAACGCGGTTTTTGCCGAGATCTTTGGAGACGATGCGAACGAAGCGGTCTTCTCTCGGGCGCACGACGACTTCAACGGGCCGCTCGCCGTCGAGAAGGACGGCGGCGTTAAGGACCGTTCCGCCCTCAACGTTGCATATCGGGGGCGTGTCGCTCCAGCCTCCGGCGAAATCTATCCGCACAGGCGCCGTGACCCTGACCGCCGAGGCGCGCCGGCAATCGCGAATCGCGAGCAGGCGGCCATGGTCGATTTTCGCCATCTTCTCGGCGAGGCCGTGCTTTTCCCAAAGTCCGTCGGTCTTGAAATTGTCGTCGAGCATGTATTTCAGGTCGTACCATCCGTCCTTGCCGACAGGCAGACAGGTGAAACACTCGTTCTTGCCGAGAGAAAGTTTTTTGAAGCGCCCTGGCGGCACGTTTGTGACGACGTTCCCCCCGGCAAGCTCCAGTTCGCAATGGACGGAATCGACATATGTCTTGCCGTCGCCGAGGAGTTTGAGAAGCTCCCTTGACGAACCGATGTGAAAGAATGTGCACGTATCCATTGTGCAGACCGAGAAAGGCGCAAAGCCGGCGAGAAGCATCTTCGGGAATTCCTCGTAGATGTCTCCAGAAACGGGCAGCGAGCGCATTTTGCGGGCGGTCTTCCAGTCGATGAACAGAATCCCCGTGTCGATCAGGAACTTGCCGCGAGACACGTCGGGCTTCTGCAGGAAATCGACGACGGCGCCGCCTTTCTCGATGTAGACGCCATGCCTGCGGGCCTGGAAGGGTCCGTCGGGATAGGCTACGCCGGTGACGCCGGGACGCGAGAAATCGACTTTCCCGAAATCGAAATCGAGCAGGACGTCTCCGGAAGCGACGAGGAGACCGCCGGTCGAAGGGATCGGGAGCCTTTCCATCGATTCGACGATGTGATCGAACAGCGGACGTCCATCCTTGAGGGGCGTGAACGCCTTGCCCATTGCGGCATAGCCTGGCGTCCGGCGCGCATCGCCGCCAGAATGGCAAACAAGCACCCTTTTGCCGAGCTTCAGCTTCTTAAGAAGATTCACCGTCGCGCCGAGAGAGCCTACACGGCGTCCGCCGGGATCGGCGATCACCAGCACGTTGCCGCGCCCCTTCGTCTGGGCGCGGTAGCCGCGCGCCTGGGCTGCGTTGGCGGCGGTCACGACAATCGTATCGAATTTCATCCCTGGCCGTCCAGACGGGCTTTGAGTTCTTTGACTTCCGCCTTGAGCTTCGCGACCATCTTGGGCAGGAGCAACCTTGCGCCGAATTCCTTCATGGACTCTCCGGGCGTGCCGATGACGTATTTCACCGAGCCGTCAAGGGACTGCGGAACGCCCGCCTGGGGCCCGACCTGCACGCCGTCGGCGATGTTGATGTGGCCGGAGATGCCTGCCTGCGCCCAAATCAGGCACCCTGATCCGATTCTGGACGATCCCGCTACGCCCGCTTGAGCGATTATGCCGGAATATCCAGCAACCTTGACGTTGTGTCCAATCTGCACGAGATTGTCGATCTTCGTATGGGGTCCTATGTACGTGCGGCCTATGCGGGCGCGGTCTATCGTCGTATTCGAACCGATTTCGACGAAGTCTCCGAGCTCCACCACCCCAAGCTGGGGAATCTTTTCGATCTTAGGAAGTCCGTTCTCGAAAGTCGTGTTGTATCCGTAACCGTCGCCACCGAGCCTTACGCCGCAATGGAGAATCACGCCGCGGCCGAGTTTGGTGCCTTCGCGGAGAGTGACTTGGGGATAGATGTGGCTGTCGGGTCCGACAACGCAACCCTCGCCAATGAAAACCTGGGCCTCGATAACGGCGCCATCGCCAATCACAGCGCCCTTCTCGATTACGGTGAACGGACCGACATGCACGTTCTCGCCGAGCTTAACCGACGGGTCGACGACTGCGGACGGATGGACGGCAGGGGCCCTCACGGGCGCTGGCGGGGCGAAAATTTCCGCCGCCCTCATGCACGCATGGTTGGGATCGTCGACACGTATCACGGAGCATGGCGCGGAGTCGGTCCACTCTCTCGGGAGGAGGACGGCCGAGGCCTTCGTCGAAGCGACGAGTTTGACATGCTTGGGGTCTTTGCAGAAACTCAAATCGCCCGGGCGGGCCTCCTCAAGGCCGCCGCAGGCAAAGAGCTCGACATCATCTCCCTCGAGTGTTCCCCCGAGGGAAACGGCGAGTTCACTTGCTTTCATTTGCCGACTTCTCCTTTGCGCGAGCGGTTTCAGGGTCGACATTCATGCTTCTGAGGATGTCGTCTGTCACGTCCGATGTGCCGCGATCGTAAATGGCGGCTGCGGAATCCAGGATCAGATCGTAGCCGTTGGCGACAGCGTATTCCGAAATCCGCTTCTTGAGATCGTCGGCCTGGGATTTGAGAAGTCCGGCCTCGGTCTTGGCGAGATCATCCTGGCTCTTCACAGCTTTTGCGCGCAGCTCCTGCTGCTGGCGCAGATAGCGCTGCTGGATGTCGGCAATCTTCTTCTCGGACTTCTGCTTCTCCGTCTCTGCGAGCATCGGATTCTGCAGCTCCTTGGCTATGGTCTGCGCCTCTTCCTGCAGATCCCTGAGCCCGTCCTGCATGGAGTCGAGCTCTTTCTGCATGTCCCTCTCCGTGTTGCGGAGATAATCGCGGTTGATTTCGTAGCTCGGGTGGTTGCGCACGAGCAGCATCATGTCCACGGTGCCGATTTTAAGTTCGGCCGAAGCCGCAAGGGCAATGGCCGCAAAGGCGGCAAAAACCAGTCTCTTCATATTCTCTTTTCCTTTGATGTGTTTTCCTTGAAAGCGATCGTCAGAAGTCGTAGCCGATGGTGAAACTGAAGACTTCCTTGTCGGCATGGTCTGGTTTCTTGACAGGCGTTGCGAAATCGAGGCGGATCGGGAACTGCGGAATGTAAATCCTCAGCCCGAGACCGACGGTCCACGCAAAGTTGTCCCCGAGGTCGAAATCGAACTCGTCGGCACCGACGCTGCCGATGTCGGAGAAACCGGCGATGGCGACCCAATCGCGGACGATGGGAACCGTGTACTCCATGTTGGCGCAGACGAGCGTCTGTCCGCCCCATGGGGTGTAGGAGTTCACGAGCTCTTCATTTCTGTAGCGGCGGGCAAACGGGGAAACATGGCGGTATTCGATGCCGCGGATGGATTTCGGGCCGCCAAGGAACATCCTGTTGTAGATCGGCACGTCATCGGAGAACGCATCTATCGTCTCGGCGCGCATGGAGACCATGAGGACATGGCGGTAGCGCTTCCATGTCGTGAAGTAGTTGCGGTGGCTGAATCCAAGGCGCCAGTAGTTGTTGTCTCCGCCGGCAAGGTCGAAGTGGATGTTGGATCGCGAACCGGTGGTCGGACGGCGATTGCTGTCGGTCGTGCTCCTCGACCAGAACAGCCGCGCGACGCCTTCGAACGCATCGCCGTATTCGCGGTCTTCCTGCTTGAGGGAGACCGTACGGCCCTTGTACATCCACTCACCGTGCTCTATGTCGTCGAATTCGATGAACTCGCCGGAGAAGCGCACGCCGAAGCTGCCGAATTTGACGTAAGGATCGGCGCGATCGTTCCACATGCGCGCGGGATTCCAGAATTTGACGGGATACGCGAGGGATACTTCGGCGCCGGAGCGAATAATGTCGTATTCGTCATACCAGCGCTGACGGCGGTACGCCCCGACCGTGAGTTCGAGCTGGCGGTCAAAGAGCCATGGCTCCGTCACTGAAACCTCGTAGGTTTGGATTCTCGGACCGGCCTGGGCGAACGCGCGAGCCTTCTGTCCGGCACCGCGGAAAAGCTTGCCGGGCGCGAACAGATCGAAATTGGCCTGCTGCAGCTCGGTATAGAAATATATCGAGTCGACAGATCCGGCGCCGACGCCCGCCATGAAGTTGCCGGTATTCTTCTCGTCCACTTCATACACAAGTTCGCGGTATGCCGCACCGGTCTCATCCTTGCCGCGCCCATTGTCCCTCAGATAATACCTTACGCGCGAGAAATAGTCGAGATTCTCAAGTTTCCTCTTCGATTTCTCCGCCTCATCGGAAAGCATCCGCACGCCGGGATCGAACGTGATTTCACGGCGGATGACCTTGTCCTTCGTATAGTCATTGCCCCTTACGTGAATCTGGTCGATGACGACTGGGATGCCTTCGGTGACGCTGAAGACCACGTCCACCACGTCAGTCTCTCCGTCGCGCGGTATGGTGCGGACCGACACGCGCGATTCGGCAAGGCCGAGAACTCCGGACCCCACCGCCACCTCTATGCTGTGGGCGGCATCAGACAGCGCTTTCGCGCCTGCGACGTCTCCCACCTTCGGGAGATCGCTCGCCGATTCGATTTCGCCCACGGGACGGCTCTTTACGCCTTCTATCGAAACCGACCCGACGGTATACCTGACACCCGGAGAGACGGTGTACACGTATATTACGCCACCATCCTCGTCCGTTATAGGCTCGGGACCATTCACCACGGCGTCAAGATAGCCCTGGTCGGCATAGTGCGCCGCGACCTTCTCTGCGGCCGAGGCAAGCTCCTGCGCGGTCCCAGGCTCGTCACCGAACCAGCAGCGCGGGTCCCACCACGGATAGACTCCGATCACTTCGCGCAAATCCGACTCGTGAAGCTTCGAGTCTGCGTCTTCGGAACCGAAAAGATCCAAAGCCTTGTACCATTTCCTGTCCGGCACGGCTCCATCGAAGGACCAGCCGACAACGTCCATCTCCGGACCTTCATCGACCGAAAAGACAAGCGTACAGTCATTCCCGCCGGGCAAAGCCTTCACAAGAGGCGTGACGGTCGCACGCGGATGGCTTTTCTTGCGGTAGGCCTTGCGGACCTTCTCTGCAGCCTCGGCAAACTCCGCCTCGCCGTAAAGCTTGCCTTCCTTGAGCCCCGATTCGTCAAGTATCTTCGAAAGACCCAGCGCCTCATTGCCCTGCACGGCAAGCGGGCCCTGCCAGCGCATCTTGCGGAAGACTCCGAACGTAACGACCACTCCGCCGTCCTTGTATTCGGCCTCTGCCGAAATATCCTGATATTCACCCGAATCCTTCAGCGAATTGACGTCCCGAGAAACGGTCGCAGGGTCGTACGCCAGCCCTGGCTTGGTTTGGCATCGGGACAGCACTTGGCTGGAGTCTCCTCCGAAACTGTCGAGAATCTTCACGTTGACGGCCGTGACATCCACTGCGGACGCCGCAGAGGCGATCGCAGCACAAAATGCGAAAACTGTAATCTTTCTCATGAGCGGTATTTTATCAAATTTAGGCGTTCGTGGAAACGGCAAGGAAATCTTTTATGACTTTTTTGTAAACATCCCTGTCCGGGCAACCCTCCGCAGCAGACTTGCCGATTCCGGAAGGAAGGATGACCGTTTCGGAGCCTGTGGCGAGGCGCCAGGCATCGAGACCATAAAGGATATTCTCCGCCTGGGACAATAGATGGTGGCTGTGGGGGAGTCCGTCCAGAGCGCCACATTCCGCAAGCGCGCCGCAGATGATTTCCTGATCGGACTCTTCGAGAATGCCGCGCGCGACGGCATATGCGCAATCTATGCATATTGCTATCGGCACTGCATAGCCGTGGGGAAGCTTGTAGCCGCTCATCGATTCCAACCGCGCAGCGCACCACTGGGCAAAACCGGAATCGCCATTCTTGACGCGGCCGCTGACGCAATCCCGAACCAGCTCGAAAAGGCAGCCGGCATCGCGCTCTTTCAGGGCGCCGGCGTTTTTCGCGATTTTCTTCATCAGCGTGGCGTCGGAAACGGCCGCAAAGCGCACGAGCTCTCCAGCACCTCCGCGCCACACGCCGTCGAGGACCGTGTCGGCGAAGGCCGTGTCGATGATGACCGCGGCCGGACGGCACGGCACCCGCAAAGCGTCCTTGATGTTGACGTCGTCAAGCGCCGCATTCGAGGCGAAGGCGGCATCCACCATAGATGCGGGAGTGGTGGGGACGCGCACGATCCCAACCCCCCCGCGCACCTGCGCCGCGGCATACCCTGCAACATCGAGAAGCGTTCCGCCGCCTATGGCCACTATCGCGTCGGTCGCGCCTATCTTGGCGTCAAGGGCGGCGCGAACAATGCGGCGAACCGTCTGCATGTCGTCGTTCTTGATCTTCTCTCCGCCTCCAATCACGACCGGTGCGCCCGCAAGCGAAATTCCATGCTCCTGCACATATCTGCCTATCGCGAGACCCAGACTTTCCGTGCGCTGAACGACATTCTGGTCTGCGACCAGCATCACGCGGGGCTTTTCCGAACCCGTAACCGAAGAAAGGACATCTGCGACGGTCTTGTTGCCCGCTTCGAAAATGTCTTCCGTCAAAGCGACTGGCGCAAGCGACTTGGCGCTCCATTCGAGCGACAATCCTTGAAGTTTCCTTTGCCTTCCCATGTTCATTTCCCTTCTTTTCTCTTCCGTTGCGGCGCACATTCACGGGGAAACGCCGCCAATTCAACTTCTTCCTTTTCCAAGACCGCCGGTCTTGGCGCGCGACAGCAGCTCTTCGGCGTGCCGGCGGACCGCATCCGCCGTCTTTCCTCCGCCGAGCATCCGCGCAATTTCATCGGTTTGCGCATCACCCTCCACCTGCGATATCGTCGTTCGCGTGCGCCCGGAAGATACACGTTTGACGACTACGAGATGGCGATCTCCGAAAACGGCGCTCTGCGGAAGATGCGTTATCGCAATCACCTGCCGGTGCCTGGCGACGGCGCGCAACTTCTCGCCGACCGCAAAGCCGGTCTCGCCGCCTATGTTCGCATCTATCTCGTCGAAAACGAGCGTACCGGTGGCGTCATGTGCGGCGAGCACGCCCTTGACTGCAAGCATGACGCGCGCTATTTCCCCTGAACTGGCGATCGCCGAGAGAGGCCTCGCGCTTTCGCCGGGATTCGGTTCAAAGAGGTACGTAACGCAATCGCACCCCGATGGGGACGGTTCGGCAGCGGCTACATCGACGCCGAATTTCGCCTTGAGAAAACCGAGATCCCGCAGCTCCTTTGTGACCGCCTTCGCCAGCCGCGCCGCGGCGTCGCGGCGGGCCGAGGCAAGCTTCATCCCTTCGGACATCACTCTGGCGAGTGCGGATTTCTCCAGATTCCGCAACTCCGCAAGCTTCGTGTCGCGCCCTTCAATGGCCGAAAGCCTCTCCTTTTTGGAGGCGGCGAGAGCGATCAGATCTGCGACAGTGCCGCCGCTCTTGAGATATTTGCGCTTGAGCTTATTGACGACGGCGAGCCGCTCGTCCATCTCCGCGAACTCGACGGGATTGGTGTCGATCTTGGCGGCGGCATCGGCCACGGTACGGGAAAGTTCCTGCAGCCTGACCGTGATTTCCTCGGCTTCGACAGCCCAGCCTGACGCCTCGGGCATGTGCCTTGCGATTGCGGCGAATTTCGGTTGGAGTCGCACAAGAATGTCTGCTGCGCCGCTGTCGCCGCCGAGAGCTTCAGTTATGCCGTTGGCTGCGGCGACGATCTCGCCTGCATGGGAGGCGGCGGCGTGACGCGCCGGCAAATCCTCGTCTTCTGACGATAGAGACGCGTCTTCAAGCTCTGAAACCTGGAAAGCCAGCAGATCCGCCATGTCGCCATCCGGCGAAACAGCCTCCAATGAGCCGATCTCGGCACGGATGCGCCCGAGCTCGGCCCATGCCGCGCCGTATTCCGCAACGGCGCAGCGGCCATATGAATCGAGCGTCTTTCGCTGAAAGCCTTCCTCGAGAAGAAGCTGGTTCGCGCGCGGACCATGCACGTCCACGAGCGTGCGGCCCAGGGCCCTAAGCTCGGTGGCGGACGCAGCCGAGTCGTTTATCCATGCCCTGGAATGCCCATCGGCGGAAATGGCACGCCGAATGACGCAATCGCCGAAATCCGCCTCTATCTCGGCCTCTTTTGCGCCGTCGCGGACGGCAGACGCATCGGCCCGCGCACCAAGGACGAGCTCAAGAGCCCGCATGAGAACGCTCTTGCCTGCGCCCGTCTCGCCCGTAAGCACATTCAAACCCGAGGCGAACTCCGCCTCGGCCTTTTCAACTACGGCGAGATTGGATACTGAAAGTCTCTTCAGCATGCCTGACAACCTGAGAAAACCATTTCCCTAAAGTGGAGCGGGCGATGGGAATCGAACCCACGTAAGAAGCTTGGGAAGCTCCTATTCTGCCATTGAATTACGCCCGCTTACGACGTAACGGCCGCTATGCGGCTGGCGGAGAGAGAGGGATTCGAACCCCCGATACCCTTGCGGGTATGCATGATTTCGAGTCATGTGCATTCAACCAGGCTCTGCCATCTCTCCTGCAACAGGCGCATATTATACCAAACCTTTCCGCAGGAAGTCAACGGGACGGCGAAAAAAAACAACGGGTCATCGTTCAGATGCGGTTGTCCCAGTTCTTGTAGACGACCTCCTGCCCGTTCGCCTTGATTGCAGCATAAACCTCGGCTGGCGTACGGCGATCCGTAAGCGTGAACTGCGCGACATCCGATGCGTGCTCCTTCTCGAGCACGGCATATCCGCCGGGCGTCACGCGGCTTCCTGCGCTCATGTTGTCGGCCGCAACCTGCACGATATAGTCGCGGAATCTGGGCGCTTCGCGCGTTGAGACCGTCATGCAACTTTGCGGAAAGACTATCCTGAACGCAAGCATCATGAGATCGACATCCCTCTCGTCGACCTCGCATGGCGGGACGAATCCGCCTTCTACCTTGCAAAAACGCGGAAAGGCGAACTGCACCTTGGACTCGTAGCACTCCTTCATCAGATAGAACGCGTGGGCGCCTAGCGACGCGGCTTCGGGGCGCCAAGGCCCGAGGCCGAGCAAAAACGCACAGCCGAGGGTGCGGAAGCCGGCCTTGCCGGCGCGAAGCTGCGTCCACAGCCTCCATGTGTAGTTGGACTTCGGCCCCGCCGGATGCATCTCCTTGTACAGAACAGGATCGTAAGTCTCCTGAAAACACGTCAGCGACTCGTACCCCGACCTGAAAAGTTCGCGATAGCCTTCTTCGGACTGAGGGGCCACTTCAAGCGAGAGGTTGGAGAACATCTTCTTGAGCATGCGCCCGACCTCCGCGAGATGCTCCACGGAATTCACAACCGGGTCCTCGCCTGCGACGATGAGCAGGGAGTCGATCCCGCCGGCCCTTATGGCTTCGCCCTCCGTGCGAATCTCGTCCATCGTCAGGTTCCGCCTGACCGTCCCGGTGTGCTCGCGGCGGAAATCGCAGTATTTGCAGTGGTTTACGCATGTATTGCCTATGTACAGCGGCGCATATACGCTCACGGTCTTCCCGTAATAGCGTATTCTCGCCTTTCTCGCCCTTTCGCGCATCTCGTCCATGAACGGATACGCCGCCGGAGAAAGCAGATTGAGAAGATCGAACCAGTCGCAACGCTCTTTCCGGAGACTTGCGCGGACCATCTCCGCCGTTACGCGCGAGAAATACTCAAGAACCTGCCCTTCGGTGTATTTGAGAAGAGGAAACATTTTCTTCCTTACTTGAAGATATCCATGGGTGATGTGGCCGAGGCTGTCGTTCGCGCCACGGGAGGGCCGGCACGCAACGCAAGTTCAGCCGCCTGCACCGCAAGATTGAACGCCTTGGCCATCGCCACGGGATCGTCCGCGGCGGCGACTGCGGTATTGGCGAGAACGGCATCGGCACCAAGTTCTATCGCCTCCGCCGCATGCGACGGGAGTCCTATCCCCGCATCGACGACGACAGGCACGCGGCACTGCTCGACAATGATCTCAATCATGTCGCGCGTCCTGATTCCGCGATTGGATCCGATTGGCGAGCCTAGAGGCATCACCGCCGCCGCACCCGCCTCTTCGCAATGGCGGGCAAGGACAGGGTCGGCATTGATGTAGGGGAGGACTATCATCCCCATCTTCGCGCATTCCTCCACGGCCTTGAGCGTCTCGACCGGATCGGGAAGAAGGTAGCGGGCATCGGGATGAACCTCTATCTTCACCCAGTCGTAGCCTGCCGCCTTTCCTATCTTCGCGATTTTCACGGCCTCCGCAGCATTGCGCGCCCCGGACGTATTCAGCATGACTTCGGTTTTCGAGCGGTCTATTGCGGAGAGGATGTCGTCATGCTCCGCGTCGTTTTCATGCACGCGCGTCAGGGCCGTGGTGACAAGTTCGGTTCCGGACGCCTCCAGCGCCTTCTCCATGAGTCCGCGAGAGGCGAACTTTCCGGTTCCGAGGAAAAAGCGGTTCGTGAATTTCCGTCCGCCTATGACAAGATCTTTCATTTTTCAGATATCCTTTCCCAAAATCATTGCGAGAATCGTGTTCGCCTCGATTGCGGCTGCGATGGCGACGCGCGCAGACTGCGGCGCGCAATCCGGCGAAACGGCGCTTTCCATGTCCCCCGCGAGAACGAGGTTGCCGCCGATGCGCCTCGTACCGATCGCAGAAGAACGCCCCCATCCGGCTATGCCGCTCGCGCCGGCCATGGGCTTTGAAGAAAGCGCAGAGTAAAGCATAACCTTCTCGGCCGCACCGTCGAGAGCCTCCACAACATGCGTACACGGAGAGAATATGCGGACTGCAGATTCCGCATCGAGACGGACGTTGTGCAGCTCAAGCGCAACTTCAGGGTTTATCCGCCTTAAATTCCTGGCTAGGGCGTCAACCTTCTTCATGCCAACCTGGTCGAGGAAGAAAAACTGTCTGTTGAGATTCGATTCGCCGACCGTGTCGAAGTCTGCTATCACCAGGCGCTTCACACCCGCGCGCACAAGAAGGGCTGCGCAGTTAGAGCCGAGCCCTCCTGCGCCTGCGATACCTACGCATGCCGATTCCAGAAGCGTGCGTTCGGCGACCGTCAGGTAAAGATTCGGCGACATTCCGCTCAACCTCCTGCGCAGATGCGGTACGCGTCAAGCGCAGCGCCTGCCTCAAGCGGGACGGACAAAGCGACGTCTGCGGAAAGGATTTCACCTTTGTACTCGATCATGCAACCAGAAACGGATATGCCGCGACCGGCGAGGAACTCCCCGACGGTCGCATCATCCGTATCGACGCGCTCACCCTGGAAAACCACCGTCATTTGTCCGACGGGCCCTCCGTGAAGAAGCGGAATTCCGTTGTCGTGCGGTAGGTCGCGCCGGCTTCGACGAAAGTCGTAGGCCACTGTGGCTTGTTCGGCGAGTCTGGCGCATGCTGCGTCTCGAGCGCGATGCCGCAACGGAAAGAGAGATGTTCGCCGCCCTTTGCCGTCTGATTCCAGTCGGACCAGTTCGACGTGTATACCTGCAGGCACGGCTCGGTCGTCCAGACCTCGAGCGCTCGTCCGTTCAACGGGCACACCAGCTTCCCCGCACGGACCAGTCCGCCGGCTCCACCGGCCATCACGCCCTTGTCAAGTATCCAGTTGTGATCGTAGCCACGGCCGTATTCAAGCTGTTCGTTCTTCTCGTTGATTCTCTCCCCTATGCGCATCCCCTTGCGGAAATCGAAAGGCGTCCCCTCGACAGGAGCGATTTCCCCCGTCGGAATCTGACCGGGATCGACAGGCGTCACCTTGGAGGAGTCGATCGTGAGGATGTGATCCTCGATCGTCCCTCCAGACTCCCCCTTGAAGTTGAAATAGACATGCTGGGTCATATTGATCGGGGTCTTCTTGTCGGGAACGGCCTCGTAGTCTACGCGCCATACGTTGCCGGCCGTGAGCGTGTACGTCACCTTGACCTTGACCTCTCCCGGAAAACCTTCATCTCCGTCTGGGGAGGTGTGGGTGAAAACCACGCCAACATCGTCGCCGTCGACGAAAGGCTCCGCATCCCACACGTACGCATCCCAACCGCGTTTGCCGCCGTGCAGGTTGCATCCAATCCCCGCGGGGGCGTTGTTGAGCGCAGGAAGCTTGTATTCCTTGCCGTCCATAGTGAAGACACCGTTTGCTATGCGGTTTCCGTAGCGGCCTATGATGCACCCCCAGTACGGGTCGCCGCTGTCCCAGCCAGAGGGGTCGTCGAAGCCTACAACCACGTCTTTCATCGCTCCCGAGCGATCAGGGGTGAAAAGCCTTACGACTTTACCGCCGTAGTCGCTGACTTCCAGAACCACGCCGCCGGCGCCGTTGAGAATGTACTTCTTCGCCTTCTCGCCATATTTCGTCACTCCGAAATCGACGACCTCGACAGATGCTTTGCCCATGCGAAAACCTCCTGTAGTTTGTTGATTGGGCTTATTATACCACACTTGACGCGATTTGCCAACAGCGTCACTCCCTGATGCGGAGAACAGCCGAGCCTTGCGAACCGGAAAGGACCATGACGGCGTATTCGGAGGGACGAAAGGCCGAGTCGGTCGTGACGCTAGCATAGTCGAACGCGCCGCGAAGGTCGGTGTAGCCGTCCTTGTGGAAGACGGCCTCGCCTTCGCCCCTCGCGTAGACTTTCACGTACGCGCCCTTGAGTGGCTTCCCTTCCAAGTCCTTGACGCGCAGCTGCCTGTACTCCTTGACGATCTGCACCTCAAATTCGCGCGGCATGAGCTCAAGCCTCGCCTCCGCCCTTCCGCCGGCCCCTTCGGCCACGACTACAAGGCCGCCGGACTTGAGCTCGGCGGGAATCTTCACCCGGCCGCATCCCGGTTCAAGTTTCTTCTCCCAGGCGCTCTTCATGCATCTTGCGACGTCCCGCCCCTTCCCGGCCGAGCCGAAGGGATCCTTCGAAAACGCGATTTCCGCATCGACCGGATATGCCTTCAAGACCACTTCGTCGAGATTCTCGCTCGATACGATCAGCTCTCCGTCCTTCTCCTCGAGCGATATGGATGGGGCGAGATCGGCGTCGGACTTCTTCGCCATCGGCTCCTCGCCAAGCGCCTCCGCCGCAGTCGAGATCATCTCGCCGAAGCGCTCGCGCCAGAGCTTCACTGGATAGTTTACGTACTTCTTCGAGATTTCGCGCCCGCGTGCAGGATCGCCCTCGGAGAACGCGAGATAGGCTTCGATGTAGTCGAGCTGCATCGCCATCTCTCCCTCGGCGTCGCCCGCGAGAGCGATCTGGACTTTCGCTTCGGAGATCCTCTCCTGGGCTATGAGATACACCGCCGCGAGGAGCCTGTCGCGGGGAGAGAGCGTCTTCTTCGCCGCGAGCGTATCGAGGAAATCCCTGTACTCGGCCTTGAGCCCTTCGTTCGCTATCATCACCTTCCCGCTCAAATTGTGGGCGTAGGCGTTCACTATCGGCCAGTATTCCTTGTGTTCGAAAGCGAAGGTCGTTTCCGGGTCGATCTTGACGAGAGGAGAGTCGAGATATGGCCCGAAATATTTGAGGCGGCGCTTCACATCGCCCCTAGAAAGCGCTTCAACGACGCGCTTTTCGTCGAAGGCGTCACGCCAGATGAAGCCCGCGAGCCAGAGCTCCCCTGAGAATTCTCCGCGCTCGGAGAGGATTTCGAGCGCCTTTTGGGCGAATTCGCCGTCGGCCATGCGCCACTGCATGCGCCCGAGATCGACGTTCGCGAGATTCTTCTCCTTGAGATATTTGAGGACTTCGCCCTTCGGGGCGTTCTGCGAAATCCACTCCCAGCTGGCGCGCTCTTCCTCGGCCGCCTCCTTTCCGTAGGGGAAGTAGAATTCCGCGTCGAGCCTCTCTGTCGAATACGCCTTCACTTCGAGCGTCTTCTCGACGAGCCCCGGCGCCCCGTAGAGGGCGATAGCGCCTTCGGGAATCTCGACTTCGACTTTCGCGCGCACGTCCTCGCACGTCGGGTTGGTGACGAGCTTCACGAGTTCGTACTTGCGGCCCTTGAAGAATTCCTTCGCTTCCGTGCCGTCGATACCTTCGCGGTAGCGGACGGTCTCGACAAGGGAGGCGTCCTTCCCGCCGTCGAGGCGCGTGAAGGCGACGGGCGGTTCGATGAAAGCGAGCGCGCAAAGCTGGGCGGAGAGAGTCGTCCCCGCGAGAGGGAAGTTCTTAGCTTCGAGCCCCGCCCAGAATTCCGTGACCGGGATGAGCGAAACTGCGCTTTCGCCGAGCCTCGTCTTCCACCAATACGACTCGACCCACTCGCGCGTGCGCTCCGGCGGACGGTAGAGCTGGCGGCTTTTGCGGCTGGCGAGAGTCTTCATCGCCCTCATGGCCCTCGGAGCCGCGGCCGGGCCGAAGCCACCGCCTCTCGTGACGAGCGAATCGGATGCTTCGACCATATTCTGCATTTCACTGAATGCGCCGCCTTCCGCCGCTATATTCCGGTCGGCCGCATCGCCTAGGGCTATAGCGAAGACGGTGTCATAGCGATCCGGGGAAGTCGGAAACTCCTCGACCCGGTCTTTCATCCGCCGCTCTATCGCGCCCGCGAGCGAGGGGATGCGCCTGGCGAGGAGATTGAGCTCGAGGGCGTTCAAATCGTCAAACTTGACGGGGATCGCCCATTCGGACAAATCCTCGCCTAAGAGCCACTTGTCCATGAAGTCTTTGCGGCGCTTGTTCTTCAGGTGGGGGACGATGACGGAATCGAAGAAGACTCTGTCCTTCATGTAGAGGTAGAAGTCGACTTCATGCGAGATATGGAGGGAATAGAAATCCCTCTTCTCCCCTTCCGCGAGCGACGCCCACTTCGCGAGAGGCGCAAATTCGCCGATGTTCGCGCCGAGCGCGGCCGCGAGGTCGAATAGCTCCTCCATCGATTCGCAAGTCCTCGAATTGGAGCTCGCGGACGATTTTGCGTACGCGAGGTTGCGCGGCTCTATCTCCTCTGCCTCGAGGACGATCGACGCTTCGTCGAGGTTGGCGGGCCCGACGGCGACAACTCTTATGTCCTGGAAGCCCCCTGGAAGCTTCACTTCGATCCTTCCCGCTTCGTCGGGCCTCAGATTCGTGAGGAGGAGCCCATTCTCGGCAAGGAAGTCGCGGCACATCCCGGGTCCGGGGCCGATGACGTCGGCGGCTTCGCACTCGGGCTCGCACATTGGCGCCATGGCTTCGTTCGGGGCACTATTCTTGGCGACGCCGCCGTAGGCGGAGCCGCCCCTGAGCGTCACGTCCTTGGTGGCCGTCTCCGCGACGTTCCAAGGCGAGAGGAGGAGCGAGGGCTTGAAGAGCATGTTGCCGATTTTCCCTTCAGCGTCGCGGCGCTCCATTATGTACCTGAGCCTCTCGCCGAGGTCGCGCCCTGACACATAGTCGGAGAGACTCTCCCCCTTGGCCTCGCGATCGGACGTTCCGCTCCTAAGATACGGCCTCAGGGCCTCGGCAGGCGAGACGGCTCCCGGGTCGAGGTAGAAGCGCGAACCGAAGACGTGTACGCGCGTATCGCCGTCGAACGAATCGAGGACCACCTTGAGGACCCTCGCGGAGTCGACCTCGGCCGAAGCGATGGCGACGCGCTTCTCCGGCGCCTTGATGGGCGAGCGCGAAACCTTTATGCGCGAAGAAAGCCCCCTGTCCCTGAGAACGAGGACGTACTCGCCCGCCTTCAGGGCCGGCATCGCGAGGAAGCCCTTGTCGTAAGAGAGGGCCGAGAACCTGTCGGCGATGAGCTCGCCCGCCTTGTTCACCTCGAAGAGAGCCGCCCTCATCCTGAGATCCTTCGCCCCGGGCCACTCGCCCGCGAAGAGCCCCTTGAGAGGAATGGCAATCGCCTCCCCCTCCCTCGCCTCTAAACTCGCGGGGAGGAAAACATCGTCCGATATGTTCCACGTGCTTTCGCCCTCCGAGTCCTTCACCGAAATGCGCTCAATGTCGGCGAGAGGCCCCAAATCAACCGTGCCTTTCGCGTCGGTCTGCAGGCGCACTCGCTTTTCGCGGCTGAATGCGCGGTGGGTCAGGGCGACTTCCACGCCCTTGGCGGCGAGCGGCTCGCCGGATAGCCCGCGGAGCTCGAGTCTCCACCCCGAAGCCGTCCTCAAAAGGAAGCGCTGAACTATGGAGTCGGTGGTCCTCACGGCGTTGAAGCCGTGCCACGCCCTAGCAAAAAGCTGGCGGGGCTTACCGCTCGACGCTTCCTTGACCGAGCCCGAAAGCGTGAAGCAGACGGAGCGGATTCTCTCGGGGACGGTGAATTCGACAGGCGTCTCGGCGCTGTCGGAGAGCGAAAAGCCCCTCAAGGTCTTCACCCTTTCGCGGCCGTCGAAGTCTTCGAAAGCGAGCGTAAGGACGGGATTTTCAAGGAGGGCGATCGGCGATTTCACGCCGTTAACCGTGAGACAAGGCGAGAGGAGCGCCTTCGCCTTCATCCCCGCCACCATGTTCTCGGCGGGGAGCACGATGGCGAGCTCAAGGCCGAGGCGCTCGCATTCATGGTCGAAATGGACTTCGGCCGCGAGCCTTCCGTCGGTCGCAATCGCCTTCTTGCGGCCCTGGCTCCTCTCGTCGGGAGCGAAGGGAAGCGCGATTTCGCCAGATTCATCGGCGGTGAACACAGTCTCGCCGAAGCGCAAAGAGGAATTCTTCTTGAGCTCCCCCTTCTCGTCGAAGACTTTGAACACATACCCCGCTCCGTCTTTGGCGACAGAGACTCTGAGCGAACCTTTCCTCACTAGCGCACGGCTCGCAACGCCGTTCCCGGCTATGTCGACCACATACACGCCCCGCTTCTTGAGTTCGGGAAAGGATATCCTTTCCGTATGGCGCAGGATGGCTCTTTCGGAATAGTCGACCATCCTCACTGAGGTGGGGACTACGGCGTCGAGGTCGAGCGCGGTCGTAAGCTCTCCGTCGACGACTCTCATCGCGGCGAAGGGATCGAGCTCGTAGATCGAAATGCGCAGCTTTTTTACGTTCTTTACGTCAACTCCGAGAGTCACGTCGTCATCCGCCGCGAATGTCTTCGGGTTGGACTTGAGCCACTCGAGTTCGACGCGCTCCTGGATTTCCTTGAATTCAGCGGGCGTGAATACGGACGTATCGACTTCTTCCGCATCGACGCCCATGAGGAGCTCGGTCTCTTCGATGAGCTTGACGAGCGCGCGCTCTTCAATGAGGCCTGAATACGGCGACAAATCCTCGTTCGCTCGACGGTAGAAGGAGATGTAAGCCCTGACGAGACTGTCAACGGGAGCCCTGGCGTTGGGGCGGTTCGGAACCGAGAGCTCGAGGTAGGTCTTGAACTCTTCCTTGGCGATCGACGCCTCGCCGCGCTCGAGCATAAGCTCCAAGTACTTTGCGTATTCCGCCTTCTTGATTGCGTTGAGCGCGGGGAGGAGGGTCGAGACGAACCCTACCCTCGCGCGCGCGAGCTCCAGGGCGGTCTCGCAATCATCAGGATCGTCCTCTGCGCACAAGCTGATTTTCGAGAGCATTATCCTCGCGTACGCTTCGTTGCCGCGAAGGTCGGCTTTGGTGCCTTTGAGGGCGGCCGCCACGCGGGAGAGCTGCTCAGGGACGAACGACGAGAATACGGCCGAGTTGCGGAACACCCCCTTCCCGTTCTTGAGATAATCAATCGCCTTCTCCAGGAGCCCCGGCGTATCGGGGAGGAGATTGCGGTCGTGGGGATCGAACTCGCCGTCCTTTAGGAAGGCGAAGGAGCCCGAAAGACCGGAATCCTCCTTCTTGAAGGCGTCGAACGACACTTCCGCCGGATCCAGCTTCGAGGGGTAGGTGTCGGGCTTGAGAGGAGTTTCGCGCGGAATGGAATTGACCGTTATCCCCGCATTCCCGAGGGCTTTGCGAAGGCCTGACAAATCAGGTTTTTCGCTGTTCCACTCGAGGAGGGTCTCGCGGCCTTCGAGCGCGAGGAAAGTCCCGCGGTCTAGGAGCTTCGACAAGCCCTCCCAGCGCTTCAAAAGCGCCTTCGCATCGGCGAGGCGGCCCTCCGTCTGCGCAAGCAGAATCGAATAGGTGAACCATTCCGGAGAATCGGGCTTCAAAGTTGCCACAAGAGATGCGCGGTCTGGAGAGAACGCGTATTTTTCGGCAAATCCAAGATCCGTCTTTGACTTTAGGTCGATGCCTGCAGACGCTGCAAGCCCAAAAGACGCTGCGATGAGAGACGCGAATGATGTTTTCCTCATTGAAGTTGCCCTTTCATTCATGTTTTTCGAAGGCTGACCCATCCAGCACCGCATCGTCCAGACGCTTCAGCCGGCTTTCGTACTCGCCTTCGGAAATCTTTCCGTCGCAAAGCTCGAAATACCATTCCCAGCGCTTGCGGTAATATTTGTCCAGAAGTCCGGAATATGCCCGGTGGGCATAGTCGCGCAGGCCAGACGAACGTCCCGTGGCGAAGTCGCCGGTCCATGTTGTGACCATCCGTCTGTATCCGCGACGGCCGGCCTCGCCGGCTGTCGCGACGGTGCGTGCAAGATGCCAGTCGAGAGTCCACCTCTCGCATCCGGAAAGAAACGACTCCGCCTTGTCGAACAGGAACATGAATTCATCGCGCGCCGCTCCAGGTTTCACCGCATCATCGTTGAGCTGACGGGCGGAATCGGCGAGAATCTGCAGCTGCAGTTCGCATCTGTCGAACATGAAAGTCTCTTCGTCCGCCAGGGACGGATTCCCCTCAAGGGCGCTTTCGTAGCAATGCATGGCGAAGCGGACGGATTCCGTGCGGTAAGGCGTGCCGGTCTTCGGGCCCCACTTCGAGACGCTCTTCACGTCCCGTCCCGGAACAGCGCACATTATGTTCTCGACGCACCCCTCCTGATATCTGGAGCAATCCCACACCGTCGCAAGAAGCGTCCTTACGGCAGTCTGCAGGCGCGCATTGCGCATGCCGTAGCGGCGCAGCACGAAGTCTCCGATCCAAGCCTCGCGGTTTTCCGAAAAGACCGGTCCTTCATGCGAAGATGAAAATCCATCCGTAAAAAGATCGTACATGATTGCGTTTGTCTCCAGCCCTTCGGAGAGCATCCCGTAACCTCGGAAGGACGCCGCATGCGCCGGATCGGAGCCCGTCTTTGCGAGCGAACCAAAACGCCTCGCTCCGCCGTAAAGCCCTGTGTTCCCGCCAAAATTCATCACCTCGGCCCATATCCAGGGAATGTGCTCGTCTGTTGTCCTGTTCACGTAGTCTGCCGCAACCGGCCCCGTTCTCGACATGTCCTTGTCCAAGAACAGTATCAATGAACGATTAGGGTCGAGTCCGTCGCGTATCCCCTGGCAGGGAGAACCCTGCCAGCTCTGGAGAACCCACGTAACCGTGTTCGAGCCGCCGTTGCCGAAATGTTCGGCCTGTGTCGCCTGTATCTTGCGCGCCGCGTCTGCGAGATCGGCGTCCGTCAGATCGCCCTTCCTGCCGCCTTCATGAAAAAGGTCGCCGGCCATGTAGCGAGTGTATCCGTTCAGATCGGGACGGTACACCTTGGCGAGCGCCCGGTACCATTTTTCGGCAAGTTCGTCAAAGGCCTTCGATTTGGGGCTTAGTATGTCGGGCCTGGCGTATCCCTGCCACTTGCCCTGTTCAAAGACGGCCGTACCATCCGGAAGCCCTTCGTATCCGTCGGGAATCAGGCCGGTAAAAGACTGTATGCAAGGCTCGATGCCGAGCTTTTTCATCTCGGCGTACAACCAGCGCCCGAGCTCGGCATCCGCCTTGATGCGCTCGTCCGGAAGCGGTCCGCCAAGCCCCTGAAGATTTCCCATATGCCACCAGGCCGAAGCCGCTTCATCGGAGATGAATCCTTCCGCAGCCTCCTTGCCGATCGTCTCTCTCCATACCTCAGGAAGACCCGCTACGAGCAATGCCGCATTGAAGCCATGAAGCGCTAGCCTGTCCAACTCGTCGCGCCATTCCTTTTTGGACCAGAACGCCATCGTGTACGAAAGAGTGCAGTAATTGTAGGCGAAACGCACCGGCACCGCCGGCGCGACCGAAAAGGTCTTTTCGGGGACGGGCCACTCCTCGGGAATGCGATTGCCGCACCACGAGACGTGGCTTTTCTGCACATCGCGCATATAACGCCCCAGTGCGAAAGACGCAGCGCTTTCGCATGTCGCGCGTATGAGGATTCTTCTCCCCTCAGAGTCGGGGCCGACCGTCGCTTTTTCACCTTCGCCATCCATCTTTTCGAAGACGAATCTGTCCATTACCGAAGGATCGCCGGCGACACGTCCGACAATCTCCTTCACTGCGCCGAACGGTTCGGCCAGCAACTCTAGGGATGCGCAGATAGCGGCGAAAAGCAGTGCTGTTTTCATATTTCGACTTTCAATGCGGCTGACACAGCCTGGTCCATGTCATAATAGCGGTACTGCCCGAGTCTCCCTCCGATGATGAGATTCGGATGCTTCGCAGCCTCTTCCCGGTATTTTTCGAGAAGCTCGGCGGATTCGCGATTGTTTACAGGATAATAAGGCTCGTCGCCCGGCTTCCATTCGGCGGGGTATTCGCGGCAGATTATGGTCTTGGGTCGCGCCATCACATCCTTGAGCTCGGGATGGTAGTGCTTGAATTCATGGATTCGCGTGTAGGGAACTTCCGCCTCCGTGTAATTCACGACACTGGTGCCTTGAAAGTCTGCGATATCGAGACGCTCGGTCTCGAAGCGCAGGCTGCGCCATGGGAGGGCTCCGAAGCGGTATCCGAAAAGTGCATCGATCGGCCCGGAATAGTATACCTTCCCGGGAAATGAGCCGATGTCGTCGATTGAAAATTCTCGCCCCGTCTCAAGGGTTATGTACGGATGGTCGAGCAGCCTCCCGAACAGCGCGTTATAGCCGTCCGAAGGTATCCCCTGCCAATAGTCGTTGAAATAATTCGTGTCGTAGTTGCTCCTTACCGGCACGCGCTTTATGATTGCAGGGTCTATGTCCTCCGGCGGCCTGCCCCACTGCTTGGAGGTGTATCCGCGGAAGAACGCATCGAATATCGCCGAGGAATGCTTTTCATCGGACATGAACGCGGCGACTTCTCCCGGCTCGAGCTCCACACCGAAGAATTTGTTTATCATCGCAAGCCCCAGCGGCAGATGGTACGTTTTGCCTCCATGACGGGCTAGCACTTTGTGCTGATAGCCGTTGAATTCGGTGAAACGGCGGACAAAATTCCATGCCTCGCGATCATGCGTGTGGAATATGTGGGATCCGTACGCATGCACCTCGATTCCCGTCTCGGAATCGGTCTCGCAACGCACATTCCCGCCCGGCGCGCCGCGCTTCTCCCAGACCGCGACCCTATGCCCGGCCTCGGCAAGACGCCTGGCAATGGTGCAGCCCCATATTCCCGCTCCGGCGACAAGAACATCGTCCGTTTGATTGATATCGTTCATATGGACGATATTATATCAAAAAAACATGCCATACGGGGAGATTGGTGCGACTGACTGGGATCGAACCAGCAACCTTCGGCTTCGGAGGCCAACGCTCTATCCAATTGAGCTACAGTCGCAAAAACGGCTGATATTATATCATATCGACGAGCCGCTTGGCTAGTGTCTTCACCTCTGCCCGCATTCACGGAAAACGGACGCGCCAAGGGCCGCGCGAAAGCCAGCACTCGCGCACCGCCTCCACAGTCGGCTCCACGTAAAGCGGGGTGGCTTGATGCCTGAACCACGTATCCTGCCGCTTCGCCAGCTGGCATGTGCGCACAAAGATCTTTTCCCTGCAGTCACCCTCGCGATAGCCGATCGCAAGCGATGCCGTGCGCGACCATACCGGATACTCCTCGTGGAGGCGCCGCTTCTCCTCCTCCAGCCCCGCAAGAAACATTGCGTCGAGCCTCTGCGCTATGCGCCGGCGAACCTCCTCGCGGTCGATCCGGATCACGGGATATTCCGGCGGAGGCTTTCCCCACTTGCGGTCCAACCCACGGAGAAGCGCGGAGAAATACAGCCCGGTGCCGCCGACAATCACAATCGGAGTCGACACGGGAATCCCGCCGGCCCACTCCGACGCCGCCCGCAACCATGCCCCGGACGAGAACTCGTCGGCGGGCGTGACGATATCAACCCCTCCCATGGAAAACTCGGCGATCTCGTCTGCCGACGGCTTGGCCGTCCCTATGTCCATGCCTTTGTACACGAGCATGGAATCGGCGCTCAGGATTTTAGCGCCCATTTCCCGCGCCAAGGCGGCGGCCAGCGAACTCTTGCCGCTGGCGGTCGGACCCGCCAGAAGAAAGGCGTCGCGCTCTGTCATTGCCCGGGAGCGGCCTTCGCGCTCTTCTCCTCCTTGCTTTCTTTTTCCTTTTCGCCGGAAACCGACAGGAGTATCAAAAGCCCTGCGGCGAACGTAATGTAGATGTCCGCCATATTGAAACACGGGAAGTGCCAAGCGTTTCCCCAGTGGACATCTATGAAGTCGATTACGCCGCCGCGGAATACGCGGTCGATAAGGTTCCCCGTTATGCCGGCGTAAAGCAGGCATTCGGCCCATGCCCCCGCTGCGAGACGGCGCCCTGTCGAAGATCCGGGATAGAAGAGATCGCGGCGTTTCCATGCGATAAAGGCTATCGCCAGCATTCCGAAAACGGCAAGCGGCCACACATGCCCCTGAAGCATCCCCCAGGCGCAGCCTCTGTTCTCCACATAGGAAAAATCAAGCAGACCGTCGATCACGGAACGGCCGGGGCTTCCTTTGAGATAGCCCGCGGCCAATTCCTTGGTGACTGCGTCCAGTATCAGAAGATGGAGGACCGCTACGGTAGCGAGGATGAACTTCCTCATCAGCCTATGCCGTTGCGCTCCATCTCGCACTGGCATTCCATGCACGTGAGGACGAACGGCTGGTTGAGGAGCCGCGGCTTGCGGATCAGCTGTCCGCAGACGGTGCATACTCCATATGTCCCGTCGTCGATGCGATGCAGGGCCTCTTCAATCTGCTGGATGGTGCGGTTGATGTTCCCCATCTGCCCGAGCGCCTGAAGGCGGAGCGTCTGGTTGGTGCCGTCGCCGCCGTCGGCCTCGTGGTCTTCGGACTCGTTGAAACCCGTAGCTTTCATGGCGTCTACACCGGCGAGCGCGGCATCTCGCGCTTCGAGAAGGCGCTTGCGGAAGTCCTTGAGGTCCGAATCGGGAAACTTCACGGTGGTCTCTCCGTGCGCACGCGTAGTGGGTCTGCGGGACAGGCGTATCTCCCCTTCCGTCCGCTTCGCCTCCTCTGTTTTGGCGGTTCGCTTCATTTCCTGCGCGATAGACATCGCAAATGCTACCGCAGACGCCGTATCCATCTCCACAGGCGGTGGCGGAGGAGCCTTGGTGACGATCGGCGCCTTGCGCGTTATGCGCGGCGGCTCCCGTTTCGGCGTTTTCTTCTCAGGTTTGCTCTTCTCAGCTGCCGGAGCCGCCTTGGCCGAAGTCTGCTTGCGTGCGGGAGCCTTCTTGGCCGCTGCAGACCTTCTTGTCGGCTTTTTGGCCGGAATGGATTCTACCGTTACTGCCATGGGAGTTCCTCCTTTCAGATTTGCATTCCTGCGGGAAGTTTCATCCACTCCCGGATTTCATCCGAAAGCGGCTTGATTTCCTTTATCGTACCGAACGCGACGGCACCCTCGGCGCCGGGGAGTTCAAACTGGTCGCCGGCCTTCTTGCCGAGCATGTTCTGGGCGAGTCGCGTCTTGGAAGATATGACGCCTTTGTCCAGATCGTTGTCCCACTCGCCGAGAATGACATAGGTCTTCTCGCCTTCTGCGGTCGCGATCGCGACCATGACGCCAGGCATGACCTCTTCAGTCGTCGCATCTGAGAAGTCCGAAGGTTTGACCGCCTCCAGATCCTGCTGCATGATCGACTGCTTCTGCATGAGTTGGCGCTGCTCGTCTTTCGCATACTGGTACTCCGCGTTCTCGGAGAGGTCGCCGAAGCCCTTGGCGAATTCGATCTTGCGGACGTTTTCCGGCATGTCCTCGTTGATGAGCTTGAGATATTCGGCTTTGCGCATGGCAAAGGAGCGGAAAGAGGTGACTCGCGCGTATTCGCGCTTTTTCTCCACCTTGACGAGGTGGGACTCCAAAGCCGGCGCGATGCGCGTCATGCGCACGACGACGGCGTGGTGGGTTGACGGATCCCATGCGATCGATGCCTGGAAACGTTCGAAAAAGAGGGCCTTGTCGGCATCTGAAAGCCATCCGAAGACCTTTTCGAGCCATTTCGTGTCCGCAAAAAGCCTGCGCACGAGATTCTGCATCTTGAGAGTCTCGCCGCTCTGTCGCCCTTCGCCGAGCGCGATTGCGTGGGTGAGAAGAGTGATGAGAGGAGGAAGCTCTGCCCAATCCTTGAACTGCTCGTACTTCCCGACAAGAAGCGTCGTAAGCGTCGCCGGAGCCTTGGGTTTGCGCATCAGATCGCCAACGGCCTTGCGGCAGCTCTCCTCCTTCCCGAACTGGGAGACTATCTCGCTTACGGCGGAGAAGCAGAAGTCCGGAATGGCCGTCGCAAGCTTCGCCTTCGCCTCGTCGCTGCATGCGAGGAAAGCGATCATGGCGCCTACGTCCTTTGCGGGAAGAAGCGCGGCCGCCTTGACGAAACGCTTGCGGTCCCAGAGATATCCGCGCATCTCGTCCGCCGCCGGCGTGGCGAAGCCGAGAGTGTTGACCATGGTCGCCAGGCGCGCATAAAGCGCGTCATCGACCTTCCGCGCGGCAGTGACCGCGAAGGCGAGCCGCTCGCCTATTTTCGCCTTTGTCGGCTCGTCTGCCGTCTTGAATTTGCCCTGGCCGACGTATTCCCTCACGCCGGCGAGAATGAGTTTGGGGTCCGTCTCGTGGGCGAAGGCGGTAAGCCAGCTGTCGCCGTAATCCTCAACCGTCGCCTTGAGGCGTATCGGATCCGTGCGCTTCACCGGAATGTCGACGAGAGCGTCGCGCCTGAGCTCCGCCCTGGCCGTCTCCCAGAATTTCTTCCAATTCACGGACTTTACGAAACCGTTCGCCTCGCATACGGTCTCAAGGCGCGGAAGCGGCATGTCGCCCCAGCTCTTGAGAACGGCCTTGACGAAATCGGCGGGCTTCTCCTTCAGGAGGATGTCGAACGCGTCCCGGTCGCATTCGCGCATGACGAGGATGTGTCCCTCCGGTGCCGATTCCAGCATGTCGACGGCGGCTGCGTATGTGAACTGGTGGCCGCGCTTCGTCTTGAAGTCCACTGTGATGCGGCGGTAGAAGTCATCTACCCTCTTGACCTTGCCGAGCCCCCACGCATCGCAGAGGACAAGAGAGTTCACGGTGAATCCGGCGAGCTTCTCAAGCGCAACGATCGCCTTGTCCAGAGGCTTTTCGCCGAATCCGGCGCCGTCCAGAAAAGAAAGAAGAAGGCGATCCTTGGTCGTCTTCTTCAATGCGTCTCTGACGCCAACGGGGGAGAGGCTCTTCCCGAGCTCGGCATGATTTTCGCGCACAAGCTTGAACGCCTCCTCGAAGTCGAGCTTCTCTGCACATTCATTCAATTTGTTTACCAGCGCTTCCGTGACAGACATCTTGTTCTCCTTGTGAAATTTAGTGGATGAATTATACCAAAATCCCGCGCGCACGGCAATGGCCGCAAAGCAAAATCAGCGGCCCCGGCGCCCTCCGCCAGGACCTCCCGGTCCGCCCGGGCCTCCTGGCCCGCCCGGTCCGTTGCTTGTCGCCTCGTAAATCTCCTGAACGGTCTGCGCAACCTCGGAGGCGGCTTCTTCGTCAAGACCGAGAACAGCAGCAGTCTGCTTCAGAAGAGCCTCTCTCACTTCCCTGTTGAGCTCCCTCACCGACTCCTCCGTCTCGCGCACTTCGGCGAAGAAATTGTTGCGTTCCTCGTCCGTCATGTCCATCTCCGGGCCCATCTTAGACATCAGCTCCTCGCGCTTGACGAGCAGAGACTGAAGCGACTCCGCCTTGCTGCGGTCCTCCTCGCTCATGCCGGACATGTCTATCGAGGCGAAGAAATCGAGTTTCGCCTGCGCACGGTCTATTCGCGCCTGACGCATCCTCGCTATCCCGTTCGTCATCCTTGCATACTGCTCGGGATGCTCCTTTTTCATCATCTCGGCCCACTCCTTCGGGTTCATCCTTTCGTGCGGACCTCTCTCCCCTCCGTCTTCTCGGACCTGCTCGGCCTGTTCTTCCGTCGCATCGCGCACTTCGCCGCCCCCCCGGTAGGGAACAGCGCCGTCATTCGCCGAAAATGGAACAAGCCGTCCCTCGCCGCCAATTGCGTCAAATCTGTCCTCGCCCGACTTTCTAAGTTCGGCAAGCTTCTGCTGCAGATCTCTTTTATCTTCGGTCAAAGCGGCTATGCGCTTGTTCAAGTCGTACGCCGAACCGTCGTCCCTTGGCGCTAGCCCGTATCCCACCGCGCCGCCAGCCACGGCGCCTATCACAAGAGCGGCTATGGGAATTGCAATCGTCTCGGGTTTCATCCGACCTCCTTGATGGTTTTTCTCGCTTCGGCAAGAGCGCGTCCGCGGTGTGAAATGGAGTTTTTCTCTTCCGCCGAAAGCTCGGCAAAAGACTTTCCGTATCCGTCCGGGACGAAAAGCGGATCGTATCCGAATCCCGCCGCGCCGGACGGCGCAAGGGCTATTATGCCGAAACATCTGCCGATCGCCAGATGCTCGCGCCCGAAAGGATCGACAAGCGCCACGGCGCATGTGAAATTCGCGCGCCTGTCGGCGACACCTTCGAGATTCGCAAGAAGCAAGGCGTTGTTACGCGCCGTATCGGAGGGCTCGCCGGCATAACGCGCGCTCCTGACGCCCGGCGCCCCGCCGAGCGCTTCGACTTCGAGGCCGGAGTCGTCGGCCATGCACCACGACCCGGGATGGCGCGGGGCGATCGCACGCACCTTTATGAGGGCGTTTCCGGAGAAATCCGGCGCATTCTCCTCCACACCCTCGGGATCGTCCGCCTCGATTTCGAAACCCGGCAGTATCTGCGATATCTCGCGGATTTTGTGGGCGTTGTGCGTCGCGACGAAAAGTTTCATATGCCGCTCCTGCGAAGATAGCGGAAATAAAGCGTGAGATCTGTCGAGACGAGCGCCATGTCCATTAGATACACCCACGCGAGCCAATCGTTGCCGGAATCGGAGTCGACGAGCCGGGCCGCTATTCCGCACACGTAACCGACGAGCACGATCGCCATGAAAAGAGGGGACTTCCCGTCAACGCGCTTGGCGCGGTATGTTTTCATTATCGCAAACGGCCAGGAAAAGCCGAAAGCGAACAGCATCGCAAACTCGAAAAATTCTGACATGATGCGTATTATACCAAAAATCCCCCCTCGCAGGAGGGGGGATTTGACAATGCCTCCAAAAAAGGAGATTACCTGTTGGTCGCGTAGAGCGGACCGAAGTTCTTGCACGCGCGGTAGTCCGCGCCCGTAGGATCGCCCGACGAGCCGAACATTCCCCAGCAATGGGGCTGGTAGACCTGGTCTTCCGGCACGTTGTGCATGGCCACGGGGATGCGGAGCATCGAAGCGAGCGTTATGAGGTCCGCACCGATATGCCCGTACGCGATCGCGCCATGGTTCGCCGCCCACGCGTTCATCACGGAGTAGACATCCTTGAACGCACCCTTGCCGGTAAGACGCGGCACGAACCATGTGCAGGGCCATTCCGGATTTGTGCGGTTCATGAGCGTCTCCTGCTGCTTCGGGTCGAGCGTCACCGACCAGCCTTCGGCGATCTGGAGAACGGGGCCCTGCCCCTTCACGATGGAGATTCGCGTCATCGTGAGCGGAAGACCCTTCGGGGTGAGGAACGAGCTGGAGAAGCCGCCGCCGCGGAAATATTCCACGCCGGCGGGGACCCACTTTGTCGCCTTGAGCGTGGCGGACATGTCCTTCTCCGTCACGTCCCACCAGTTCTTGAAAACGCGCTTGCCCTTCTCGGTCATCTCGCCGGCCGCGTCAAGGCAGCAGCTGCCGGAATTGAGCAGGTGGATGATGCCGTCCTTGGCGACGCCCGTGAGACCCTTGCCCGTCGCGCGTTTGACCGCGTCGGAGGACCAGTACGTGCGGACGTCGGCGAACATCGATGCTTTGTTTGTGAGAAGCCACATGAGAAGCATGCACACTCCGTTGAGCGAGTCGTTCTCGGTCGCGACGATCTGCGGCATCTTCGGTCCGTTCCAGTCGAAAGACGTGTTGCACATGACTTCCATGAAGTCGCCGTTCGGCCAGTGGTCGGTCCACTGCCGCTGGCCCTGGAAACCGCCGGCGATCGCGTTGCGGCCTACGGCCTCTTCACCGAATCCCATCTCCTTGAGCTTGGCGTTGCCCACCATCATGTCGCGCATGATGATCGCCATCTTGACGACGTATTCCCAATCTGCATCCTTCTGTTCGCGGGTTTTCTGGATGGCCTTGGGATTGTAGTCCTTGCCTTCCTTGCACCACTTCCTGGTCCAGGCGAGGGCCTTCTCGTACTCTTCCTTGTCGTAGATGCCCTCGGCTATGCGTCGCTCGATTTCGCACTCGTCCATGTTCTCGGGCGCCATGCCGAGATAGTCCTGGAAGAAGTCGACATCGACGAACGAGCCGGCGATGCCCATCGCCGAGGAGCCGACGGAGAGGTAGCTCTTGCCCTTCATCATGGCGACCGCGAGGCCGGCCTTCACGAAGCGGAGGATCTTCTCCTTTACGTCGTCCGGGACGGACGTGTCGGTGCGGTCCTGAACCTCGTGGCCGTAGATTCCGTACGCGGGCATGCCGCGCTGCGCATAGCCGGCGAGCATGCAGGCGAGATAGACGGCGCCGGGGCGTTCCGTTCCGTTGAAGCCCCATACGGCCTTCGGGATCGTCGGGTCGATATCCATCGTCTCGGTGCCGTAGCACCAGCATGGCGTGACCGAAAGCGAAACGCCCACGTTGTTGTCGCGGAACTTGTTGGCGCACTGGGCAGCCTCGAACCTTCCGCCGATCGTCGTGTCGGCTATGACGCACTCCACAGGCGTGCCGTCTGGATAGGTGAGGTTTTCGCTGATGAGCTTCGCGGCGGTTTTCGCCATGTTCATCGTCTGGTCTTCGAGCGACTCGCGCACTCCGCGGCGGCGGCCGTCGATGATCGGTCGGATGCCCACCTTCGGGTATCCGTTCATTGTGAATACTGTCTGAGCCATTTTACTTATTCCCCTTTTTGTTTGTGGAAATTTGTTTCGCTATTTTAGCATATTTTCGCCCGTGGCGCAAGCGGCGCGGGCGAAGCGCGCGGGCGCCCTTGTCGCAATCGCAACGCCGGCGAGAATCACGGCGCCGCCGAGAAGCTCCAACGCTGTCACCCTCTCGCCGAGACACACAGCCGCGAACAGCACCCCTACGACAGGCGTGGCGTAGAGGAATACGGTCGTCTTGACCATGCCCAGAGCCCTGCATGCCGAGCTCCACAGCGAAAAACAGGCCGCCGAGGCCAAAAGTCCCAGAAAAGCGATGTTCATCACGTTAAGCGAATCCGAAAACCTCCTTGCGTTCGCCGCCGCGTCCAACGTCACGGCGAGAGATCCGTCCATCGCGCCCGGCCAACATCCCGACGCACCCGCGAGGAGAACAGGCGCCATCATGAGAAGAGACCATCCGAACGCCCTCCTCGTCGCAGCGACAGGCGACACGCCCCTCGCGTTCGCCCTTTCCAGAAGGATCGAATACATTCCCCACGAAACCATGGCCGCCATTGCCATCAAATCCCCGGCCGGTCTCAACTCGAACTCCGCGATCCCGTTCCAGCTTACGAGAGCGACGCCGGACATGGCGATGAGCGAACCCGCCGCAAACCGCCGGGTGAGATGGCGGTCGCCTGAAATCGCGCGGGCGAGAAGCGCCGTCAATATCGGACAGAACGAGACCAGCAACGCCACATTTCCCGCATTTGTGTAATGGATGGCGCAATTTTCGAGGAGCTGGTAGGCGAATATGCCGGTGAAGCCCATCGCGGCGAAGAGCGTTTCCCCTCCAGGCACGGCTCCAGAAACGGCGCAGAGACGCCGGGGCCTTAAGAGGGAGGCGAGCGAGAGCGCCGCGAAAGCGAGACCGAATCGGAGCGCAAGAATCTCAAGCGCCGAAAAGTCGGAGAGCAGCGCGCGCGTCGACGCAAATGTCATTCCCCAGACGGAAATCGCAACGATCACCGCAAGCCAGTGGATGTTCATGCGGAATGACACGGAACGGAATCCCCTTCCTCAGTCGCGCGGCCGCAGATAGAACCGTCCTATCACGCGCGACGTGCTCATCGTGTTTATGAATGCGCCGGAATCTATTTTCTTGCAGAGCGCGTATATGTACGTAGTGTCGTCCGCCGCGACGACCGAATAGACGATGCTCTCGGGCATGCCGGAATATCCGCCGATTCCGCGCACCACCGTGGCGCCGTGGTGGCTCGCGCGGTATATCGCCTCGCATATGCGTTTCGGGTGCCTCGTGACTATCAGGAGCGTCTGGTACTGGTATGTGCGGTACATCAGATGCACGACCTGAAGCGTCACGAACTGGTAGACGATCGAATAAAGCGTCCCGGGCCACCCGAAGACGAATCCGCCGGCAATCAGTATGGCGCCGTTCAGAGCCAGTATGAGATTCCACGTTTCGCGCCCCTTCTGCTCAGAAAGGTATATCGCTATGAAGTCCGTGCCACCGGTCGTTGCGTTCCACCTCAGGCACAGCGCCATCGCAAAGCCGAAGACTATGCCTCCGAAAAGGCTCGTGACGAACGGATCCTCCCTGAGCCGCACCATGTCGGCATCGGATATGAACGACACGAGCGAGTCGATCGGCAGGATGTCCGTCAGCAATCCCGTCATGAGAATGACGTAAAGAGACCTCATCGTAAAGCGCCGCCCTATGAAGCGGAAACCTATCCAGATGGGGATCGCATTGAGCGCGAAGTTGATCGGCGAGAAATGGACCGTCCAATCCAATCCGTGCATGGATACGAAGCGCTGGGCAAGGCGCTGCAACAGCATCGAAAGCCCAGTGGCGCCTGCGGGATACAGGCCGCCCCACGCGACAAACGTGCGGTAGTTTACGGCCATGATGAGCGACGCCAAGGTAAGCACCGCAAACGCCGCGATGGCCCTGCGGCGTTCGGCCCTGGCTGACTTCCAACCCAGAAGATTGCTTTTGTCCATATGCGTGCGCTTGGTGTCCCGAACGTTTGACGGCGTTCCGTGGCATTCGTCAGGGCAGGTCGACTGCGATCCGGAAGAAGCGGTAGTCCGTCGTCGAGAGGTCGTCGGCGTCGGTGACGTCGGCAGGAGTCTCGGCTGGGTCGAGGGTCTGCGTTCCAAGGACGGTGTAGACGCGGTCCGCGCTTTCGCCGTTCAGAACAGTCACCTTCATCTTGCCGTCGACAAGGCCGATAGTGGCGATAAGGTCGGCATCGGCGTCAGTCGGGCTCACGTCGGCGATGTAGCACTCCCAAACCTTGCGTCCGTTCGCCGCGGTACTGTCGATCTTCGTCGGATAATCCGTCGTAGAGCTGTCGTAGAATCTGTCGAGCCACGACGCGGGAACGGTCTTTCCGCTGGCGGACGTCGCGAACTCCTCCGCATAGTAGCTGCCGTTGCAGAGGAATCCGCTTCTGTAGGCCTTGACGAAGCCGTAGTCAGTCGTCTCGGGACCGATGAAGCACGGCTTGACCGTGCCGGACGATCCCTTCACCCAGAGGTTGTCGCTCCAGGGATGGCCTTCGGAATACGTTATCTTCTCGCTCGCAGTGTAGATGACGTTGCTGACGACAGGATTGCCTCCGCCCGTTCCGACAGGCTTGTCGCTGTCGCTGAGGTCGAGGCAGTCGATGAGAACGGGCTTCGCAGCGGTGTCGCTCCATCCCCATATCGTGCCTAGGTACCTGTACTGCTCCCAAAGGGACCTGACGCCGCCGTCGAATACGCAACCGCGGATCGTCGTCGCAGAGTCGCATCCATGGCCGAGGATTCCGCCGCAGTACATTTCCTGCACCTTGACATCCACCGAGACGACGCAGTTCTCGATGAGGTTCGTACCGTATGCGCCGCCGACAAGTCCCGCGCTGTGCCTGCCTCCGAGCACGCTGCCGATTGCCTTCAGGTTCTTGATGGTGGCGTTGCGGATGCGAGAGAACGGGGCGACGCACTGCACCGACGACTTGCTGAGCTTGACGTCGATCGTATGCGAACCTCCGTCGAACACCCCTGAGAAAGCATTGGTGACGCCATTGCCCAAGTAGCCGATGCAGTTGGTCACGCTGATGTCGTTGCAGAGGAGGAAGTGCTTGTCCGCCGTGTCGTATGCGCCAGAAACGGCAGTCGCGAGAGCGTCCCACTGAGGCGACGCCCGGATGAGATACGGATCCGCCTCCGTGCCGGATCCGTTGCAGCAGTCAGGGAAGCCGAGGCTGAACGGCGGAACGATCTTCTTATTGTCGATATTGCTCTCAGTGGCGACTTCAGTCGTGCCGTCCAGGACGAACTTGCTTACGAACGTGACATCGTCGTAATAGGCCCCGTAGAGGCCATCTTCGGTGGAGGTGCTGATGAAGTCGTCCGGTCCGGTCCAGCCGAGAGTGATGGTGCCGGCCTCGATTGCCGAAGACTGGCCGTATCCGCTGATTGCCGTCACCTGTCCGCCGAGGATATTCACCGCTCCTGCGTTCGAAACCCTGGCGCAGCCGATGCCGGATGCCGATTTGCCGCCTTTCGCCGTGATGCGTCCGCCGCGGATGGTAATCGTGCCGGCAAAGGCGCTTTCGGAGTAGGTCGCTCCGATTGCGGCGCACTCGTACATTCTGTTACCCTCAGGAAGCTCCGCAATGAGCCTGCCGGCGTTCTCTCCGTAGCTCTCGGCGACGATTTCGAGCGCATTGCCATCGCTGACGCCGATGCCGCGGTTCACGGTAAGAGTCGTGTTGTCGCAGAGGAGGAGAGTCGCGGAGCCGCTCACGATTATGCGGTTCGTCGGGGCTACGTCGCTCGCGACCTTGTAGCAGTAGCCGTCCTCGAACGCGTCGGTGCCCGTATCGACGATGGCGTAGCCGACGCGGAATTTATTGGAGTGCGAGTTGTAGAATCCGCTGTCCTTTATGGCAGTGACCGTGAGGACGTATTCACCGTCCTCCTCGGGTCTCTCCACATCGACGCCGTCCTTGGTGAGGTAAGCGATGTATTGTACGCCGTTCGTCGCCGCGACGCCGTCGAAGGAGACGGTGTAGCTGAAGTCGTCCACCGAATTGGTTATGCCGTATGTCCGGCAGAGGCCGTCCATGGAGACTGTGACGGGAAGGTACACCGGAGCGCGTCCGATGAACTTGACGAATCTGCAGAAAGGCGCACCGTCGAGCGAGAGGTAGGCGAACGTCGGATGCATGTCGGAGGGCATGTAGGCCGGATTCTCCAGCGTCGGCTCGAGCGTGTAGTAGGCGTCCTCTAGCTGGCATGTCACTCCGACCCAGTAGGCGCGGCATGCTATCGGATGGAAGGCCGCCGTGCCTTCGTGCTTGCCGCAGAAGAAGGAGTTCGTCACCGCGATGACGCCGCCGTCGCACCATCCGACGAGTCCGCCCGCGTAGTGGGTGTCGTTGCTGATAGTGCCGGAGTAGAAGGTGTCCCGCATCGTCAGCGTGGACGTCTTTGAGTGTCCCACGATGCCGCCTGCGTGTTTGCCCGCGGACGCGTCCGAAGGCTCCACGGCGACGCTCACATCGACTTCGCAGTCGGCTATGAGGTTCGAGTCCAGGGCGAAGCCGACGAGTCCTGCGGCGTGCGTCGTTCCCTTGACCGAGCCGCCGACGGACAAGTTGGTGATCGTCGCGTTGCTGATGCAGCGGAAGAGCGCCGTTCCCTGGTTGTCGGTGTCTTGGATGTCGACAAAGATCGCTTTTCCGTTGCCGTCGAAAACGCCGCGGAACGGATGGTCCTGCGTGCCGATGATGGCCGTAGCGTCTAAGATGGAGTCGGCGAGCTTGAAGGTCATGCCCGCGAAGTCCATTCCGTTTGTCACGTACCGCGCGATCGACTCCAAGTCGTCGTTCGACTTGACGAGCATAGATCCGTCGCCGTCGATATCGAACTCGCTCACGAAGAAGGATCCTGCGGCTGCCGAGCCATAATAGCCCGCGCCCTCGCGCCCGACAATAGTAGCCGTGTACGAGCCGGGGGAAATGGCGCCGGAAACAGCCTCGGTGGAATTGCTTATCACAATGTCGTAGTCGACGCCATACTCGGCCTCCGCTCCGTCGAAGAGAACCGTAAGGCCAAGTCCGTCGGCATTCGTGCCGTTCGAGTAGGCGGTCTTGAGTCCGCTCACCGACGCGGAGACGGTTACATAGCAGCTTTCGTCCATGATGGTCACGCTCCTTGAGATGCCGCTTGCGTATGGCGTCTTCGAGGCGGCCGTGCCATCGAACTGCTTTCTATGGGTGTCGCCGTTGCTGCCCCATTGCGGAGCGCGCGTGTAGTACGCGTTGTACACCACGGAGGTGGCCGTGTCAAGCCTGGTGCCGATCGGGTTGAAGAACGTATGCCCACTAACCGAAGTCGAGTATTCTCCGCAGAAGAGGCAGTTGGAGACGGTGGCGTGGTTGGTGTCGCTCCAGCCCTGGAATCCGCCGACATATCCGCCCGGACTGCTCATACTTCCGGAAAATACGCAGTTTCGTATCGTCAACGTCGCATACTGCGCCTGTCCGACAAAGCCGCCCATCATGCTCCCGACCCAACCATCGCCCGGGAGCTCCACGCTGGCGGCGACCTTGCAGCTGTCGATGACGCATGTTCCGGACGTCATGCCGACGAGACCCGAAACATGCTTGTTGCCGACGACCGAACCGGTCACGACGAGGTTCGATATCGTCGCATTGCTGATGTACTGGAACGGCGACATGCCCGTTGCGCTCGTATTCGTGATTGCGACGTCGAGCGTATGCCCTGCGCCGTCGAAGACGCCGTTGAACGGATGGCCGGAGGTTCCGACCATTGCCGAGACGGTACCGATGTCGTTGGATAGGACGACCGTCTTGCCTTCCCACGAAACTCCCGCCTCGCAGCTCCACGAGAGCTGGGCCCAGTCGTACGCGCTGGAGAGGACGGTGTTGCCGTTGGAATCCTCGGTGAACGACAGCACGAGGAATTCCCTCGTGCAGGAGCCGTAGAAGCCCTGCGCCTCGGCCCCGGCAATCGTGAGGACGTACTTGCCGGGGGCGGAGACTCCGGCAACCTGCTCTCCGTTCAGCGTGTACGAAGCGGTGTATTCGACGTTCGAAGCCACCGGTACGCCGTCGAACGAGACGGTGTAGCTGAAATCTGCGACCGTGTTCGTTATGCCGTAGAGATCGCATAGTCCGTCCATGACGACGGAGACCGGAATCCATACCTCGTCGCCCATAACAGTTGTCTTCGTCATGACCTTGCCGTCCTGCAGCGAATCGTAGACGCGCGTTCCGGCGGCGGCGATCTTCCCCTTGACGGATGAGCCGGAGAAATCTGCGTTGGGGCCGGTCGTGTAGTAGCCCCCTTCCACGGCAGTACGCATTTTCGACACATCCCCGTAGTTGACCATCGCGACCGGATGGAACTTGCCCGAGCCGCTGAATGTGCCGCTGAAGAGACAGTTCGTCATCGCGAGGAAGTTTCCGTCGCTCCACCCCTGGAGTCCGCCCGCAAAGTCGCCGTCGGTGTGCATCGTTCCGTCGAAGACGACGTCTTTCATCGTGAGACTGGAGGTCTTCGCGTGCCCCACGACGCCTCCCATGTGCCTGTTGCCGCTCGTAGTGCCGACTGCGACGTCGGTGCTGACGCGGCAGGCCTCAATGCGGTTCGTGCCGAACGAGAAGCCAACGAGTCCGGCGGTGTGGATCGTGCCGGTCACTGAGCCCGTAACGGTAAGGTTGCTGATTACCGCGCCGCTTATCCAGCGGAAAGGCGCGGTACCCTGGTTCTCCATGTCGGTGATGGCGACGGTGAGCGTGTTGCTGCCGCCGTCGAAGACACCGGCGAACGGCCTTGATTCCGTGCCGACCGTGTTCGTTACGCCGGCGACGTCGGCGGACAGTTTGTAGTACGCCTCGGCCTTGCCGGACGTGCCGTCCACGACATTGGACGCGAACGTGTTCCAGTCGTCCGCCGAGCCGATGAGGTATGGGCTCTCGGCCGTGCCGGAGCCGCTGAGCGTTCCGGCATATATGGACCAGGAAACGACCAGGCCCGAAACTGCGAAGACAAACGTCTTCAACACCCGGAAAGAACGCACACGAAGGTGGCTGTTCATGATATATCTCCTAATCCTAATTTAAAAACGGCCTTTCAAGTGCCATGATTTAGAAATTATACCATGCTCATTGCGTCACACGCAAGCGGAAACAGAATCGGTGCTGTCGGCG
>JAILJX010000014.1 GCA_024694365.1 Kiritimatiellia bacterium
TCGTCATGTCTGCATGCCGTCGCGATCGCACGCTTTCCCGTCGCGACGATATCATCGATAAATCCTCCGGAATGGCATGTTTCTATCGCGAAAGCGACAGGGCACTCAATGTGCTCCGTCCAGTCGGCAAGTTCATCGTCCATTATCTCTCCGTAGCCATCCGAGTCGAACAGGCAAAAGCCGCTGTCATAGTTGGAGGATCCGCTTACGCCGTCCTGAAAACCGTGGCTGGTGATGAAGACGAAAAGCTGGTCTCCCGGTCCGAGCCAAGACCGGTAGTTGGCGAAACATTCGGAAATGTTGTTCCATGTCGCCGCTCCCGTTATGTCGCTTTCCCCGTCGCCGTCGAGATCTTTCGGAGAATCGACGAGAATCGGCGTGACGCCGCTTCTGGTGCTCGCGAGATTGGCGTCCAGCCCGGTCGAATTGCCATCGGACATGTAAACCTTGATCTGCTCCTTGGGAACGCCGTATTTCTTCGTCAATGTCGAATAGAACGTGGCCGTGTCGCTCCAAAAACGTATTCCGTTCATCTTCGGCATCTGCCCGCCACTTATCAGCACGAAATACGATCTGCGGGCGTCGCCCTGGCCATAGGCCATGCCGTTGGATTCAGCCTCGAGAGATTTGGCATGATTGTAGACGCGAGCCTTCACCGATTCGAGAGACTCGGGGATCTCCGCACCGGTCTCGTCGACAGGCGAGAGAAAGATTTCATCCCCTGTCTCGGACGACAGCACCGACGGCATGAAGTTCCTGTAGAGCACCGCGAAGGCGGAAAAGTCCTCCGCCACGAACACGTAGCGGCATGGATGGGCCCAGTTGGCGGAGGGATTGTCGTCAACAAACGCAAAATGGAATCTTTCGAACGGGATGGAGACGCTTTTGCCGCGGTCAAGGATTTCGACCGCATCCGCCGCGAAGACTCCGTCCAGCATCGAGATGGAGGACCCTTCTCCGGCGAGGCAGCGATCCGCGACGAACGCCGCAAGATCCTGCCCGATCGCCGCATCCAGCCCTTCGGCCGTCCAGAAATACGGACGGCTGTTTCCAAGCTGCTCGACGACGGCAAATCTGTTGAGCGATCCGTCCTCCGCTTCGAACGTCGCGACAGACACGCTCTCTTCATCTGCATCTACCGCAAAGCTCCATGATGCGGAATCGGGGAAAACATCGCCGAGCGCCTCGGATGCGATCGCATCCCTCGCATCCCCGCCCTCGATGCAGGCGCTTGCGCGCACTGCGCCAAGAACGGGCTGCGAACGGGTCTCCTTTTCCGGAAGGACGGGCCTCGCGGACACAATGTCGCCGCACCAGGCGTCGAAACCGTCCGCCCAGACGTCTGCAGAGGAGCGGGCGGACGCGAGAAGCGCCGCCGCTGTGAACATCATTGCGCGAGGACTCATGCTACCTTCCTTTCTTTATTCCCATATTGCGTATATGCTGAGCGTCTTGCCCTCCGATGTCGCATTCTTCATCCATGCGCCGTCGGTCTTCCATACGGTTCCTGCCGTCGCTTTGGCGGAGCTTGTCGCCCATCCGTCGAACGTATAGCCGTCCAACTCCCAACCCAAGGCCGATATGGTCGAGATCCTGGACCACGTATCGACCGCAAAGCCCAGGGTGCGCCACTTGCCCGATCCGTCGTTCTTGTTGAAGCGGATCTGATAGTAGCCGTCCTTGAGCTGCCAGCGTGCGTACACCGTAAGCGTCTTGCCAGGATACACCGGAGTCGAGACGTACGCCCAGTCCGCCTTCCATGGAGAAGTGCGGGTGTTGTCGCTGGCGTTCTTCGTGGATGTCTCCCAGCCGTTGAACGAGTACCCCCTTCGCGCCCATCCCAATCCTTTGGCCAGGGATGGGATGCGGGTCTTCGTTCCGTAGGGGAACGAGACCGTGGCGATCTTGCCGGATCCGTCGTTGCGGATGAACCGTATGCGATAGACGATATACGGACAATTCGCGAACGCGCACGTCCCGATGATGGCGCTCGACAGATCCGGCGCCTCCGCCAGGAGCGTGCAGTCGCGAAACGCATCCTCGGCTATGGTTTCGAGCCCTTCGGCCGATACCGTCGCCAGGCTGGTGCACCCCGCGAACGCGCCGGAACCGACCGCAACGACCGTGGATGGAAGAGTCGCCGTTTCAAGGGATGTGCATCCGGCGAAACAGTCGGACGGTATCTCCGTCACCGAACTCGACGTAAGATCGACCGAGACAAGCGACGTGTTGCCGGCGAATGCGCCATCGGCGATTGCGGTTATCGAGGCATCGGGCGAAAACGAAGTGGCCGTGGACAGATATCCGAACACGACGCCGTCTCGCGATATGGAGCCGTCGGAATTCGTGGTCACCGAAATCACCGAATCGTAGGAGAACGATCCTCCGGACGATCCGCCGCCTCCCGGAGCCGATCCGCCGGGACCTGCCGCAACGAGAGCCGAGGTCAAGAATGCCGAAACCGCCGATGCAAAAATCCTGAAGTTCATTTTTCCTCTCCTTTCTTCATCACTTGAAGTATACGCCGTGGAATCCGGCGGACGTGCCCGAAGCGCTCGACGCAGCGGAAACCGACGGCGCGGACGAAGTGCAGCCGTCGGTCGTGCATACGAGCGACAGGGAGGTGGACGAGGAAACCGACGGAACCTTCACGTAGACGGTCTTCGAGCCGCCTGTCATCTTCAGGTACTTGCCGGCATAGGTGGAGCTCGAGAGCGATCCGGTGTTCTTGTATGTCTTCAGAGATCCGCTTGAGCCGACGACCATGTTGCCGGCGGCGCTTCCGAAGGAGACGAGCGTTCCGCCATCGACCACGAGACCGCTTGAATTGTCGGTGTCTATGCCGGTCTCCGGAGTCGTCGACGTGAATGCGAGAACTAGTCCGCCGGTCATGTATATCGAGCCGTTGGAGTCGATTGCGTCGTTCCCTGTCGACCCGGCGTATATGTAGCCGCCGTCGATGTAGAGGTCGCCGCCGGAGTTTATGCAGTCGTCTGCGCAGACGAGCTCCAGCACCCCGCCGGAAATCGAGAGATCGTTTTTGGACTCGAATCCTTCGCCGCCGTCATTTGCGGTGTACACGGCGATCTTTCCGCCATGCATGGCCACGCCGCTGTACCCCTTGAGCCCCTTGGGGTTGGAATAGTCGACGTCGTCTCCCGATGCGGTGACGATTGCGTCCGCCGCGACCGAGCAGGATACGGACGATATGTCAGTCGTCGCTACGGCCGTCGCAAGAGAACCGTAGTTCTTCTGCTTGATTGCCGTGCAGTACACCTTCTCTCCTAGCGCACGGCCCTGGATGTACGGGGAGAAAGTCGTGTCGCCGGGCGACGTGGACGAGCCTTCCGTCCCTATCACGAGATAGCCGGCCGCGTTTATGAGCTTGCCTGCATCGCCGGTCGCGAGAAGCTCGAAAGTTCCGCCGGTTATGGAAAGTACGCTGTTCGTTCCGCTTGTCTTCAGGCATGCGGCGCCGCCGGAGTCGAGGCATGTCGTCACTGCAGACGGATCGAAGGCATCGTCGTCGGCATCGACAAGCGACTCCACATAGACGTCCGTCGGACCTCCCGAAACGGCGATGTCGAAGTATCCGCCGGATATGGTCATCGAGTCGGCGCCGAGTCCGCGTCCCGCGGTTCCTGTGGCCCTTGCGCGGACCGTGCCGCCGGATATGTCGAGCGTGCCTACCTTGACCGCGTAGCACTTCGACGGATCCATCACCGGATACGTGCCGGACGATATGAGTTTCGTCGTGGCGTAGGAGTTGACGGAGGTCTTGGTGGAGGACGTGAGCGTGACGTAGTAGTTCCACGTCACCTCGTCGGCGTCCTCGTACTCGAAGTAGTCCTCCACGACGCCGCCCGAAAGCTCGGCCTCGATGATTCCCCCCGACATCGCGAAAGAGCCGTCGCCCTTGACCCCCTTGGCGCCGTCGCCTGTCATTGCGAACCGGAGCACGCCTCCTGTCATCGTTGCGGATGTCGTGGCCTTGTCCATGGCGAAGCCGACCGCCTTCTCTCCGGCGAGCGTCACGTCGAGCGTTCCGCCCGAAATCGTCGCCGATGTCTTCTTTGTCGCGAGGAAGACGCCGTTCTGCTTCACCGTCTGCTCCGAGACGACGGCCAGGAGGCCGGCCTGCTGGACATAATCGCCGCCGACAGATACGCCGCAGGCGTTTTTGACGCTTCCTGCGATGACGATGTCGGTGCTGCCTCCGGCAAGCGTGAAGTCGCCGGAAACCGCGATCACCCCCGTCTTCTTCGCACCCGCAGATTCGGCTGCGAGAGTGCCCGTGCCGCACAGCGTGAGCGATCCGGAGCACGTCACGGCGCTTTCCGCGGACGCCGAGATGGAGTTCGCGCCGGAGAGCCAAAGCTCTGCGTCGCCTTCGATCGCCAGCGTGCCGGATATCGTCGCATCGGACAGCGTGACTCGGCAGCCGTCGGCTACGGTTATGCTGACGTCCCCGCTTATCGTGCCCGAGACTACGGCGTCGGTCGCCGCCGAAGTCACCTGGTATGTTCCGGACGAGGTGACGCTTGCGCTTGAGGTAAAGCCGGAGTTTTCAGGTCGCCCACCTCCAATGGCGGCAAACGAGACTCCGAGAGCAAACACTCCCACTGAGAATTTCATTGTTCATTCCTTTCTTTGCATCGTTTTTCATTTGGTGTTTGCCCCCCAAATTGCGTAGATGCTGAGCGTCTTGCCCTCCGATGTCGCATCTTTGACCCATGCTCCGTCGGTCTTCCAAATCTTGCCGGCTTCTGCATTCGCCTTGTTGGAGCCCCAGCCGAGAATGTCGAATCCGTCGCGTTCCCAGCCGAGTCCCGCGATCGTCGAGAGCTTCGTCGATTTTCCGCATTCAAAGCCGAGAGTCCTCCATTTTCCCGTGCCGTCGTTCTTGTTGAACCTTATCTGGTAGTAGCCGTCCTTGAGCTGCCACCTCGCGTATGCCGTAAGCGTTTTTCCCGCCTGCACCGGAGAGGCGACATAGGCCCAGTCCCCCTTCCATGGATTCTCCCTCGTGTTGTCGTTCGCGTTCGCGGTCGTAAGCTCCCATCCCTTGAAGGAATATCCGCGCCTCGCCCAGCCGAGTCCGTTCGCGAGAGACGGCATCCTGGTCTTCGTGCCGTACGGAAAGCCGACCTTGCGCCACGTGCCCGCGCCGTCGTTGCGGATGAAGTTTATTGCGTAGTATCCGTCTTTGAGCTCCCAGACGGCATATGCGTCGAGCGTCTTCCCCGGCGCAGCCGCATCGGAGACGGTGGCGCCGTCCGCCTGCCAGACTTTTCCTTTGGCGGCGTCGGTTGCGTTTGTCGCCCATCCCTTGAAATCGAAGCCGCGCCTCGCCCAGCCAAGCGAAGCGAGCGTCGGCAGGCTCGTGTCTTCGCCATAGTCGAACTCGTAGGCCGCAGTCTTTTCGTTGTTGGCGTCCCCGCGGTGGAAGTCGATGGTATAGGTGCCGGACGAAGGCTTGGTGCCGCCGTAGACGACAAGCGCGACGACCCATGCCGCGCAGAAGACGGCGCGCAGCTTTGCCGAACGGCACATGGTTCCCAGAACCCTGCGAGCCGAACCTGCCGTCGCGCACGCCAATCCTGCGAGCGCAAAAAGCCCCAAGCCTGCCAGGCATGCATACATGACGCAACTGCGGAATGTCTCCATCATTTCAAAACCTTTCTTGTTTCCTTGGTGAAAATCGCCGTTCACTCCCAGATCGCATATATGCTGAGAGTTTTCCCTTCCGATATCACATCCTTGACCCAGGCGCCGTCAGTCTTCCATATCTTTCCCGCCTCGGCGTTCGCTTTGTTGGAGCCCCATCCGAGCATCGACCATCCGTCGCGCTCCCATCCGAGACCGGCGATCGTCGAGAGCTTCGTCGACTTGCCGCATTCGAAGCCGAGAGTCCTCCACTTGCCCGTCCCGTCGTTCTTGTTGAATCTTATCTGGTAGTAGCCGGGTTTGAGCTCCCATCTCGCGTAGACGGTGAGCGTCTTGCCTGCCGCGACAGGCGTCGAGACATAGGCCCAGTCCCCCTTCCATGGATTCTCCCTCGTGTTGTCGTTCGCGTTCGCGGTCGTAAGCTCCCATCCCTTGAAGGCGTATCCGCGCCTCGCCCAGCCGAGCCCGTTCGCAAGCGACGGCATTCGGGTTTTCGTACCGTGCGGGAAACCGACCGTCCTCCATGTGCCCGCGCCGTCGTTCCGGATGAACGTGACGGCGTAATAACCAGGCTTGAGAGCCCAGACGGCATAGACGTCTAGCGTCTTCCCCGGCGCAGCCGCAGCGGAAACGACGCCCCAGTCGCCCTTCCAGACTTTTCCTTTCGCCGCGTTCGCCGCACTGGTGGCCCAGCCCTTGAACTCGAACCCGCGCCGCGCCCAACCGAGAGAAGCGAGAGTCGGCAGCCGCGTGGACTTTCCGTATTCGAAGTCGCGCGACGCCGTCTTTTCGTTGCTTGCGTCGTTGCGGTGGAACGCAATCGTGTAGGGGACGGCGTAATAGGCTATGTCAAGCCCGGAGGGACATGCGTAGAACACCGACGCATCCAGCGTCCCCTGCAGGGTCGAGGGCAAATCGACTCTCGCGAGACCGGAGCACCCGGCGAAAGCGTACTCGCCGATCGACGTCACGCTCGAAGGGACCGTTACCGATTCAAGCCGAGGATCGCATGCGAAAGCATATGGGGCTATGGACGTCACGCCATCCGGTATGACCGCGACGCTTCCGCCGCGAAGATCCGCCTTCAGGAGCGTCCCGGAGGCGTCGATCTCGTATTCCGCCGGCGCGGGAGATCCGTCCGAGATGGATACGCAATCGATCCATACGCCGTTCCCGCCGGTCGTGAAACCTTGGCCCGGATGCGTATAGGCGATGCGCAGCGAGTGGTTTCCGGACGGAACCGAGACGCGTGCGCTCTCCCACGACGAGCCGTACGACACCTCGCCGGAACGTTTCAGGAGAGATTCTCCGTCGCAGGTGACTTCAAAAGTCCCGCCGTACGTGCGAAGCTTGTACATGAAGGAAACGTCCGCCGGACCGGTTATCGCCGTTTCCATCCAGGAGGTCGAAGTGTACGGCATTTCGCAGCTTCGCACCGCGTCGATCCCGTCGTAGGCATCATCCTCGGCTGACGACCACGGATATGCCGGGGACGTTTTCCACGCAAAACCCTCGCTTTCAGTCTCAGTCGCGGTCGCGAGCTCGTCCAGATACAGAACTCCGCCGCGGTATCCCGACACTTCGGGGAACGTCTGCTGGATCGTGAACGAATTGTCGTGATAGGCGTCGCCTACGGGAACCGATTTGTACGTGTAGTTCGGCGAGGAGAAATACGGCGCCGACGTGTAGTAGTTTCCGTAGCCGTCGGTGTTGTAGGCCATGACCGTGTGGTAGCCTGCCTTGTCCGTGCCCGTGAAGTAGTATCCTGATGAATAGCTGAAATACTGCGGCCCCCTGTTGGTTTCGTCAGCCACCGCCGTGGCGTGCCCCGCGCCCATGTTGTGCCCCACCTCGTGCGTCATCGTCTGGCTCTGCGCGACGGCGCGTATGAGACAGGCGTTGTAGGCGTATTCGGAAAAGCCGGAACTGTCTTGGCGCAGAGAATATCCCTGACCGGTCGTTCCTGTGGAAGAGCCGTTGTCGATGAGCACGCATACGATGTCCGCCTCGACCTCGTCGCGCTTCGCCTTCACTCCGTCCCACAGGACCCCGTTCAGCCGGAGCGTTCCGCTTTGCGCGGCCTGAAGGGCGTAGGGTATGCTTCCTCCGGCGCTGCCGCCGACTTCATACACGCCGACGAGCCGGAACCTGAAATGCTGGTCCAGATTCGTGTTGGCAAGGACCGCATTCATCTTCTGCACCTGGACCTCCGCGAACGTCTCCGTTCCGCCGCCTTCCGAATTCGCCCAGGCGGCGCCGAGAGTGTCGTAGACGACGAGGATGTCCACCAGCGCAAACGACGCCGAATACTGTGAAGACACCGTCATGCACGAAGAGACGCCTGCGCTTCCCGATGCCTGCTCCGTCTGCACGGACGGCACCTCGGGCGATTCGCCGCACCCGCAAGGCAGGCACGAGGGGTCCATCTCCTTGACTATCGTGCGTTCCGGCGACGCCAGCACCGAATACACCCGCCCCGCGAGGTAGTCCTGGATGTCGATCTGCATAAGCCCGTCCTTGAGCACGACCGCCGCCACGAACTGTCCGTCATATCCGTCCGCCGTCGCAAGAAAGGCCGCTCCGCCGCATTGCGTGGGCGTGGCCTCCTGCAGCGAGAGAACAATCTCGCATCCGTCGAAAAGCCGCACGTCCAGACTGTCTCCGACGGCAAGATTTCCCTTGAATACGGGAGCTTCGCCGGCGGGTATCTCCACCCTCCTGATTACGCCGGCATCCAGCGTTTCGCACGAAGCTGTTGATATGGACGAGTAGGACCGCGGCTCGCGCGCGTAGTCGAGAGAGAACGTTTCCGCCATCGACGGAACGGCGGCGCAAAACGCCAACATGCCCAACGCGAGACGGACTGCACGGAAGTTCTGTGTTTTCATGCTGCTATTATAGCGGATGGAATTGCGGATGTCAACTGCCACATGCAGAAGACAAGGCGTCACATTATGGAATTTCCGACGTTGTCGAACTCCTGTATGATGTCGTAGAGGTATTCGGCGAGGTCGGGGTCGACCTCGTATATGTTGTCCGGCTGCGAATAGGTGTAGTTCGAAAGATTCGCCTTGACCGCTATGAACCTGTCGAACTTTTCCTTCTTGGACCCCCTGAAGAGCTTTTCGCGGTCAAGAACGCCGCGGTTCGCGAGATCCTGGAATATCTCCTGGGCGTGCTTCGGATCCACCCTCGTGCGCCTCATGCGGAAGTTCTCCCACTCCGGGTCGTCGGAGCGCTTGGCGAAGTCGTTCGACACCCTGTCGCTCGTCCCCTTCTTGAACTCGACGAGTCCGTCGCCCATCAGAAGGACCGATTTCCTTATGTACGGCTTCGTCCTGGTGTTGTAGTAGTGGATTTCGACCCAGTTGAGCGGACTCTCCTTCACCGTTATGTACGGATCGACCCAAAACGGACCACACCCGGCGATGGGAAACGTAGCCGCTGCGAGAAATGCTGCCGAGGCGATGCGGATCAAAGTTCTTTTGCGCATAGAAGTCCTGTCCCGTAGAGGGTTAGCGTCTGGTCCACGACGAAAGGAAGGTCGAGATCGCGAAGGACCCATTTCGCGAATCCGCCCGTTGCGACAAGATTGAAATCTTCCCTGAAATTGCGCGTCAGCTCCGCGACGATCTCCCTTACCATGCCGCGGTAGCCCACGATCGCGCCGAAACGCATCGCCTCTGCGGTGGAGCGCCCGATCTTCGGCGCACGGCCGGAGCCGAGTTCCATGCGGGGCAGCTTTGCCGTACGCTCAAAGAGATAATCCCGCATCAGCGGAAAGCCGGGCGCTATCACGCCGCCCCGCCATATCTTGTCGCGCGTCACCACGGCAGCCGTAAGGGCCGTCCCGAAATCCATCACCAGTGCGGGCGCCCCGTATCTCTCGACAGCCCCGGCAGCATCGGCTAGGCGGTCCGCACCGATGGACGAAGGGTCGGGATAATCAAGTTTCAGGGGGAACAGCTCCGGTCTCACCGCAGAAAGAGGAAGATCGAGACTCCGTGCGAACGCACGCCATTTCGCGTCCGCCTTCGGGACGACGCTAGAATATCCGATGCCCGACGCGCCGTACCTTTCGGCAAGCTCGCGCACCGCCTTGGATGCGCCGGGAAAGCCGTCGTCGCAATGGAAGACGCGGGTGACGCGGCCGGCGGACCACAACCCGACAGCCGTACTCGTGTTCCCGACGTCCACTGCGATCAGACGGCGCGCCATTCCAGTGAAAGATCGACCGATCCCGCCGAGTGGGTGAGGCAGCCGAGCGAAATCGCCGTTACGCCTGTCGCGGCGACCTCTTTCGCGCGGTCAAGGGTTATTCCGCCCGAAGCCTCGGTCTTGGAAATGCCCTTGCACATCTTGACGCACTTCTTCATGTCCGCGCAGGACATGTTGTCTAGCATGATCCATTCAGGCTTGGCCTTTAGGGCGCTGGCGCATTCGCGCAGGGACTCGACCTCGACCTCCACCTCAAGCTTCGGGAACGCCTTGCGCGCCGCGATGACGGCCTTGTCCAGCTCGTCCGGATCGCCTCCCTTCCAGAGCCGCCTGTGGTTGTCCTTCATAAGGACCCTGTCGTACATGCCCATGCGGTGGTTTGTGCCGCCGCCGCAGAGAACGGCGTACTTTTCGAAGACCCTGAGCCCGGGCGTCGTCTTCCTCGTGTCGAGTATGAGCGTCCCGTACTTCTTGACGGCATCCGTGAACTTCTTGGCGAGAGTCGCGGTCGCGCACATCCTCTGCATGAAATTGAGCGCAGTCCTCTCCGCGGCGAGTATGCTTCTCGCCTTCCCGCGGAACGTCAGGATGGGCTCCTTCGGCTTGACGGACGAACCGTCCGGCTTTAGGATCGTCACCTTTATCTTCGGATCCAGCGCCTTCATCACAGCCTTCGCGACAGTGGCCCCGGCAACGACGCACCCATCGCCCTTTGCGTATATCTCGCCAGTCGCGACTGCGCCGGGATCGACAAGCGCCTCGCTCGTCGCATCGCACCAGGCGCTTTTGCGCGCATCGGAGGCATCGGCCAAATCCTCGTCAAGCGCAAGCCGCACCGCAGCTTGCGCCCTCGTCGAACGCATCACGTCCTTCATGGCGAGGCCCTCCCTCAGGCTGACTGCATGTAGGAGAGATGCTGGTAGAGCATGAACACCAGCAAGCCGAGAGCTGCGAGAGCGATCGCGCCGAACGCGAGAGCCACGCCGGCAGCCGTACGGCTCACCGTCGCACCCTTCGGCGCAGCAGGCGCCGCATCGATTTTGAAACGGTCGGCTATCGCCGCCCCGCCCTGAGGCTTGACTGTTACAGGCTTTTTGATTTTCATATTCCGTATTATAGCAAAAAAAGAGCCCCGCGGCAACTGCCGCAGGGCCTTTTTCGCGAATGCCGCAAGCGTTACTTGGCGACGACGCGGACCATCTCGAGAACCTTGTTCGAGTAGCCCCACTCGTTGTCGTACCACGCGCAGACCTTGACGAACGTCGGGTCGAGCTGGATGCCGGCCTTGACGTCGAAGACGGAGGTCTTGGACTCGTTGCGGAAGTCGGTCGAAACGACGGCCTCGTCGGTGTAGCCGAGAACGCCCTTGAGACCGCCCTCGCACACGCACTTCTCGCTCGCCGCCTTCATCGCCGCGCAGATC
>JAILJX010000103.1 GCA_024694365.1 Kiritimatiellia bacterium
CCGAAGTCCCTCATCTTGCGGACGTTCTCCACAAGCCTGTCGAGAGGGAGTTCGTGCGCATCGTCCTTCCGCTGGTAGCAATGGGGACACTTGTATGCGCATGCCTTTGATATGGAAAGAACGACGCTCACAGGCCTTGGAGGACGACACACAACCTTGTCCTCGAGCGCCGAGAAGAACGCCTTGGACGGATAGCGCGGCAGATAGAAGTCGAGCTTGTATTCGCCCGAAGAGAGACGCTTGAGCTTATGGCGGAAGAAGATGCGCGTCAATTCGGACGCCTTCATGAGCGCGGACGGATGACGCCAGTACCGCCACGCGCACGCGAGGGACATGCGCGCGTAGAACAGGAGCTTCCTTATGCCCGTTATGTTCTCATTCCTTTTCATCGTCGTACCAGACGAACAGAAGTTGGATGGCGACAAGCGAGGCTATAGCATATGGCCATGTCGCCGTCCAGAAGCTGAAATTGAGCAGAAGAACGCAAAGCTGACAGTTGAGGCACGTCGCCCGATGGAATCGGTTGCGCGCGACACACAGGCAAAAGCCCGCCGCGATCATCGCGGCAAGAACGGCGAACGGGAGAAAAGCATGGTTCAAGATGGACGTGAAAAGCGCAATGAGGACGGCAAGGCCGGAAAGCGACATGGTGACGCACTTCGCCAAGGCGGGAGAAAGCGTCTGAAGCGTCCGCACTTTTGCCGCGCGATCTCCCGGCACATCCTTGTAGTAGCTGTTGTGGCACATGAGGAAATGGACGGGAACTATCCATGCCGCGACAAATCCGAATTCGTCCGGACTTGGACACCGGCCAGATATGCCGGCAATCGCGAAGAGCGCGCAGCAGGATATGGCGCACGCATAGACGAGGCAGTTCAGGACGGGGATGCGCTTGAAGAGGGAATATGCGATGTTGAGCGCCCCGCCTGCAGCCAGGAAGAGGAGCGTCCAAGGGGACATCATCCAACCAGCGGCTGCGATCGCGAGAAGCCCGAGCGAAGAGACGGCAAACGCTGGCAACGGCTTCAGGTCGCCCGTCACCATCGGACGGTGAGGCGCGTTGATCGCGTCCTCCTCCCTGTCGCACCAGTCGCTGAATATCTGGTTGAAGCCCCAGGCGAAAAACCCCATGGAGAGAAGGACGACATCGCGGATCGTCCAGCCGGTCGGCTGCCATGAGGAATCTGCACGAAAGCCAAAACGATGCCAGTAATACAGCCCGGCCAACACGGTCGTCGCCGTGACGAATCCGTAGTAGAGCCGCATGGAGCGGAGGTAGAAGTAGAAGAACCTCAGCATTTCAGCGCCTTTGCGATGATGTCCGCCGCCTCGTCGACGAGATCGGGCGTATGGGTGGCCATGAAGCTCGTGCGGATGAGCGCGCCGCCTTCAGGGACGCCGGGCGGAACGAATGGATTCACGAATACGCCAGAGTCGTACATCTCCTGCGCGGCAAGACACGTCTCGAGCGTTCCACCCGTCGGAACCGGGATGATTGGCGTAATGCCATCCCGGACGCCTTCGCACATCGGAATCCCGCGCCTTTCGAACGCCTTTCTGGCATACTCCGACACTCCGCGGAGCTTTTCAGGCAGCTCTGGATGGCCATTCAAATATCGCAGTGCCGCCAAGGTGACCGCCGCGCTTGCAGGCGGAATTGCGGCGGAGAACACGAACGGATACGACGCGTGTCGAAGGTAGTCTATCACCTCGCGCTTTCCGGCCACATAGCCTCCAAGCGAGGCGAGGGATTTCGAGAAGGTGCCCATGATGAGATCGACATCCGATTCGACGCCGAAGTGGGACGCCGTGCCGCGTCCGCCTTTGCCGACGACTCCAAGCCCATGGGCATCATCCACCATCACTGCAGCGCCGTACGCCTTCGCGAGGCGGCTGACGGACGGCAAATCGGCGAGATCGCCACCTATTGAAAAGACCCCGTCCACAACGACAAGCGCGCCTGCTCCATTCGGTAAGGACTTGAGCCTGCACTCCAGTCCTTCCATGTCGTTGTGCCTATAGCGCAGCATCTTCCCCATGCTCATATGCGCCGCGGAATAGATGCTAGCATGGTCCGCAGCGTCGCAGATCACGTAGTCGTGACGTCCGACAAGCGCACTTATGACGCCGAGATTTGTCTGAAAGCCCGTCCCGAACGTTATCGCGTCCTCCTTGCCGACGAACTTCGCGAGTTCGCGTTCAAGCTCGATATGGAGATCGAGTGTTCCGTTGAGAAAGCGCGACCCTGAGCATCCAGTTCCGTACTTCTCCATCGCCTTCACCCCGGCTTCAACGATTGCTGGCTCCACGGTGAGTCCAAGGTAGTTGTTGGAGCCGAGCATTATACGGCGTTTTCCCTCCATCACAACTACAGCATCCTGGCGCGATTCGAGGCGATGGAAGTAGGGATAGTATCCGGCCTTGCGAGCCTCGTCGGCCCGCCTGTCCGCAAGGCACTTTCCGAAAATGGACGGCATTCCCATCGGCTTTACGGTCTCCAGAGCGGGATGAAGAAGAGGTCTATGCTCGTGCCCTTCTCTGGATCGCTTTCGTAGCGGAAGAAGCGCCAGAGGAATGACGTCTTCGAGTAACCGTTCTTCTTCGTGTCGCGGGTGATGAACGGGAACATGTCGGTCGTGGAGTCTCCGTTCAGCTCCTCGTAGTGCCAGAGGCGCCAGAAAAGAGCGCGCTTCGCGTAGGAATGTCCGCCCCTGATGTGCTCGTCGCGCGAAGACCAGACGAGTCCAAAGAGTGCCTGCGACTCGCCGAACTCGCCGTCGAAGACCTTCTCCTTGGAGTCGTAGTCGAAATTGACGACGCGCTTCGTCTTGCCGCCGAATATATAGTCGTTCCCGAATTCCGATTCGTCGGTGAAGGTGACGGTTCTCTCCTTCCCCTCGCGCCACTCATCGCCGGCTGCTTTTTTCGCCATGTCGCTGAGCCACGGCCTCTCGTAGCGTTCGTTGCCGTAGCCATGCCGAAAGACCGAGCGCGTCGTGCCGAAGAGGTCGAATCCGAAGCGAAGCTTGCCGCCCGCATATTCGTAATCTACGCGAAAGACGTCGTTCGTGACACGCCGGTCCTTCTCGCAGTCCCAATCGGTTACCGGCTTGTATTCGCCGACGATGGATTTGTCGAGCGTGTCGGCGTCCATCATCGCTTCCATCGTCGCAAGGCTGCCGTCGAGTCCCCAGTTCACGAACGGTTGAAACCAGAAGCCCGATCTTTCGCCGGTCGTATGTCCTACGAGAGGCGTGAGCCACCACCAGTCGGTGGAGTGCAGGCCCGTCTCGCGTCCGAAGAGGAGCGTCGCAATGTCGCCATTGCGGCCATCATAGTGGTACACCGGGAACAGCCAGTGCGAATCGCCGTCGCGTCCAGCGAGCCACATGAACGTCGCCCAGTCGTCCTTGCCGTCCCACCTATAAAGCGGGAAGAGCCAATCGCAGCGAGTCGAGCCATCGGACCTGGTGTCGTGTCCGTAGAGGCCAAGCAACAGTCTCGTGCTGCTCCCACCACTCTCGCACGACTCATACCACGAAAGAAGCGGCGGGATGATTGTATGCGTCTCTCCGCCATCCGACTTCCTGCAGAAAAGAAGCGAGTAGAAGCCTTTCTCGTTCCTGTAGTAGAGCGGAAGAATGCCGCTTTGCTCCCCGTTGAATCCACCGAGAGGCGAGTAGAAATAGCGCGTGCCGTCATCGTTCACTCCTCCGCCGGTGAGAAGCGGAGGAATCATCCAGGACCCGGTCTCGCCGTGCCTGTACGACTGCCACCAGAGAGGCGTGACGAGATCGTGGTTGTCATTGTAGTAGATGGGAGCGAGCCAACTTGCGTCGTGCGAATGGCCATAGAGAGGCGTAATGAACGTCTCGTCGCTGTTCTCGTACCAGAACGGAAAACACCACGAACTGCGATAACCGTCCTTTCCGTCCCAACGCGCACCGGCGAGAGCCGTGAGGATGTTGATGCGGGCGCCGTTCTCGTCTCTTCCTCCGCTTGTGAGAAGCGGCGGCGCGATCCACCAGTCCAGCTCGCCCTTCTCGTTCCGGTGTCCGCCCCAGAACCACGAGGCGAAGCTATCCTCGTCCCGGTACCAGAGCGGAAAAGTCCATTGCGAATCCTTAGTGCGTCCATAGAGAGGCGTGACAAACGTTCCCTCGCTGTTTCCGTAATAGAACGGCATCATCCAATGGCTGGAGCCGGACGCATCGGACGAGTAACCGCCCATGCCGAGAAGATAGCGCTGATCAGACTGGCCCTTCACGCTCGAACCCCACGACAGGAGCGGAGGCGCAAGCCACCAGGAGTTTTCGTCGTCCGTTCCTTTTCCGCTCGACCCGCCGCACCAAAGAGGCGAGTAGACGTCTCCGTTGTCCGTGGCATAAAACGGAATGAGCCAGCTGTCGCCGTACTTGTTCTTTCCGAAAAGCGGCGTCACCCACGTCACATCCTCGTCATGCCAGTAGAGCGGAATGAGCCAGTTCTCGCCCTGCTTGTTCATGCCGAAAAGCGGCGTGATGAGCGTGAGGTCCTCGTCGCGATAGTAGACCGGCGCAAGCCAGTCGCATTTCTCAGCGTGTCCGAAGAGCGGAAACACGACGAGTCCATTTTCGTCGATATCCCACCATATGAACGGAAAAAGCGTAAGATAGTCTTCTTCCTCATAGAACAATATCGGGAACAGCGAATGGAAGTCTCGGTCGTTCCACACGATCGGGAAGATGTTAAAATGATGCTTTCCCCAGTATATAGGGAAGACTCTTCCGTCGCCCGTCGTCGAGTCATACTGTCCGAGCGGCCACAGGAAGTTGTGCTCGTCGTCATATCGCGAATAGAGCGGCCGGACGGCGAAGTGGTCGTCGGAGAACGACAGGATCGGCCACAGCACCGATCCGACCGGCTCGCGCCAGTAGGCGAGCGGCCAGAGATTGACTCGGTCCTCCGCCTTTCCGGTATAGGTGACGTCGTGCCCTTCGTAGAAAGGCGTCGACTTCATCTGCTCCGTCATGCACCCCGCGAGCATCATCCCCGCGGCAAAACCAATCAGTATCGATTTTTTCATTTCTTTTCCTCCACGTTGTACCAATCGTTGAGTTTTGCGTTGAATTCGAGCCGCGTGAGCTTCGACCACTCCTTGACGCTGTCGGTCAGGTCCTCGATGTGCATCGTCACGCGACGGCGCGGGACGAACGGCGACCAGAAGAACCACAGGAGCACGCTTTTGATGAACGTCGGCACGAACGAGGGCGAAGCCTTGCGCCCGGCGCGCGACCAGATTGAGCCCCAAAGCCCGCGAGTCCTGACGGCGATCACGCGCACGCCATCTGGCAGGTCGCCGCAGATGTTGTAGGCGAGCTGGCGCGTCCCGATGTCTTCGTGCTCGGGTTCGGTCTGGATGTGGCCCGAGGGATAGAAGATCACGTTTCCGCCGTCGGCAAGGGTCG
>JAILJX010000110.1 GCA_024694365.1 Kiritimatiellia bacterium
TGCCCGATACGGCGGTGGTCTTCTGATGCTTTCCCGCAACGAGAAGCGGATTCAGGAACTCGCGTCCGGGAAACTGGGCGCGATTCTTCTGAAATACTCGTGGCCCGCCCTCGTGGCGATGAGCCTCAATGCGCTTTACGCGGTCGTGGACCGCGCTTTCATCGGACGCTGCGGCGTGGACGCGATGGCGGGCCTTACGCTCACGATGCCGATAATGATGCTTTTCGGCGCGTTCGGCGTCTTCGTCGGCGCGGGCCACTCCGCCGTACTCTCCATCAAGCTCGGCGAGGGCGACCGCTCCGCCTGCGAGAAGATCGTCGGCGAGCTTGTCGCCATAAAGCTGATTTTCTTCTTCATCCTCCCGCCGCTCGTCTTTTTCAATCTCGACACGGTTCTCGGATGGTGCGGCGGCGCCAAAGTCTCCCCCGGCGCCCTCGACTGCGCAAGGACATACCTCAAGATCGTCCTCTTTTCCCATCTTTTCTCCCATCTCGCCTTCGGCCTCTCCGCCGTGATGCGCGCCGAAGGCGCCGCGATATCGTCCATGACGTGCATGATCATCGGCTTCGGCGTCAATCTCGTGCTCGATCCCGTGTTCATCTTCGCCTTCGACATGGGCGTGGCTGGCGCCGCCTGGGCGACCAACATAGCCATGCTGGCGAGCTGCCTCTACGCTTTCATGCAGTATTGGACCGGCAAAACCGCCGTGAGGCTGAGGCTCCGCCGGATATGGCTCTACCGCAGGATGCTCGTCCGCGCAGGCGCCATCGGTTTCGCGCCTTTCCTCCAGCAGTTCCTCGGCGCCGGCATAAACCTGTCGCTGCAGCTCGCCTTCGCCAGATGGGCCGCCGACGAGGCCGCGGCGACCGCCCAGCTCGCTTCGCTCGGCGTCTTCCAGGTCATGCTGATCCTTACTCTCATGCCCGTTCTCGGCGCACAGCAGGGCATACAGCCCATCATCGGCTACAACTGGGGCGCGAGGAACTTCCGCCGCGTCAAGAAGGCTCTTGTCCTTGGCTTCCTGCTGACGAGCGCGCTGTGCGTCGTCGCATGCATCGTGCAGACGGTCCCCCCGTTCCCGCGGCTGATGGCCCGGATATTCGTGGAAGGGGACAATCCGGCGCTCGTTTCCATCGCTGCGCACGATCTTCAGGTGGCGAACTGCCTTCTGTGGACGATCGGGCTCAACATCGTCGCCACGACCTATTTCCAGTCGATCGGCCATCCGGGCTCGGCGGTTTTCCTCTCCACCATGCGCCAGGGCTTCATAATGCTTCCCGTGATATGGTTTCTCCCGTTCCTCATGGAGAACAAGGTCCTGGCCATATGGCTTTCGATGCCCGTGTCGGACATCCTCTGCGCGCTCCTGACGCTTCCGTTCCTCGTTCACAACATGCGGTTTCTCTCGCGCGTGAGGGAGCGGCGCATCTCCTCCGTGAGCCTTGCCGCGCGCGCGTGAAGGCTTTCGCCTTCGGCTCCGCCGGTCGCGATATCCGATGAGTGGAGGATGTACTCCACCCGCCTCGTCCCAACGTTCCATGCTTTCTGGTGCTTGCCCAGAAAGCGCTCCGAGACGTCTATCCTGACAGCCGCCAGCCTCGCGCCCGTCCTGAGCGCCAGCTGAGCCGCGCCGCGCTTGAGCCTGCCGAGCGCTTCCCCCTCCGGCGTCCGCGTCCCTTCCGGGAACACGAGCACGTTCCATCCCTTCGCGAGGTACGGTCTTGCGGCGTCGATCAGCCCCGCGTCGTCGGGAAGCGCAGTCGCCTTCACCGCCGCGGAGAGGAAAACGTTGGCCCTTAGCCCCCGCTTCGCGACGTACAGCGTGCGCGGGAAAAGGGCGACCAGTATCACGACGTCGACGAGGGAAGGGTGGTTCGCCACTATGACGGCTCCGCCGGGAGGCATCTTGCAGCGGTTCACGATCCTGATCAGACCCGTCAGCTCGAACGCCTTGACCGTTATCCGCCACAGCGCCCTTACGACCGGCTGCCCCCTCTCGGGCTTGCCCATGAAAAGCATCACCGGCGCCACGAGGAGCCCGCCAAGCCCGAAAAGGGCGAAAAGAACAAGCGAAACCGCGCCCCTGGACGATTTGCGCAGGAAGTCCGCCATCACGCATCCCTCAGAATGAGATGCCTGCCGCGGATCTCCCCCGTCCTTCCCGCGAGGAAATCCGCCCATGCGCCGAATCCGACCGGCCCTCCAGACCCGTCCGCAAGCTCGACCTCCATGCGCCTTCCCCCTCCTTCCGCGAATCTCGCCGCCGCCCCGTATCCCCCCGAGGTCTCTTCGGCGTACACGAAAAGCGACGGACCCTCCAGAAAGACCGTCTCGAGCAGTCCGCACTCTATCGTGTCTTCTCCTGCCGCGATCGCCGTGTAGCTTTCCCTGTTCCCCGCGTGCACGCTCCACAGCCCCGGCGCCGCATTGTAAACCGAAGTGCTGAAGCGGTGGGGCGAGACAGACGCGTCTTCGCGGAAGTCCGCGACGAGCCTTCTCGTGAGAGAGTCTTCCCCGTCCCTGGAAGCGAAGACGATTCTGTCCGAATCCCCCGCCCCTGCGGCGTCCGCGAGCGCAAAGAAGATCTTCTGCAGCGGCGAAAGCCTGCGTCTCGACATCGGGGGGACGAACGAGACGTCGGGCGCTTCAGGTCCGGCGTGGATGGCGAACGAGGCCAGATGCAGCGTTCTTTTCATGCCCTGCTGAAAATGAGAGACGTGTTCACGCCCCCGAACGCGAAATTGTTGCTCATCACGTGCCCGGTCTCGATCTTGCGCCCGTCGCCCATTATGAAATCGTGATCTCCGCATTCGGGATCCGGATTCTCCAGGTTCAGGTTCGGCGCGAACCATCCCCTGTTCATCATCTCTATCGAAAGTATCGCCTCTATCGCCCCGCATGCTCCGAGGGTGTGGCCGGTGTAGCTCTTGACCGTGGATACCGGCGGACGCGCAGCGCCGAACGCCTTGATCATCGCCTGGCCTTCCGCGACGTCCCCCAGCGCCGTCGCCGTTCCGTGCGCGTTGACGTATCCGATGTCTTCCGGCGAAAGCCGCGCGTCTTCCAGCGCAAGCCTCATCGCCTCCCCCATCGTCTCCGGATTCGGCTGCGTCACGTGCCGTCCGTCTGTGTTCGTCCCGAATCCCGCTATCTCCGCGAGTATCTTCGCGCCCCTCGCTATGGCGTGTTCGCGCTCTTCGATGATGAGCGTCGCGGCTCCGTCTCCGATGACCAGTCCGTCTCTCGCCCTGTCGAATGCGCGCGGAGTGAGCTCCGGCGTCGAGTTTTTCCTGGATGTCGCGAAGAGCGTGTCGAAGACGGCGACTTGCGTCACGGAGAATTCCTCCGCCCCTCCCGCGATCATGATGTCCTGCGCTCCAGACCTTATCGCCTCGGCCGCGAACCCTATCGCGAGGGAGCCCGACGTGCACGCGGTGCCCGTCGGTATTATGCGCCCGGTCGTCCCGAAATGCACCGAGAGGTTGACTGCGCATGTCTGCGGCATCATCTTTATGTACGTGGAGCTCGTGACGTTCTTGAGCTCCCTGTTGAGAAGCACCGTCGCGAAGTCTGCGTTCGCCGCCACGCTTCCCGAGCACGATCCGTATGCGATTCCGAGCCGTCCGCCTTTGATCTCCGGATCCCCGGAAAGCCCCGCCGCCTCCAGCGCCTGCTCCGTCGCGAAGAGGCTCATTTCGGACACGGGACCCATCGTCCTCACGACCTTGCGCGTGTATCTCTCGGGCCTTTCGTATTTCGACGGCGCCCAGAGACATGTCTGGAGGCCTTTGTACGTCGTTAGGTCTTCGGACGCCTCCACGCAGTTGCGCAGCGTCTTGAGCCGTCCGTACGCGTCCGCGGGCGTGTTCCCGAGCGAACTGACGATCCCCGCGCCGGTGATCACCGCCCGGCGCATCAGATCATCCCTCCGTTTACGGATATGACCTGCCTTGTCACGTACGAGGCTTCTTCGGACATCAGGAATTTCACGACGGACGCGACCTCTTCGGGTTTTCCGAACCGTCTCATCGGTATCGCCTTGAGCGCCTCCTCTGCTAAAATCCCCTCCGTCATCTCGGTCTCTATCACCCCCGGCGCCACGCAGTTCACCGTTATCCCGCGCCGCGCAAGCTCGACCGCGAGCGATTTCGCCGCGCCTGCGAGCCCGGCTTTCGCCGCCGCGTAGTTCGTCTGCCCGCGGTTGCCGGCGATTCCGGAGACTGAAGATATCGCGACGATCCTCCCCCTTACGTGCGCCTGCACCATCGGCAGAACGAGCGGCTTGAGCACGTTGTAGAATCCGTCGAGGTCCGTCCTCACCACGCGGTCCCACTCGTCGTCCTCCATCGCGGGGAACGCGTTGTCCGCCGCGATTCCGGCGTTCAGCACGACTCCGTAAGGCGCCCCGTTTTCCGCCACCCATTTCTCCAGCGCCGCGCAGGCCGCCGACCGGTCCGCCACGTCGAACACCAGATCCGTCCCGCCGGATTTAACGCTGTGCGTCGCGACTTCATATCCTTCTTTCGAAAGACTCTCCGCGATCGCTTTTCCGATGCCCCTGCTCGATCCTGTCACTATTACCTTTTTCACGTGTATTCCTTCAGTTTCTCTGCCGTAAAATCGTCTCCCGGCTGAAACGCCGTGACCGTTCCCGACGCCACGATCTCCCCCGTTCCGTCGGTCACCCTGCAGTCGAACGAACCGAACTCCTCGTCGCTGTAGGTGCATATTGCGCGTATGCGGTATCTTTCGCCCGCGCGGAAGAAAGGTATGCGAACCTCGAGACGGCGCGAACCGAGCACGAAACCGACCTGCGGAGGCTTCCCGGCGCGCAGGCGTTCAAGCCCCGTCGCGAGGGCCATCGTCTGGGCCATGTATTCGAGCGCGACGCATCCCGGCACTCCGCCGGCTGAAGGGGAGAAGAAAGGGGAGTTTTCGTCCACGTCCACGAACGCGTCGACAGCAGACATGTCTGTCTGCTCCTCGTATCCGCTGAGGAGAATCATCGGAGCTTTGTGGGGCAGAAGTGAATCCAATGTCGGCATATAGAGGATATTATACCAAAATCCCGCGCAGTTTTGCCTTCTCCCGCTGCATTTTCTGCCCTTTTTTGATTGAAAAGCAAACGTTCCGATGACTCGCGTCGACATTCCATCCGCATGTTTCAGCCTTGACGGTTTTGCGTCCATGTGCTAAAATCCATTGCAATATCTGCCATAGGAGTGCATATGAAAAAATTGATTGCAGTACCTTTCCTGCTTGCCGCCCCGATCGCTTTCGCCGAGCCGATGATGACACCTTGGGGCGAAAATGTCACCAGTCACAACGTTTGGCGCGATTATCCGCGTCCTCAGATGGCGCGATTCAACTGGATATGCCTCAACGGCGACTGGGA
>JAILJX010000009.1 GCA_024694365.1 Kiritimatiellia bacterium
AAGGAGGCTAAGGCGATCGGCCCGGCGCCCGACGGCGAGGGCTACGGCCTCGACGAGCTCAACGGCGCGGGCGGCGGCTCTGGCCCGGACGCCGAGGAGCCGAGCGAGGAGTCCAACGCCGACGCGCTGGCGTTCCTGGACGCGGTCAACGCAGTGTGATTCAAACCGGCCGCAAGGCCACAACAAACCAAGGAGGAAAAACGATGAACGAACAACAGATGAAGCAGGGCGAGCTTCCGATCGTGGAGCCAGCCCCTACGGAGAAGCACTCCGCAGTGCTCCTGCGGGGAATCTCGATGCCGGCGCACCAGGTGCGCATCGCGATAGATCAGGCCGTCGCGCGCGGCCAGGTCAGCGAAGAGGACGGCGAGGAGGTGTGGTGGCTGTACAACTATGCACAAGACCATCACTTCAAGGAAGCCGACCTCGCCGCCAAGATGAAGGCGTACGACAAGAACACGCTGTATCAGCTGTTCAGGGGTTCGTACGGCGTGCAGGGAAACGGGAAGTACTCGTCCTGGAACAACATCATCAAGACGATCAAGGAGTTCAAGAAGATCGAGATCGAGGAGATGAAGAAGAAGAACGTCGGCCTCATCGACACCGAGGTGAAGCAGACCGTGTGGCGGTGCTGCGACGCCGCGCTCAACGACGGCATGGTGAGCTTCATCTACGGGCGCACAAGGATCGGCAAGAGCGTCGCGCTGCAGGCGTACCAGCGCGAGCACAACCACGGGCAGACCATCTACATCGAGATGGGCAGCGGTTGGACGCGCACGCGGTTCGTGCGCGAGCTGGCGCGGAAGTTCGGGAACGGCGTCAAGGCGACCAAGTCATGGGCGCTGGAGGACGCGATCTTCGACACGCTCAAGCGGAGCAACCTCCTCATCGTGGACGAGTTCCACAAGGCGCTCACGACGACGGGCGAGCGGCAGTCCGCGACGGTGCTGGAGTTCATCCGGGACATCCGCGACAAGACGCGTTGCGGGCTGGTGCTCTGCGCCACGAAGGTGGGCATGGAGCGCTTCGAGACCGGCGCCAACAAGCAGACGTTCGAGCAGCTGATCGGGCGGAGCATCATCAAGGCGGTCCTCCCAGACCGTCCGCCGGTGAGGGATCTCAACCAGATCGCCCGGTCGTTCGACCTGCCGGTGCCGCAAGGCGACGACCTGAAGCGCGTGAAGACGCTCGTGGGCACCTACGGCCTCGATCGGTTCTTCGCCTATCTGCAGAAGACCTACGCGCTCACGAGGAAGGCGAAGGAGCCTATGACCTGGGCGGCGTTCGCGAAGGTGATGAACGGCTATCTGGCCCTGGCCAACATGAAGACCGAGAACTACTGACCATTTACGCCGCGACGTCGCGGCGTCAATCCAACTAATCAACAAGGAGAAAAACATGGCAAGAATCAAGGCAGCAAAAGTAGAGGCGTGCACGACGCGCGCCGAGTTCGAGGAGGCGGTCGACGCGGCCGCGAAGTGCAGCGTCCAGCGGGAGAAGCTGGTCGCCGACCTGAAAGCGCGCCACCAGGCGATCGACGACAAGTACGGCGCGGCTATCAAGGCGCTGGAGGCGGACATCAAGTCGGCCCACGAGCGGGCGGCCCCGTACTTCGAGGCGCACGCCGGCGAGCTGTGCGCGCCGGGCCGTCGCAGCGGATCCACGAAGCTCGCCAACTTCGGCGTCCGCCTGGGGCTGCCAACGGTCACGAAGGCGGGCAAATTCAAGAAGGTCGCCTGGAAGGCGCTCGGCATCATCTTCGACGGCGTGGAGAAGCTCAAGCAGTTCGTGCGCAACCAGCCGGAGGTGGACAAGGAGGCCATCCTTGCCGTCTTCCGCGACCTCAAGAGCGAGGATCCCGCCGTCGCTGCGGCGGCCAAGAAGAAAAAGGCCATCCTGGACGAATACGAGATCTCGATGGTCCAGACGGACGAGTTCTGGATTGAGCCGATCGCCGACGATCAGGTCAAATAGTCTAACCACCAGCCGCACAACTAGGGAGTGCGGCTGCAGCAACCGTTCGCCGGTCGGCGGTTGCC
>JAILJX010000020.1 GCA_024694365.1 Kiritimatiellia bacterium
GGCATTATGTCAAAAACCCTGCTCGCAGTGTCGCGATGGATGTCTTCGCCATTCCTGAAAGCGGCGAGCATGGCTTCATCCTTGGCGAAGGCCGCCATTAGCCTAAGCTCTATCTGCGAATAGTCGGCCGATACGAGCGCATGATTTCCGTCTCTCGCTACGAACGCCTTTCGTATGTGCTTGCCGCGATCCGTCCTTATGGGGATGTTCTGGAGGTTCGGGTCGGAGGAAGATAGCCGGCCCGTCTCTGTGAACGCCTGGGCGAAAGTAGTATGGACGCGCCCCTCGGAGTCGATGAGCGTCGGGAGCTTGTCGACATAAGTAGACTTGAGCTTGGCGCAGGCCCTGTAGTCGAGGACCATCGAAACTACGGGATGGGCGTCGGCGAGCCTGGAGAGAGTCTTTTCGTCTGTCGCGAACTGTCCTGTCGCCGTCTTCTTTCCGCCGGGGAGGCCAAGCTTCCCGAAGAGGAGCTCGCCGAGTTGCTTGGGGCTATCGGGATTGAAGCCGGGGCCCGCAAATGAAAGAATATTCTGCTTAAGGCCCAATATCTCGCGCTCGAGCTCGCGCCCGTATGCTTTAAGGGCGTCCACATCGATTTTGACTCCCTCGCGCTCCATGTCGGTCAAAATCTTTACGAGCGGCTCTTCAACCTCGGCGAGACTCTTCATCGCCCCCGCCTTCTCGACTTTGGGCCTGAGCGCATCATCGAGCCTGAGAGCTACGTCCGCATCCTCTGCCGCATAGTCGAGTATTTCCTCTGGCTTCAAATCGCTCATCGGCCTCTGTTCCCTGCCGCGCTCCTTCTCGCCAATCAAATCGGTGATCGGGATGGGCCTGTAGCCGAGGTATTCCTGGGCCAGGATGTCCATCCCATGGCGTGCGGCGGCGTCAAGGCAGTAGTGCTCGAGGAGAGTGTCGCGCGGAGTCGAAGCGAAGCCAACTCCATAGCGGTGAAGGACAGAGCGGTCGAACTTCACATTGTGGGCGACGAATATCTTCTTAGGATCTGCGAAAAGAGGCCTGAAAACATCTATCTGATCGGCTGTTACATACCAGGCTTTCCCCGGGGCTGTCGCGAACGAAAAGCCTACGAGCTTGCAGTGGTGGGCGTCGGTCGAATCGTGGCCCTCGCCATCAGGCGCGGTCTCTGTGTCGAAAGCGATGCGCTCCGCTTTCATCAGCTCTTCGAGGAGCGCTTCCGCCTCCTCCTCAGTCTTTACGAGCTTGTAGTCGTGGGGGAAATCGGCTATGGTCTTAAGTTCCTTCGCTTCATTCCCCGCCTCGGCCTTCGGCTCTTCGACAGCCGCTTCTTCGCCGAGGAGCTCCTTCGCAAGGCGCTTAAGCTCGAATTTTGAGCATACTGCGGAAAGCTTCTCCTTATCGACTCCATCAAGGCGATACGATTCCCAGTTTGGCTCGATGGGGACATCAGTCCTGATAGTGGTCAGGAACTTCGAGAGTATCGCGTCTTCCTTCCCAGCGAAGACTTTCTCCGCGAGCTTCCCCTTAAGGCGAGAGACATTCTCGATTATCCCCTCTACGCTACCATATTTGGATAGTAGGTCTGTCGCAGTCTTCTCCCCTACTCCGCGGATTCCGGGGATATTGTCAGAGGCGTCTCCTGCGAGCGCGAGGTAGTCTATCATCTGCGCGGGCGAGGAAAGGTGCCAGTGCTCGCAAACGCCCGCCTCGTCGTAAATCTCGGCCGCGTCGCCTGCATGCGCGGGGCGGTAGAGCTTCACGCCCTTCCTTACGAGCTGCGCTGCATCCTTGTCAGGCGTCGCTAGGTACACGTCGAAACCAGCCTCTGCGCCCTTCGCGGCAATCGTCCCCATGACATCGTCGGCCTCATAGCCGTCGACTCTGACGACGGGTATCTTAAGGGCCTCCGCGAGCTCGAACGCCCATGGGATGGAGGCTGCGAGATCCTCGGGCATCTTCTCGCGCTGTGCCTTGTAGGCGGGATACTTCTCATGGCGGAAAGTGGGGCCGCCCGGATCCATCGCGAGAACTGCGTGGGTAGGCTTCTCGCGCTTTAGAATGGAGGTGAGGCCCGAGGCGAGGCCGATCAAAGCGGAAGTGTTGAGGCCGGTCGAAGTGAGCCTCGGCTTCCTCATGAAGACGAAGTGGCCCTTGTAGAGAAAGGGCATCATGTCGATTATGAACAGCTTCTCCATAGCGCGTATTATATCAAAAAACCGTCCGCACCTCCAGTATGGGAAAATATTGTGTGGACAGGATCAATAGAGGAATCCGAAAAGCCAGAGCGGAATCTTGTTGCCGACGCCCGTTTCGACATCATCGTTTGCGACAAAGCTCTCTGGGATATCCTTGATCTGGTCGAAACCCTTCCCCTTCCCGCCGACCTCGAAGAGATAGCGCCCATCGACGAGAAAATCGCCTTTGGGCGGATAAGTAACCTTATGCCCGGCCGATCTCAGCTGATTGAGGAAGAATGTCTCCCTCACCGTCCCTGGGTTTACGGCCGGCGAAAGAGCCCGCATTATGTTCGGATTGTCGCAATATATCTTGTCCGGGCGCGACATATTGCCCAAATCGGCCGATTTTGACGACAATAGCGCCAATATTCCTGCGCGCTCAAGCGCGTAGAGGATTTTGAGGCCCTGATTCCGGTCCGTCTCAAGCTGAGCATAGAGTTCATTCATCTTCGGAACTTGCGGACAGGACGCGGAGAGTATCATCAGCATCCTTTTCGCCTTTTTTACAGTCGGGAGGGTAACTTCCTCCGTCTCAGGCCAATCACGCTCCAACGTCTCCGTCACGATTTGCGCGATGCGGTCCAAATAACCGCTGCGGGCGGTTTTGTAGAATGGATAGTAGCCGCCTGCAAGATACTTGCGGAAATGGGGCAGTACGGGAGTATTGGCAAGGATGCCCCTTGCTATTTCCCTGTGATTGAGCAAAACATCCTCGAGCCGGACATGAGGAAATTCGCCCACCCCCTCAAACGCGAGGAATTCCCTGAACGACAACCCCTTCAACTCGTACGAGCGCTGCCGCCTGGAGAGATCGCCGCCCCCCGCCTCAAGCTTCATCATCGACGAACCGCTGTATACGATCTTGATTTTCGGATAGTCGTCATATATGTTCTTTATAAGCCTCTGCCACGGCTTGAAATAGTGCACCTCATCAAGGAAGAGCCTGCCCCCGCCATTCGCGTGCACCCAATCCGCAGCTTCCAGAGGGCTGTGGTTTTCAAGCCACAGACTATCCAACGATAGATAAATAGAGCTCTTCAACTCTTCCGGATGCTCTTTAAGGTACTGGAGCATCATCGTCGTTTTACCGGTGCCTTTCGCCCCTTTTATGCATATAAGGCGGTCGTCCCAGTCAAGCTCGCTATATAGCGGCCGGTGGTATGACGAATCTATCGCCTCCAGCCGGCGATCGAGGGCGGCGAATATCTGCACAAAATTGTCGTCTGTCATAGGGCCTCCGTAGTGTTTCCAAACATCTTTTTCAGCCGAAAAAAGTGTTTCCAAACATTTTTCACCTAGAGTATATCACTTCTCCCCCCCTCGCGTCAAGGGGGAAAGGCCACTGATTCCACCGACCCCAAAGACCCCATTGGGTGGGGACGGACCCCACGGCTCAATAGAGAAATCCGAAAAGCCAGAGCGGTATCTTGTTGCCGATGCCGAGCTCCACCCCGTCGTTCACCACATAACTGTCCGCCACGTCCTTTATCTGCCCGAAGCCTTTCCCCGCGCCGCCGATTTCAAAGATTTGCCGCGAGTCGACGACAAAATCCCCTTTCGCCGGCGTTTTCAGGTCATGCCCGGCCGCTCTGAGCTGGTTGGCGAAGAATGTCTCCCTGAGAGCGCCCGCGTCAGGCGCAGCGACGAGCGCATTCATGAGATTGGTATCTCCGAGGTATATCTTCTCAGGCCGCGAGAGATGCTTCAGCTTCCCGGGGCCTTGGTCCACGCCCGCGAACAATTCGGCCCGCTCCAATGCCTCAAGCAATCGGACGCCCATATTCCTCTCGGTCTCCAGCTCGCGGTAAAGAGCCGACATGTTCGGCTGCTGTGGACAGCTTTTGGCGAGAACCATCAGAAGCCTGCGGGCCTTCAGCACAGTCGGGGGAGTCACGCCTTCGACCGCAGGCAGGTCCACATTGAGGACGGAATTGACAACTTCCACGAGTTTTTCAGCAAAATGGCCCGAACTTTCCTTGTAAAACGGATAATAACCCTCTTTGAGATATCGGCTGAAAAGCGGCAGCACCTTCACCTCTTTGCATATATCCGCGGCAATTCGCCTGTGATTCGCAAGCAAATCCTCGAGCGCGACAGTCTCGAATCGCGCGACCCCCTCGTATGCAAGAAACTCCCTGAACGAAAGGCCCTTAAGGCAGTAGACGAGCTGGCGCCGCGAGAGATCGGCTTGGGCCGCGCTCAACTTGAGTATGGACGAACCGCTGTAGACGATATGGAGCCCCGGATAAAAATCGGCTGCGGTCTTCATCAGCCGCGACCAATCCCTATAGTGATGCACCTCGTCTATAAACAGATGCGTATATCCATGCGAATAGAAGTACTCAATCGCATCTATCGGGTCGTGATTGGAGAACCAAATGTGATCCAATGCAAAATACACTGCCTTGGAACTGCTTGCGCCGAACGTTTCTTTGACATGCTGCAGCAAAAGCGTAGTCTTGCCAGTTCCCTTCGGCCCCTTGACGCACAGCATCTTCTCGTTCCAATCGATTTTATCGGCCATATATCGCCGAAAATCGCAAGGAACCGACTCTATCAAGCGGTCTGAGGCATCTATCAGCAACTGTATTTCTGTGTCTTCCATAGCACTCCTCGTGTTTTAAAGAACGAAAATAGACCTCAATTTCGTTTTAAAAAACACGAACATTATACCACAACCGTGCCAGAAAGGCAAGGCTTCGCCTGGACCCGCAGTGGGGGGACAGACCCCGCGCGCCAAGGACGCGCATGGCGTGTGAAGTACTGCGGAAGGAGCTGTGAAGTACTGTGGAAGGAGCTGTGAAGTACTGTGGAAGAAATTCAAAGTGACCCCGAGGCAATCGCCATACGATGCGGTCTACTCGCTCAAAACCATGCTTTGGCGGCAGAAATAGCGCACCGCCAAGAGCAAGGCTCTTTCGGGTAGACCCCCTACCAATCCGAGGGTAGACCCAAAACCACCAAGGGGGTATACCCAAAACCATCAGGGTGGTAGACCCGAAAGAGGCAAGGGGGTATACCCGGAAGTGGTGAGGGGGTAGACCCTCGGCTCGATTCGGGTAGACCCCCGACTGGATTCTGGAGGGTCTGACCTCAGCCCGGGCCCTTTATAATCCATGCGCCATCGGATGCTGGCGGCTTCTTGAAGCACGTTTTGGGAATGGTGTCGTCCCAACCGACCACAGTGATTAAATGATTCAGGTCGGAGCCGGTATAGTAGTAATATGTTTTGTTGGAGCTAGAATAGTAGTCGTTCCAATACATGGATGTCGCTATGGCACCATAGTCAAGGATGGCGCGCTTGAGCTCCGCGCGTCGCTCCTCGGTTCCGTCGAGGGCGGGGATCCACACGATGTCCTGAATATGCAGTTCGCTCGGCAGCGCCGGGCTGTCGGTGGCGTCCCACTCGGCGTACGTGCCGACATAAGGGTCGTCTGCCTCGGCGACAGGGCCGCTCCAGCGAAGCAAGTAGCCAGCCGCACTATTCGCGTAGGCGCCGTTGCCGCCGTAACCCGACATCGCGCTGAGCTTGGCCAGATTCTTCTCGGAAAAGTCGTATTCGCCCCGGCCGGACTTGAGGAGCTGCGTCTCAATCGCCGCAAGCGTGGCGAACGACCAGCAGTTGCCGAGGTCTTTCTGGTCCTTGACGGACGTCACCCAGCCGTTACTCGCAGAATTCCAGCACGCGGGCAGCTCCTCCGTCGTCGAACGCATCAGAACTTGCGTTCAGTTCTGGGCGCGACGCAGATTTTCTTGTCAGAAAATGCCGCTCCGGTTCCCTTGCTTTGTGTGAGCGCGAGAATAGGCTTGCGCGAAATGACGAAAGGAACACGACCATGAACAACACACTGAAGAAACTGATGATGGCACTCGCGCTGTGCGGCGCAC
>JAILJX010000067.1 GCA_024694365.1 Kiritimatiellia bacterium
TCTTGTGGAGAACTGCTACGTCCATGACGTATACGACGCGGCGCTTACGCATCAGTACGGATATTTCGGCGGGGACGGCCCCGAAGTGCTGATGCGGAACGTCCGCTATGCCAAGAACGTCATCGAGAGGTGCAACTATTCGATAGAGTACTTCCTGAGCGGGATAGCCGATCCCGCGACGAACAAAAGCAGGATGGAGAACATCGTTATCGACTTGAATCTCATGCGCGACGCGGCGACGGGATTCTGCGAGCAGCGCCCGGACCATAAACAGGGGGCGCACATAAAGAGCTGGCGCTTTAACGGCGGGAAGTCCCGCAATCGGGCGTCGGGATTCGCCATCACCAGGAACATATTCCTCAGGAGCCGCGACATGATGCTCGAGATTTCGTCCGGCATCATGAACGACGACGGCACCGATTCGATGCCTGAGATGACGGACAACGTTTTCGTCGGCGTGAAGGGCCAGCGCTTCGGCGTCCTGAACCAGGGCAAGGCGGTCGAGCTCAAGTACGACGAATCCATTGTCGGTCGACTAGGCTCCCGCTATTCCGGCAACGTCTTTTCGAGGTGATGCTGCAAAGTCCGGGATGCGGGTTCTTTTGGTGCGGTCCGTGGGATGGAGTCGCTCGCCCGCGCCTTCGGCTGCGCGGTTTCCGCCGCACTCAATTTGTCAAGGGAGGGAGATCTATGAAGTTCAAATGCATAGTCGGTCTTTCGGCTACGCTGGCGCTGGCGCCGGCTATGGCGGCCGAGCGCTGCGTGGCGCTCGACTCCGGGTTGTGGAGGGAAATGAAGGGTCAGAGCTGAATGCCGCTAACTTAAGGTAATTTCGGGCGTTTCCCGAGGCCTAGCGTCGCCTTCGTCGGACGCTTCGCGCGACGGGTGTCCGGAGTGGTCCCAAATATGATCACTCGGGACAGCTCCTCCATCCGCGCAAGCCTCGCCTTGAGCGACTTCCAGTTGCCGATCGCATCGCGCATCGCCTCGAACTGCTCCTTGGAGAGAGCGACCGAGACGGTCTTCGCCTTTACCTTCCGCGTCCATTGGTAGCAGGGGCCGCCCGCGCCCGGACCTCTATCCTGGACGTAGCCATGCGACAAAAGCCCCACTTTCCCGAGTTCGCGGTGGATCGCCTTCAGCTCGGCCCTCGCCGCTTCGATCTCTTCCTTTTTCTTCACGCGGACATTATAGCAAAAGCGTTGACTTCCGCGCAACAGGGCGGTATAATTACCGCCCTATGGACGACGAATCCCTTCTCCTCTCGCTCGGCGTCGTGCGGCACCGGGTTTCGACCAGATTCCCTGCGGCACTAACTGGGTCGGAGAAGGGCGGCGCAACCTGAAAATCGGCGCGGATGACGTGATGGACAAGCTCGTCAAGACCTGCCGCAACGTCATCGCGCCAGAGCGCCTGCTAGGGTTCCTCATGGCGCCGTGGGAGTGCCTCAAGGATGACGAAGCCTTTGAGATCAACCGGCGCGGCATCGACATATTCGTCGAGGCGATCAAGGGTTGACGCGCGAGCCATTTCACTTTTTGCGCCATGACTTGGGGGTGAGCCCGGTTGCGCGACGGAAGGTGTTGGTGAAGTAGGCGGGGTTGCAGAACCCCGTGCGGTATGCGATCTCGGAGATCGAAAGCGAGTCGTTCTTGAGAAGCCGCTTTGCCATGTCGATGCGCTGTCGCATGATTTCCTTGCCTGCGGTGTGGCCTAGTTCATGTTCGAACAGCCGGGCCACGGTAGCCCGCGAAGAACCGACTTCTTCGGCGATCTGGGAGAGTCCGATTGGCTTTGCGAGGTTGGCCCTGATATGCTCCAGGGTGCGGCGGAGGATGGGATTTGCGGCGGCGATGAAGTCCGTGGAGGCGCGTACGGTGATGCCGCGCGGCGGTATCAGAATGGGGTTTCGCGGGGAATTCTTCCCGTCCATAAGGCTATCGAGAAGTTCCGCGCCTTCGTAGCCGGTGCGCCCCTGGTCGTGTTCTATGGACGAAATCGGCACGGATTGGTTCTCGCATATAAGGCGGTCGCCGCCGATGCCGAGGATCGCGACGTCGTCCGGGACGGAAAGGCCGGCGGCGAGGCATGCGCCAAGGGCGCGGGCGGCGTCCGCGTCGTCGTATGCGAGAAGCGCGAGGGGCTTCGGTGCGTCGCGCAGCTTCTTGCCGAGCCAGCGGTTGAACCATGCGAAGTCGTCGAGGCGTTCGGACGGAGCCTCTTCGGAGAAGATCCATCGCTTGGGGTTTGAGATGTTTGAGGGGTTTGAGAAGCCTTCGTAGCGCAGACGGTGGATGTTGAGCCAGTTCGTGGAGAACCATGCGAAGTTGTGGAAGTTGCGCTCCTCGAAATGTTCGCGTGCGAGACGTCCCATTGCGGCATGGTCGCCGCTCACGCGAGGCAGTCGCATTTCGGGGTGGTTGAAGGTGAGATCGACGACGGGTATCTTCTGGCGGCGCAGCGATTTGACGAATGCCACTGTTTCCGGGTTGTCGCGCAGCGTCACGAGTACGCCGTCGCCGTTCCATCCCCTTGGCTGGCGCGCGATGCGGTCGAGAATCGTCAGTTGCCAGCCGTGCTGCCTTGCGTAGCGCGCGATTCCAGCAAGTCTTGGCTGGTAGGCAGGGGTGACGAGTATTAGCACGTTGCGGCGTTTCATGCGTCGTATTGTAGCAGATTCGCTTGCCGCCGGTCAAGTCGACTGATACGATAATGTAATTTTGCTTCGCAATTTTACAAGTGTTTGCGGTTGAGGGCTCAGGGGCCACTATGGTATAATGTGTACCGTCTGAAGTGAGGAGAGTTTTCAGATGGCTACGATAGCGATAATTGGTTCCGGGATGATGGGAAGCGCACTGGCGTTTCCCGCCCGCGAGAACGGAAACACGGTGCGGCTCGTGGGCACGCCCCTTGACCGCGAGATCATCGACGAGTGCCGCAGGACGAACCGGCACCCGAAGTTCGCGAAGCACTTTCCGAAGGGCATCCCGCCTTTCCCGGAAGGCTGCGAGTTCTACCAGATCGAGGAAATGGCGGAGGCGTTGAAGGGCGCGGACTTCGTAATCGGCGGCGTGTCGAGCTTTGGCGTCGACTGGTTCGGCGAGGAGGTGCTGCCGAAGCTGCCGCCGGAACTGCCGGTCCTCTCCGTCACCAAGGGGCTGATGGATACGCCGGACGGAAAATTGCTCACTTATCCGGCGGTCTGGGAGGCGCGTCTTGCCGAGAAGGGGATCAAGCGCGATATCTGCGCGATCGGAGGCCCCTGCACCAGCTACGAGCTGGTCGCACATGACCAGACCGAGGTTGCGTTCTGCGGGAAGGACATGGAAGTCCTGCGCATGCTCAAGGCGGCGATGGCGACTGACTACTACCACATCTCGCTTTCGACGGACGTCGTTGGAATCGAGAGCGCGGTCGCCCTGAAGAACGGCTATGCGCTCGGCATCGCGCTTACTATCGGCCTCAACCAGAAGGCGTTCGGCCTCGATTCGGAGCTCCACTTCAATTCGCAGGCGGCGGTCTTCGGCCAGGCGGTGAAGGAGATGAAGAGGCTCCTCGACATGCAGGGCGCGGGAACGCTCGACAACCTCTGCGTCGGCGCGGGCGATCTGTACGTCACGGTTTACGGTGGGCGCACTCGCCTTGTCGGGATCCTGCTCGGGCGTGGACTCGACATCGACGAGGCGAAGGCGGAGCTGAAGGGCGTGACGCTTGAATCGCTCGTCGTCGCCGTGCGCGTCGCGAGGGCGGTGAAGGCTCTCTGCGCGGCTGGCAAGGCCGACGCGGCGGACTTCCCGCTCCTCATGCACATCGACGAAATCCTCACGGGGAAGAAGCCCGTCGACATCCCGTGGGAGAAGTTCACGTTCGAAGCCTGATTTAAAACTGAAAACGATACGGAGGTAACCGTGATGACTATGAAACTGACGAGAAGTGCGGCGACAGCCATCTATGTCGCAGGTACATTTGCGCTTACATCGCCGATGGTGTCTCAGGCGGACACTGTACAGGACGAGCAGCCGGACGCATTCCTCGAATATGTGGAAACTGATCAGGATTCGAGCAACGACGCGACCGTGACGCAATACATTGACACGGGCGTCAAAGCCGAAACCGGACTCAAAGCGAGGATGGACGCAGTCGTTCTTTCCAACACGCGTAGCGATTCGGCCATCCTCGGTGCCAGATATAACAGCAATCGTCGTTTCTTGATGCTCCACAGCTACGGGAAGGAGGCATTTACGGCATACGGCCTCGGCGATACTGGGAAATGGACGGATTCCGTGGAACATCCTGTCGACGACCGTTACGAGCAGCTAGTAGATTTCTCAGATGGTGCCGCAGTCCAGGTCTATGTCAACGGTCAGCCGCGCCTGTCTGCGACTGAACAGGCCAATTTGAAGTCTGTCGCCGAAGATTCAGCTACGGGTTCGATATCGGCATCCTGGATGGGTAACCTGACGCTCTATCTTTTCGCCGCCAACAATGGCGGAGCCGCAGCCTGGCCATGTCGCATCCGGCTTTATGAACTCAAGATTCTCAAGAAGAATGCCACGCCAGGAGGCTTCGACCTTCTGCGCCACTACCTGCCATGCATCAAGAATGGCCGCGCCGGCCTCTACGACAAAATGAACGGCACGATTTCCTACTCCGATGGCAGCGCCGATTTTATCGCCGGTCCGGTTCTCGACAAGCCGCTCGACTTCGTGA
>JAILJX010000075.1 GCA_024694365.1 Kiritimatiellia bacterium
CAGGATGAGGCGATTTCGCCAGGACTCGCCCCCGAGGCTGTATATGTATACGCCGAGAGGGGCGAAGGACGGCGAAATCGCCCATCCTGCACAGGGAGCACGGTTGCATCGAAAGAGGTCGCGCGATGTCAGGCAACACCACCCACACGCGCCCCCACGCCACCCACACGCGCCCCCACGCCGCGCCCACGGGATAGGGTCGCCTAGCGTCGGACAGCGTCGCCTAGCGTCGAAGGACACCGAAGCCACGTTCAAGAAAGGGCCTCAGACGGATCGAAGCGAGAAGACCTCCACGGAAACGCCCCAAGGGCCACGAGAGCCTCGCCTGCGAGGAAGAGCGAGCCGCAGACGAGGGAGGGACTCCCGCGCGAAAGCGAAATGGCCTCGTCCAGCGACTCGCAGGGGCGGCTGTCGATGCCGGCAAGACGCATCATCGCGGAAGTCCCGGCGGCGGGAAGGGATCGCGGATTGCCCGTCTTCACCGCATACCCCCTTCTGACGAACGGAGCGATGATCTTCAGGACTTCGTGAACATCCTTGTCGCCGCAGAATCCGGCTATGAGGTTCAGAGAGCGGACCGGAACGCCGTCCGCCTCGAGCGCGGCGGCGAGCGCCTTCGCCGCGGGCGGGTTGTGGGCGCCGTCGACTATGAATTCTCCGGTTTTCTGGTATCTGCCCGGCCATACGATCCTGCCGAAGCCTTTCGCGGGCACGCCGAGGACCTTCAGCGCCGCGATAGCCGTCACGGCGTTTTCGCGGTTGAACGCACCCGCCAGAGGGAAATCAGCCGGGATGTCGCTTTCCGATGCGATCGAAGGGGCGTAGCTGAACGGTGCGCCGAGCTCCCGTGCGCGCGCCTCGACGATCTCGCGGACCTCCGTGGCGTTCCCGCCAAGGACGACGGGGACGCTTGGCTTTATTATGCCGGCCTTCTCCGCGGCTATCTTCTCCACGGTGTCGCCAAGCCATCCGCAGTGGTCGAGACCGATTCTCGTTATGACGCAAAGGCGCGGGGAACAGACGTTCGTCGCGTCGAGGCGTCCGCCCAGACCCGTCTCGAGAACGGCGACGTCGACGCCGGCCTCGGCGTAGAGGAGGAAGGCGACGGCCGTGAGGGCCTCGAAAAATGTAAGGCCGTCGACTTGCGGGACCATTGCGGCGAGCCTGTCGAGAGTCTCGTCGCAGACCGGGGCGCCGTCCAGGAAAAACCGCTCGTTCAGCGAGACGAGGTGGGGCGAGGTGTAGCGTCCGGTCTTCATGCCGGCCTCGATGAAAGCCCGCTCGAGAATCGCGGCGGTCGCGCCTTTCCCGTTGGTGCCGGCGATGTGGACGGCGGGGAAGCGGGCTTCCGGATGCCCCAGCGCCGCGCAGACCCTGCGGATCGTGTCGAGGCCGGGTTTCATGCCGAACCTGCGTCTCGAGGCGAGCTCTTCCAGAAACCTCATTTCACCTCCAGGCGAGGGCCAGCACGGCCGATGCGGCGTAAAGCGCGGCTGCGAGCCAGAGGATGCGGTCGGTCATGACGATCTTTTCGGGACGGCCTACATCGGCCAGGGAATACGTAAGCTGCAGATAGCGGACGAGACCCAGGGCGACGGGAATGGCCGTGACGGCGAGGCGATGTCCGCAAGCGTGGCGCGAGACCGTCGCCGGGACGAGCGTGTAGGCGACGTATATCGCGAGGGTCGTCATGGCGCTCGCGGCGACGAGCGTGTCGAGAGTCGGCAGGCGGCAGCCGGCGAGGGACGGGCGCGACGATTCGCACACCAGCTTTTCGTGGCGCCGCTTGCAGATGGCGAGGAAGAGCGAGAGGGAAAAGGCGCATGCGAGAAGCCATGGGGAAAGGCGCACGTCGAGTACGGTCGTCCCGGCCATGGCGCGCAGGACGAAACCCGCGGCGATCACGACGACGTCGAGATAGGGGATCTTCTTCAGCCCCCCGGAATACGCCAGCTGCATGAGGCTGTAGGCCATGACGACCGCGAGCATCGGCCAGCGGTCGACATGGCGGCAGAACATCACGGCGGACGGGACGAAACCCAGGACGAAACATGCGGCCGAGACCGCCAGGGCCCTTGACGGAGAGATCAGGCCGGCGGCCACCGGGCGGTGGCGTTTCACGGGATGCATCCTGTCGGACGCGCGGTCCTTCACGTCGTTGAAAAGGTAGAACGCCGACGAAACGAGGCAGAAGCTGCCCGTCATGCCGAGCATGAGCAGCACGGGGCGCCATCCGTGGGCCATCGCGCGCTGGCTCGGATCGCTCAGGGCGAAGAACCACGCCGCGGGAATGAGGGCGTTCTTCGTCCATTGATGGATCCTCAGCTCGCGCAGCCACATCCGGACGATGCGCAGGCTCATTTGCAGGTCCTCCAGCGGATTATCCCCCAGAGCAGGGAATGGTCGGTGTAGAGCGGACACGACTCGTTCTCGTAGAAAGTCCAGAACTTCGACCAGTTCCTGTCCACGGCCGGAATCCAGCGAATCGGGAAAAGATCCAGGAAGCGTCCGCGCGTCACGTCCTTCTCGGTCTCCGACTCCCAAAGCGGCCAGAGGCGGAAATGGTCGTCGCCAGAGACCCAGAACGGGAACACGCGGACCTCGTCGTCGTATATCTCAACGAGCTTCCATCCGAAGCGCGTCACCGACGACGACTCCCCGCCCTTGAGGAAATCGAGATCTGTCGAGCGCTCGTAGAACGGCCATATGCTTGTCCGGTTTCTGGTGCGGGTGCGCTCGATGTCGACGAACGGCCAAGGGCAGCGCAGGCGCCATGCGCCCTGGCCGGTCTCGGCATAGGAAAAGAACGGGGGAAGGATGAGATGCTGGCTTTCGCGCGCGCGGTCGACGATCCCGTAGAGCGGCCAGACCATCCACGAATACCCCTCGCCGGCGGTATCCCTGTCCTCCCGGTAGGAGGCCCACGTCACGAGCGGCCAAAGCGCATAGCGGTGGTCCGACTCGCGCTGCAGGTTCACGCCGTACAGGGGCCAGACGCTCCATGCGCCGTCCGAGCGCCAGCTTACGAACGGGAAAAGGACCGCGTTCGTGACGAGCCTGTCGCGTCCCCTGGGTTTGGTGTAGCGGTGCCACACCGGCCAGAGGGCGAACGTGAAATCGTCCATCATCAGAACGTGGGGGTGGCGGCCGTAGAACGGGAAAAGGCCCCAATAGCCGTCGCCGCGTCCGTCCCGGCCGTTGAACCAGAGCGGCAGGAGGGTGAACTGCCAGGAATCCTCCTCGGGATGGTCCTGCCAGTACGCCAGATAGCAGAACCTCCACCAGTCGCGATGGGCGGTGAAGACGGGCCAGAGGACGTCGGAGACCTCCTCCTCCCGGGACACGAGAGGCCTGAGGGCCCAGTAATCGCCGGCCGGACGCTGCTGGTAGAACGGACCGACCTGAAACGCGATCGCGGCTATGAGACTACCTGTCACCTTCTGCGAGGTCCTTCCGGAGACGGTCGAACAATTCCCGGTATTCGCGGTCCAGCCTGTCGGAGAATCCGGCGGCGTACTCGAGGAGCGTACCGGCGGCCTTGACGTCTCCGCGCAGGAATTTCGCCCGCGCCAGCGATACGACCATGCGGTAGTCTACGATCTCCTTGTCCTTGGAATTGCGCGACATGTTCCACGCCTTCTGGATGAACTTCTCGGCCTCTTCGAACCTGGCGGCGTCGCCGGAGTCGAGGATGATGGAGCCGAGCGTCTCCCAGGCTATGTACTGCTTCGGCTGAAGCTCGGTAAGCCTGCGGGCGTACTTCTCGGCCTCGGCATAGTCCTTTTTGAGGCGGAGGCATTCGGCGAGATCGTTGAGCGCCTGCAGGGAGAAGCGCTTCGACCCGATCGCCTTCCTCAGGCGGTCCTCGGCGGCGTCGAGGTCGCCCTTCTGCAGCGCGACCGAACCGAGCACCCAGTTCGCGATCGGCGAAGACGGATCGTTGCGCAGGACCTCCTCGGCCTGGCGCACGGCGGCTTCGCTGTCTTCCAGGCCGACCATCGTCTCGAGAAGAGTCTCCCCGGAGATGGGATTGCGCGGATTCTGGCGCACGAGCCTCTCCGCGAGCTCCTTCGCTTTGGAGAGGTTGTCGCGTCCGCCGCGATGGCGCAGCACGAGCGCCTTTGCGGCCATGCAGGCGGGGTCCGCCGGGCCCAGCTCCGAAAGCTTCGGGAGGATTACGCCGTCTATCTCGCGGTTGACGTTTTCGATCCTGTCCATCGCGTCGACGGACTTCTCTCCGTTCTCCAGGCTGTCGAGCTCGGCGAGGGCGAGGCTTACCCTGAGGGCCCATGCGGCGGTGTCGCCCGGGTTTTCGTCGGTCATGCGCACGAGGAGCTTGCGCGCTTCGGCGAGGTCGCCGCGCATCAGGCGGAGGCGGGCGCGGTCGAGGTTGACGCGCGGATCGTCTCCCGCGCTCTCCACGGCGCGGTCCAGGAGCGAAATGGCGCGGTCGATGTCGCCGTCGAGGATGGCGAGCTGGGCGTGGCCGACGAGCGCGGGATAATTGCCGGGATCCTCTGCGAGGGCGCGGTCGTATTCCCTGCGGGCCTTCTCGCGGTCGGCGGCGTCGCCCTGGGCGTAGCGCGGCGCGAGGACCATGAGCCGCATGCGGTCGCCGGCGGCGTCGGGCAGGTATCCCGCGAGGCGGTTCAGGGTCGCAAGGCCGAGCTCGCGGTTGCCGAGGTCGGCCTGGAGAAGGCCGGCCCTGAGCATGAGATCGGGGTTCATGATCTCGCCGTACACGACGGCGAGCTGCGAAAAGGAATACCTGCGCTGGGCGTCGGAGGCTATGCCGGCCAGGAAGGCGCGGTTCTCCTCGAGGCGCGAAGCGGCCTTGGCGCAGCCGCGTTCGGCGAGATCGGTCTCGTTTATTAGGGCCACGATGTTGTCGCGGTCGACCTCGCGCAGGACGAATTCATAGATGTCGAAAGCGCGGGCGTCGCATGCCGCGGCCGACGCTTCGTCGCCGCCCTTCCTGAACGCCATGGCCTTCTTCTGCTCGAGCGCGCCGGCCGAGCAGGAGACGAAGCCCAGGTGCTGGCGCAGGGACATGCTGAGATATTCCATGCGCCCGCGCTTGGCGAGGTTGTCGACCTTGTCGCCCCAGCTGCCCCATCCGTCGGGGACCTTCAGAAGCTGCGCGAAACGGCGGCGTTCGTCGAGCCCCGTGACGGCGCGTGCGGGATCGGCGCCGAAGAAGAAGAGCTCGGGGACGGGCTCCGTGCCGGGGACCGCGCGAAGAAGCTCGGGGACGCCGTAGACCGCGACCTTGTCCTTGATCTGCGGATCGGAGGAGAACCAGTCCTGAAGGAAGACGTAGAGCCCCAATTCGCGCAGGCGGGAGCAGAGGCGCGGCTCTACGCCCTTCGACTCCAGAAGCGAAGCGAGACCGTCGACGTAACCGCGGTCGTCGGCCCTCTCGAGCTGGATGAAATGGAGCTCCTTGCCGGCCCTGTCGGCGGCGAGGCGAAGATGGGTCTCGAGGCGGCACTCGCCGTTGTCCTCCCCCGTCACGCGCGGATCCGTCACGAGCCAGGTTCTCGGCCCCATGTCCTCGACGATGCGCCTTGCGACGACGTCGGCGAAAGAGCTGGCGGGGACCTCCTCTCCGGCCGCCTCCGACAGCCCGGACGTCTCGGGGTCGAGGAAGAGGTTGATCACGAGCGAAATGGCCATTATGACGGCGTATGCGCCGCCCACGCTGAGCCCGGCGGCCTTTGCTGCGCGGACGGCCGAAGGCTGCTCGTCCAGCGACTCGTTCACGGACGACGGGCACGTGGCGATGCTCCACCAGTAGGCGATCAGATACCCGGCGGTGAACGCGGCGAACGCCGTGGCGAAGACGGGCGCATAGCCCGTGGAATGCATCTGGCTCGCGGCGGAGAGGTCGGTCGCAAGGGCGAGGATGGAGACGAGCGTCATGACTCCATGGTAGGCGAACTGGATCCAGTTGCGACCGGCCTTGAAGGAGCGGGGGATGGAAAAGAGGGAGAGGACGAACGGCAGCGTCACGAAAATCGGGATCACGAACGAATAGGGCTTGGAGAACCACACCTTGCGGATGACGTTCTGTCCGTCGCCCCACCTCCCGAACGACCCGTAGGAATGGAGGATGCACCATATGCCGGCGAGGAAGAAAAAGAACAGGAACAAGGACGCATGGCCGTATCCCCTGCCGCCGCGCTTGAGCGAAACGGCCCACACGCCGGCGAGATAAAGCGGCATCAGCATCATGAAAGTCATCGTGTCGGCCGAGCCCAATCCCGTCAAGACGCCGGCGGCCGCCGGGACGAGCCAGCCGACAGACTTCGGCATGCCAAGCTGCAGGACGACCAATCCCGCGATCGCCGCGGCGAGCGCGCAGTCGACGACATACACGTTGAAATGGGTGGAGGCGAGCCTTACGGCGGGCGAGAGAGCGAATGTCAGCGCCACCGCGACGCCGGCGATTCGGCTCGTGGAGAATATGCCCCCGGCGGAATATTCGCCGGTTATGTGCCTGCGCAGGTAAAACGAGGGGAGAAGGTACAGCATCGCAGCGATGAAGGCCCCGCAGAGCGGAACGGCCGCGGAACCGCCGCGCGGACCCAGCAGCGACCCGGCGACGGGGAACAGCGCCGACGGGGCGTTCCCGCCAAGCCCCTTGAGGTGGCTGAGGAGCGCGGCCGATTCGCCAGGTATGGCGTAGTCGGAATATCCCGCCATGAAAAATACGGCGCATGCGACGGCAATCGCCCCGGCGATGATCCAGTCCACCGCTTTCAGAGCATCGGATTCTTTATGTTCCATAACTTTTCCTTTTCCCCTGTTTTTTCTGCAGTCATTCCATCGTCTTTATGACGGGCGCGGGCGGCTTGTTGTACACCCGCGAATAGGGCGGCACGGAATCCTTCAGCCAGACGTTGCCGCCTATCTCGGAATCGTGCCCTATAACCGTCTTCCCGCCGAGTATCGTGGCGTTTGCGTAGACGACCACGTTGTCCTCGATGTCCGGATGGCGCTTGAGCCCCTTGACGAGCGCGCCGGAGGCGTCCTTGTCGAAGGAGAGGCCTCCGAGCGTCACGCCCTGGTAGAGGCGGACGTTCCTCCCTATGACGCACGTCTCGCCTATGACGACGCCCGTGCCGTGATCTATGAAGAATCGCTCGCCGATCGCCGCCCCGGGATGTATGTCTATGCCCGTCTTGGAGTGGGCCAGCTCGCTCATGACGCGGGGGATGACGGGAACCCCCAGGAGGTAGAGCTCGTGCGCCATGCGGTGCACCGTGACGGCGAAAAGCCCCGGATACGCCATGACGACCTCCATCCTGCTCGTCGCTGCGGGATCGCCGTCATATGCGGCCGAGACGTCGGTCTCGACAAGGCGCTTGATCTCGGGTATGCGGGAAACGAAATCCGCGACGACGTCCTTCGCGGGACGGTCGACGGGAAGAAGCGACACCTCGCGCTCGAGATCGGCAGACATGCTCTCTACGGCGTCTTTGGCGTTCAATTCCCCGTATACGCAAGGATGAAGCGCGGCCATGCCGTGCTTCAGTATGTGTGCGACTCTCTGCGGAAGCGTCATAGCATGGTATTATACCAAATCCGCGGAGGGTTGAGAAGACGGCCAAGGCCCGGAGTTTGCCGCAAGCCGGCAAACCCCGGGCGCCGTTCTCATTCCGCGATCTTTATCGTCGAGCCCTTCACGCGCGCACGCAGCGAAGGGGTGTACATGGCCTCGACGCTGGCGCCGGGAAGCGCGTACTCGCCGGGGGAGACGATTCTCACGGGATATTCGAAGCTCATGCACGCGCCGGCGACTGTTTGGAAGCGCTTGGAGAAGACGAGCATCCTGTCGTCCCTCGCGTCGTAGCGCATGACCCAGTCGCCGTCGCCCTTCGCGAGTTTGCGCGCGGCGAAGCCCTCCCAGTTCAGGACGGGCTCGAACGCGCCCGGGAAGAGATCTTCGACGACGAGATCGTTGAGCCATCTGTCTTCGTTGGCCTCGAGCGTCAGGCGGACGACCACCAGGTCGCCGAGGGACGCCTTCGCGAGATCGTACGGCTCTCCGGAGGAGGTGAAGTACTCGCGCTTGATGGACAAGGCGGTGGACTCGTCGGCGTCTTCCGCGACGGACGGCAGCTCCAGCATCTCCCACGTGACGTAGGCGGGCACTTTCCCGACGTTCTTCAGAACGCGCCCATTCGCCTCGATCTCCGGCTCGCCCTCTTCCGCGGGATGCATCCTGTACCATGCGCCGAGCGCAAGGAGCGCATGCGCGTTCTCTTCGGTGGTCCCCCACGCGAAGAGAGCCTTGTTGCGCCGCGACTGGAGGAAAAGCACCAGCGCCGGAATCCGCCTGTCGCCGGGATCGGTCTCGATCAGCGCGAGGAGTCCGAAGGCGGCCTCCTTGACCGTCGACGGGCTTTCGGCGTTCGCGAGCAGGGCGGCGGCGCGCTTGAGGTCAGCCGAAGCGACGAACGCACGCGCAAGCCTTGCGCGGGAGAGCAGCGACAGCGAGCCCATGTCGTCGTAGAGGCGCAGCATGCGGTCGCGCTCGGGGACGCCCGCCAGCGCGAGGGTGTGGCACGCATACGCCGACACGGCGGTATTTGTGGACATGGCCCACTTGCCGAGGAACTTCATGACGCTCTCCTTCGCCTTGGGGGCGAGTTTAGTTCCGCGGCGCTCGGCCTCGACAAGGAAGTGGGCGGCGTAGAGGGAGACCTCGGGGTCCCACGGCTCGTAGTTGCAGTCGGGCCACATGGTGAAGTCGTTCTGGCGTATCATCGACGACACGCGCGCGACGCCGGCTTCGACGTACTCGGTCTTGCCGTCGACGTACAGCAGCGGGAAGATCTGCGATGCGGTCTGCTCGAGGCATCCGTGCGGATAGGCGGCGAGCCACCTGTACGCCTTGTCCAGCTCGGCGGCGGGAGAGCCCGACGCTTTCCAGGCGAGACGCTTGACGCCCGATTCGGACGGCTCGGCGGGGAGGGTGAACGAGGCTCCCGCCTCGATGAACTCCACGCCTGCGGTCGCCTTCCACGGCATGGCCGGGCGAACGGGCAGCTCGATCGTCTTTTCGTGGCGCTCTCCGCAGCCCATGGCGGTGTAGACGAGCGTCATATGCCCGGGTTCTTCAGGCGCCTTGATCTTCAGCTTGAGGACAGTCGAGCCGCCGGCCTCGAGACGCACCGTCCCGGACGCGAGAGACGTCCGCCCGTCAGATACGCGGTAGGCTATCTCGTCCGCCTCTCCGGACATGTTCGAGACGGGAAGCGTGACGCGGAACTCGTCTCCCGGCGCGACGAATCTGGGCGCGTCGGGCTCGATGACGAGCTTGGGGCACACCTTTTTCAGCAGCGACGCCGAGCCTGTCGCCTTGCCGGAGTATGCGACGGCGGTGACACGGAGCTCGCCCAGGAACTCGGGGATCGGGAAAGAAACCTTCGCCTTGCCGTCCACCACGGGGACATCCTTCCTCCACAGCGAGAGGGGTTTGAAGCGCCTGGACGCGACGGGGCTCACGCGGCCCAGCATTCCGGCGTCGCAGCCGCCGCCGGTCTTGACGCCGTTCGCCTTGAGGGAGTCCTCGCCGAAGACGGGAAGAATCCTGCAGTAGAGATCGTACAGCCCGTCATGCAGACAATCCCTCCTCCTGGGGGAGGCGAAGAACGCCAGGGGATCCGGGACGGGTTCGTCGGTCAGGATGTTTATGGCCTCGTCGACCAGCGTGACGGCGAGCCTGTCGGCGCCTGGCGCCGAGATGCAGACCTCGGCGACGCCGTCTTTCGTCTCAGCCTCGACGGAGACGGGTATCTCGCGCTCCTCGGGCCTTACGGCTAGGGTGACGGCGCCGTGGGCGCGGGCGGCCAGACCGCCGGAGCCTGCGGCGACGCCCTGGAGGACGGATACGTACACGTCGACGTTGGGCGCCCACTCCGCGGCGCATGCGGGAAGGACGATTTCGCCCGTGGCGTTCGTCAGGGCGACGACTTCGGCATGGACGAGCGAATCGCGCAGGACCGTGACGAGGGCCGTTCCGGGGAACGGAGATTTGACCACGAGCCTTGGCTCGTCGCCGGGGCGGTAGAAAGGCTTGTCGCAGGCGACCGTAACGGCCGTCGGGTTGGCCAGAGGCGCGCGCACGCTGGCGTCGCCCCAGTCGCTCAGGTAGAACGTCTTGGCGAACTGGACGTCCGCCTCGGGATCTTCAACGGTAAGGACGTAATCTCCGCACTCGTCGGCCGGGATTTCGACGAGGGTGTCCCGATCGGCGGAGGACGAGAAGGCGAAATCCTCCGCTACCGCATGGCGCACCCTCTCGCAATCCCACGTGGCCCATCCGTCGTCGTCGAGGCGGTACGAATAGATCGATTCGATGCGCTCGAGCTTGAGGACGAGCTTTCTCTCGGCTGCGAGACGCTTGCCGTCCGGCGTGACGCACGCGAGGTTGACGACCGGCCTGCCCGATTCGGGCTTGCGCAGCCAGGAGGGAAGATCGAGGCCGATGTAATGGGGATAGGCGTGCAGAACGGCGCTAGAACGGGCTGTCGCGGGGCGCCCGCCGTCCTCGAAGACGGATGCCTGGCATGTCACCTTGACCGCGGCCTTGGGTTTTCCGCCGTCCTTGGCCAGCGGGGCGTCGAAGACGAACCGTCCGCCGGCGTCCAGCGTATCCCGGCCGAGCTCGCGGAATGACGGTTTGAGCCCGCGGTCTTCGCTGCCGAAGAAGTAACCCTTCCATCCTTCGGGGGCGAAGGGGACATCCTCGAAAACCACGGCGCCGTCGCACGAAAGGCCGCCGGCGGGTCCGCCGTAAAGATGCTCGGCCGTCACGGCGAACGAGAAGCCGGATGGCTTGGCGTCTTCGGAGGGAACCGTCTTCACCCGTATCTGCGGCGGGGCGAACTCCTCGACCGTGATCTTCCTGGCGCCGAGCTCCACGCCCTTCGCGCCGGGAGTCTTGAGCCTGATCTGCCAGTTTCCGCTCGGCTGGCTGTCCGGCACGGAAAATCCTTCATGGGAGAGAGCGCCGGAAGCGTCGGGGAAGACGGTTTTCTTGGAGAGGATCATTCCGCTTGGATTGACGAGGCAAAGTTCGAGCGGAAAAGGCTTGGGGGCGGCGCCGAGCCCGTTCCTCAATATCGCGTGGAAGAATATCCTCTCGCCGTGGCGGTAGATGCCGCGGTCTGTCCACAGGAAAGCGGCGGACTCGTTGTCCTTCAGGTATTCGCCGCGCCCTTCCATCCCTTGTATGTCTTCGCCGACCGCCATCGATCCCCTGAGGGCCATGAAAGAGCGGTCCGAACCGTCGGGGAGGGAGACGGTGACGGCGAAAGGCTTGCCCTTGATGTCGCCGAACGAGACGAGCCCGGAGTCGTCGGAAAGGCCGGACGCGAGAAGGATGTTGGCGGAGGAATAGACGTCGACTTCAGCCCCCGCGACGGGCAGTCCGGACGAAAGCGACGTCGTCCACACCAGAATCCCCTTCGGCGTCTGCCTGACGGATATGCCGAGATCGCTCATGCATACGACGCGGTGGCGCTGGGGATTCTCGCCCCACGGGCTGTCGCCGGGCTCCTTGTCGCCGCGCGTAAGCGTAACGAGATATATCCCGTTGGTCGGGCCGAGGGAGAGATAGGTCTTCTCCTCTTTGTTGAGCCTGTTGGGGGATGGGATCATGGTCTCGACGGGATCGGAAGAGATGTCCCTTACATAACCCTCCTCGCCGTTCCACTTCGCTGCGTGTATGTCGTCGTACGCGCCCTCCTCCAGCGCGAGAAGCTGGACGATGTTCGCCGGAGGCACTTTCCTCACCTGCGCGCGGATTTTCGGCGTGTTTATGCTTTTCAGCGCCAACGCCCGCGCGCCCATGGGCGGCAGATAGCGGCCCGTGTCGAAGAATCCGACAGAAGGATCGGCATCCTTGCGCCTGAATCCGCGCGAATAGTCCGAGGCGAGAGGCGCCGCAGCGCCCCCTTTCGGAGGGAACCCGGCGCGCACGCGCAGCGTCAGGTTCGTGCGGCGCGCGAAATCCCCGGAAATCTTGAGCGCGGGCTGCGTCAGGCGCGTCTCCCAGTCGTACAGATGGCGCACGGAGAACGAAAGCCGGCCCTTCTCGAGCGGACCCGCCGTCACGTATTCGCGCACGACATCCATGTCGGGTTCGCAAGAAAGGCGGAGCGTTATCTCCCTGTCGCCGTCATACCAGAAGCCGTCCACGGTGAAAACGTCCGGTTCGTCTGACGCGGCGGCGGCTTGCCCGGCGTCGGCGGAAGAACTTTCCGTCTGCGCGGGCGCGGGGTCGGGGGCGGGGGCGGACTCCTCGCCGACGGCGACAGCCCGGGGGACTGCGGCCGGCCGGGGGGCCGGGGGCTCTTCCGGACGGCCGGAGGAGAACAGGAAATAGGCATTAAGGAGAACCGAAATCCCCAGAAATGCCGCGAGAGCTGCTAGCGCGTGTTTCTTCATGTGTATTTGCCTTTCTACACACTACTCGCACGGCAAGGCGTTTTCTGACAGATTTTTTCAGATTTTTTTGCGCTCGGCCGAAGCCTTCTTCAGAAGCGCGAGCAGAGTGTCGATTTCCTTGTCCGAAAACGACTCGATTTTGGCCTTCCATTCCTTTTTGAACGCCTTGATGGAATCGTCGGCCTCGGCGAGGAAATGCGCCTTGAGCGTCTTTTTCGCCTCGTCGATGTACATCCTGACCTCGGGATTGAGCTCGTCCATGACGAGCGCGTTCTCCGCGGCGAGCTCCGGGAAGCGCGAGGAGACGAGGTATGCCGTGAAAGGCACGCCGCCGGACCTCACCCCCGCCGGCTGTTCATGGAGCTGGAATCCGTCGGTGCCGGCGAAAACGAGCCGCCCCGCGCCGGGAAACTTGCATTTCCACTCTATGACCTCGAGTCTGGCTTCGGCCCCGTTTCCAATATGAATGGTGTAGCCGGACGTCTTCCGCTGGACAATGACCGGCGTGACGGGAAGACCATTGAAATAAATCCTCACGTCGGGATAGCTCTTGAGATAGAGGGCGAATTTCGCGGCAAGAGCCTGCACGGTGGACGCGGCGTCGAGGAGGCTGTCGCAGTTTGCGCATGCGCCGGTGACATACACCTCGGTGCCCGTGCCGGGACCTGGCTGCGCGGCGGCTTCAAGCCCGAAAACGCCGGGATTGGCGAGCTCCCCCGAAATCACGTACGAAAGAAGGTCTCCGCCGATTCTCACAGTCGTGCGCCACTCGGCGCTCGAGCCGAGGGCGAATGCCTTGAACCTGCCCCTTCCGTGGCGGCCGTGGAGCCGCCGGCGGGAATTCGGCGTTTCGCTGCCGAGACGCTTCCAGCTTCCTCCTAGCGAGCCGAAAGTCGAGTCGGCCTTGAGAACGTCGATGCCGGTTCCGTCGTCGGAGACCCTGACGGCCGTCACGGCCCCGAGCGCATTCGTGATGACGTCGATCCTCACCTCCCGCGCGTCGGCGTCGAGCGCATTCCACACGAGCTCTTCGATCGCGGCCAGCGGAGTGGCCTTGGCCAGGGACGCGATATGGTCGGCCTGCGCCTGTACGTATATCTGCCTGCTCATATCTCGATGTCTCCGTCTTCCTTGATTTTCACGCTCTCGACCGCGCCCGAAGACGTGACCTTCTCGATTTTGAGGCGTATGGACTCGAGATCCTTCCGGCATGTCTCGACAAGCTTTCGCCCCTTTTCGAACGCGGCGATCATTTCGTCGAGGGAGAGCCCGCCCGACTCCATCCTGCCTACGAGTCCTTCAAGATTCTTGAGATTGTCTTCGAATTTCATTTGTCCACCATGGAGGGTTGTCAGAAGAATGTCATCTGTCCGGGAAGTTCCGAAAGGCGTTTGCGCGGTCTGCGGACGATTTTCTGCGGCGCGTTCACGTCGAGTTCGTTCGCCTCGAGGTTCTTCAATATCTCCGACGCGCGCGCCACGACCTCTTCGGGCAGGCCTGCCATCGCCGCGACGTGTATGCCGAAGCTTTTCTCGGCGACCCCGGGGACGATTCGCCTCAGGAACACGATCCTCCCGCCCTCCTCCTTCACCCTGACCGTCCAGTTCTTGACGCCGGGATGGGTGTCGGCGAGATCGGCAAGCTCGTGGTAATGCGTCGCGAAAAGCGTCTTGGCCTTGGCTTTCGGATTGCCGTTCAGATACTCCGCGACGGACCACGCGATGGATATGCCGTCGAAGGTGGAGGTTCCGCGTCCGATTTCGTCAAGGATTATCAGCGACTTGGCCGTGGCGTTGTTGAGGATGTTGGCGGTCTCCTGCATTTCGACGAGGAATGTAGACCTGCCGCGCGCAAGATCGTCGCCCGCGCCGATTCTCGTGAAGACCCTGTCCAGCACGCCGAGGCGCATCGACGAAGCGGGGACGAACGAGCCCATCTGCGCCATCACCGCAAGCGTGGCAACCTGGCGGATGAAAGTGGATTTTCCGGCCATGTTGGGCCCTGTTATGAGCGCTATCTGGTCCGTAGTCGTGTTAAGGAAGGCGGAATTCGGGACAAACGGCTCGGCATCGGGGAGCTGCTCGATTATCGGATGGCGGCCGTCCTCCATCTCTAAGACGTCGGAATCGTCTACCACGGGCCTTGTGTAGCCGGCGGCGAGAGCGCGGTCGGCGAGCGAAAGCGTCGCGTCGAGCGCCCCTATCGCCAGCGCCGTCTCCTGTATCTCTACCGTCTTCGCGGCGGCCGAAAGGAGTATTTCCCTGAAAAGCGACTGCTCCAGCGCTATGGCCTTCTCCTGGGCGCCCAGAACCTTCCGCTCGTATTCCTTGAGCTCCGGCGTCGTGTAGCGCTCGCCCGTCGTAAGCGTCTGCCTGCGGTCGTAGTCGGCCGGGGCGAGCGCGACGGATCCCTTTGGTATCTCTATGACGAAGCCGAACGTCGAGACGTGCTTTACCTTAAGCTTGGCTATGCCCGTGCGCTGCTGCTCGCGCGCCTGGAACTCTGCGAGCCAGCGGTGGCCCTCCGACGCGATCGTCCGCAACTCGTCGAGATCGGCGCTGTATCCGGGGGCGATGAACCCGCCGTCCGAAAGAAGCGCGGGGGGCTCGTCTGCGATGGCGCGGTCTATGAGATCCACGAGTTCCGGCTGGGGCGAAAGGCCTTCGGACCCGCCGCCAAGCGCGGCGACGATGTCGGGGACCGGGCGCAGGGAATTCGCCAGAGCCTTCACGTCCCGCGGATTCGCCCTCATGGAATCGACCTTCTGCATCAGCCGCTCGAGATCCCTCACGCCGGAGAGCAGCCTGCGCAGCGACGAGAGCGCCGCACGGTCCGAGACGAATCGCCCGACGCTGTCTAGCCTCGCATTCACGTCCGCGGCGCGCGCAAGAGGCCGCGCGATCCAGTTCCGCATCGTCCTTGCGCCCATGGGGGTCTTGGTGACGTCGAGCACCCCGAGAAGCGACGCCTCCTTCGCGACCTCCCCGACGGGAAGGAGCTGCAGATGCCGTATCGTGCCCGCGTCGAGAACAAGCGCGTCGTCGGGCTTTCTGAGGACGACTTTTCTCACATGCTCGAGGGAGTGGTGGAGAGTCGTGCCTACGTAGTGGAGAAGAGCCCCGGCGGCGGATACGAGGTCCGGCCGGCCCGCGAGGCCGAATCCGTCCAGTGAAAGAACCTTGAAATGGCGCGTCAGCGTCTCGGTCGCCGCATCGGGCGAGAACGTCCAGGAATTGGACTCGTCTGGACGCAGAATCTCCGCCGGAGCGTACCTCTCCAACGCTTCGTCCATTTTCGCCTGCGACGGAAACCCCTCCACGCCGAACTCGCCGGTGGAAAGATCCATCATGGCGAGCCCGAGCCCGGAGACGGCGGCGACATAGTTGTTCGACGTCTCGTCGAGAAGTCCGTCCTCGGTGACGGTCCCGGGGGTCACGATGCGCGTTATCTCGCGCCGCACGAGCCCTTTGGCGAATTTCGGATCCTCGACCTGGTCGACGAGCGCGGCCGTGACTCCGGCGCGGATGAGTTTCGCGAGATAGGCGTTCAGCGCATGGTGGGGGACGCCGCACATGGGCTGGTTTCCGCGGTGGGTAAGCGTCGCGCCGAGTATCGGCGCCGCCCTGACGGCATCCTCGCCGAACACCTCGTAGAAGTCCCCGAGGCGGAACATGAGTATCGCGCCCTCGGGCACCTCGCGCTTCAGCGCGAGGTACTGCCTCTGCATCGGTGTGAGGTCCGCGGCCATCCTACTCCAGCTTGGATTTCTGGCGCGGATCGAACGCATCCCTCAGGCCCTCGCCTATGAGGACCGTGAGAAGCATGACTATGAAGAGCGCCAGGGACGGGAAGACGATCAGCCACCAGTCGGACGGGTTGCGCATCGCCTGGTTGAGCAGCGCCCCGCAGGACGGCGTCATGGGCGGGAGGCCGAACCCGAGGAAGTCGAGTGCCGCGAGCGAGCCGATCGAACCCATGAGCAGGAACGGGAAGAGCGTGATGAGAGGGGTGAGCGCGTTGGGGAGGATGTGGCCGAAGATGATGCGCGCTGCCGAGAAGCCCTGGCACTTCGCGGCCTCGACGAACGTGCGCATCCTGAGGCGCAGGAATTCCGCGCGCATGTAGTACGACACGCCTATCCAGTTGAAGATCGCGTAGCATATGAGCAGCAGCGTGAAGCTGCGCCCCATCGTCTGGCCGACGAAAATCATCACGTAGAGGAACGGTATCGCACTCCATATCTCCGTGAAGCGCTGGCCCACGATGTCGACGACGCCTCCGAAGTACCCCTCTATCGAACCGACGACAAGCCCCACGAACATGCCCGAGAACGCGAGGACGAGGCCGAAGATGAGCCCTATGCGCATTCCGTGGACGATCTGGGTGTAGACGTCGTGCCCGCCCTCGTCCAGGCCGAAAGGATGCAGCCTGCAGGGATGGAACGGGAAGCGCGCGTCCTGCTTGACCTCTTCGCGGCTCGTCACGGCGGGCGGAGCCTTCGGGTCGAGATAGACGTGCGAATAGCCCTCGCGCTCGACGACGGAGATATCGTACTCACCGCCGAAACGCTCGCCGAGACCGGCTATCGTCGCCGACTTTACGGAGGCGACGAAGGCGGCGTTGGTCGGGCCTTCGTAGTCGAAGACCTCCCCCGTGGCCCCGTCTATGTTGAAGCGCGCGGTGCGGATGTCGTAATCGATCTTCTCGACGGTGTCGCGATAGGGATCGAGCGTCTTGAGATCGGCCGACTCTTCGGGGCTGTACGGGCAGACGAAGTCGGCGCACATGCAGAACGCGAATATGCCGATGAACGCGATGAGGGCGTACCAGGCGCGCTTGATTCTCTTGAATGCGCGGAAGCGCTTTACGGTAAGTGGAGAGAAGTTGAACATGACTTTATTTCTTCGAGAAGTCGATCCTGGGATCGATCACCATGTAGAGGACGTCGGATATGATGTTGCCGACGAGCTGGATGCTCGCCGTGAGGGCCAGAAGCGCCAGGAAGACCGGATAGTCCCTGCCGTTGAGCGCATTCCACGAAAGAAGCCCCATCCCGTTGATGTCGAAGATCGACTCGATGATGATGCTTCCCGCGAAAAGCAGCCCGATGATGCCGCCGAGGCCGGTCGCGATCGGTATGAGCGCGTTCCTGAACGCGTGGCACCATATCGCGCGCTTGCGCGTGCCGCCCTTGGCGATCACCGTCCTCACGTAGTCGGCGCTTATCTGGTCGAGAAGCGAGTTCTTCATGAGCAGCGTCAGCATCGCGAAGGAGCCGGCGACATAGCACAGGACCGGCAGGAACATGTGCCAGGCGCGGTCTTTGAACCACACCCAGAACGTCGGCTCGGACCCGAAATCCGTCGATATCCCGCCAAGCGGGAAAAACTCCCAGCCTCCGTCGAGCATTCCACAGAAAAGCATCTTGAGCCCCATCGCCAGCGCGAAGCTGGGTATCGCGTAGGCTATGAACACGACAAGGCTCGATCCCGCGTCGAAGGCCTGCCGGTGTCTCAGGGCCTTGGCTATGCCGAGGGGGATGCATATGAGATATGTAAGCAGAAACGCCGACAACCCGAACCACACGGAGACAGGTATGCGCCCTTTTATGAGCTCCCAGGCGGTCTTGTTGGGGTAGGAATACGACTCGAGCTTCATGCCCATGCGGTTTACGACGAGCCAGTCCCAGTACTGCACGTGCAGGGGCTTGTCGAAGCCGTACTGCTTTTCGAGCTGCTTCCTGTACTCCTCGGTTACTCCGCTTGCGTTCGCCGATCCCCCGGCCGCCGTTTCGCCGCCCGAGGCGACGCCGCGCATCTGCATCAGCTTCAGCTCGACGGGCCCGCCGGGCAGAAGGCGCGTCAGGCTGAAGCAGACTATCGTAATCCCGATGAACGTCGGTATCACGAGAAGAAGTCGTCTTGTCAGATATGATATCCTGTCCATTGTCCCTGTTCCTCCATGATCAACCGTGTTTGTTGCGCGACGCCCAGACCGCCTGCCTTGCGACGCCCAGAAGAAGCGCCGCGTCGTCCCTCGTCACGACGCCGCGCGAAAAAACCCTGTGGAAGCCCTGCATGAAATGATCGGCCTGCACGCTCTCCATGAAACCTATCTCCTGCAGCATCGCGGACCAGTTCTTCATGAGCTGCATCTTCTGGGCCTGGGGGGCCGGCGGCGCCTTTTCGTGCGGGGGCGTGTAGCGCCCGGACGCCGTGAAGAATTCGTAGCACGTTATGAGCACCGCCTGGGCGAGGTTTATCGACGTGTACCCTTCATCGACGGGAATCCTGATCAGATGGGTGCACTGGGCGACCTCTTCGTTCAAAAGCCCCTTGTCCTCGCGCCCGAAGACGAGCGCCACAGGGCCCGTGGCGGCGATCGAAAGGATGTCGGCCGCGCAGTCCCTCGGCGCTTTCACGTGCTGGCGGTACAGTCCTTCGCGGGCCGTCGTCCCGACGACAGCCACGCAGTCGGCCACCGCCTCCTCGAACGTCGCGAACTCCTCGCGGCCCTGGAGCACGTCCGTCGCATGCACGGCGAGCCTCTCGCCCTCCTCCCACGCATTCTGCAGATTGGGCGCCGCGAGCCTGAGATGGCGAATTCCCATGTTAGCCATCGCGCGGCAGGCCGAGCCGACATTCCCCGTGTACAGGGTGCCTACGAGCACGACCCGGATGTTGTCGAGGGGATTCACCTGCCGGACCCCTTTTCGTCGTCTCCCGACTGGAAGAACCTGCCTTCGAAAACGAGCAGATAGTCGTCGCCCGCCTCGTTTATGAGATAAAGCCTGCTCATCGTGCCGATCGTCCAGTACTTCCACTTGCGGTCGCGCGTCATGTACATGGTGCCCTTGCCCGCGATCTTCTGGCATATGTAGCACATGATCTCCTCGCCGCTCGGCTCGGGAAGGACGAGCTCGACGACGCTCCTGTCGGTGCATTCCAGCACCGCCCCGTTTACCGGAGAGACGATCTCGTAGGTGTACGGACGCGAGAGCTCGCCGTATCTGGCGGTGAGGACGAGGCCGTCGCCGTCCACGAACATGTCCTCCTGGACAAGGCGGAACGTCGAGCATCCCGAAAGCAGCGCCGCAGCGGCAAGCATCGAAAGCACCCTGCCCATCACAGCGCCCCCAGTTTCTTCGCCACGAGCGCGCCGACGATCTTCGGATCGGCCTTGCCCTTGGACAGCTTCATGACCTGCCCGACGAAAAATCCCGCGGCCGCCTTCTTGCCGGCCTTGAAGTCGGCCACGGACTTCGGATTCGCGGCTATCGCCCGGTCCACGAACGCCTCCAGCGCGGACGTGTCGCTGACCGCCCCGAGCCCGCGCTCCTTCACGATCGCCTCCGGATCGCCTCCCTTTTCGAAGATTTCCGGCAGCAGCTCCTTGAGCGTCGGACCGTTTATCGTCCCCGCGGCCGCGAGCTTCACGAGCGACGCGAGGGCCTCCGGCGCCATCGCGCAATCGCCTATCGCCTTGCCCGTCGAGTTCATGAGAGCCATGACGTCGCCCATGAAGAGGTTGCACAGCTGCTTGGCCAGCTTTTTGTCCATCCCCTTCGCCGCCTTCTCGAACCAGTCGGCGTTCGCCTTGTGCCGGGATAGGACTTCGGCGTCGTATTCGGCGATGCCGTACTCTTCGATCATCCTCGCCCTGCGCACCTCGGGCTTCTCGGGAAGCAGGCTCCTCCAGCCCTCTATCCATTCTTCGGCGAGCTCCACGGGCACGAGGTCCGGCTCGGGGAAGTAGCGGTAGTCGTGGGCGTTCTCCTTCGTGCGCATCGAGGCCGTCTCCATCGCCTCGGGATCCCACCTCCTCGTCTCCTGGACGATCGGGACCGAATGCGCCATGCATTCCCTCTGGCGCCTCGCCTCGTACTCGAGCGCCGCGTGTATCCCCGAGAAGGAGTTCATGTTCTTGATCTCCACCTTCGTCCCCAGCCTGGTCTCGCCGGCGGGGCGTATGGAGATGTTGACGTCGGAGCGCATGTTGCCCTCTTCGAGGTTGCAGTCGGACACGCCCGTGTAGACGAGAATCTCCCTCAGGGCCGTAAGATACGCGATCGCGTCGTCCGCGCTTTCCATGTCAGGCTCCGAGACGATCTCCATGAGAGGCGTCCCTCCGCGGTTGAAGTCGACGCCCGACGTCGCGGCGTAGTGGTTGATCTTCGCCGCATCCTCCTCGAGATGGATATGGTTTATGCGGATGAACTTCTTCGTCCCGTCGGCCCGCGTTATCTCGACGCCCCCGCCCAGGCACAGCGGATTCCCGTTCTCGGAGATCTGGTAGTCCTTGGCCATGTCGGGGTAGAAGTAGTTCTTCCGGTCGAATGTCGCGTGGCGGTTGATCTCGCAGCCGAGCATCATTCCGCTCATAACCGTGAGCTTCACGGCCTCCTTGTTCATGACAGGAAGCGCCCCGGGGTATCCCAGGCACACGGGACAGACGTTCGTGTTCGGTTCGCAGCCCGTCTTCAGAAGGCACGAGCAGAACATCTTCGTGTTGGTCTTGAGCTGCACGTGCGTCTCAAGGCCGATTGTGTTCTCAAATTCCATAGACCGATATTATATCAAAAATCCTGCGGCTTGCGCCAGTACGAGAGATATTCCGTATTCCCCATTTCCCTCCCCTTTATCGGAGACTCCGCCAGCGCGACAAGCTCGAGCCCGAGTTCGCGCCTGGCGAAATCCACTATTCCGTCCCTCGCGCGCTCCCTCAGCGCGGGATCCCGCACGAGTCCGCCTGGCGCGCCGCCCTTGCCTACCTCGAACTGCGGCTTTATGAGGGCCACGGCCTCCCCGCCGGGCGCGAGGACCCTCACTATGGGCGGAAGGATGAGCCTCAGGGAGATGAAAGAGACGTCCGTTACCGCAAGATCGGGCGTTTCCGGGAGGTCCGCAGGCTCCATGTGGCGCGCGTTGTAGTTCTCCCTCACCCACACCCGCGGATCGGTCCTGAGCTTGTACGCGAGCTGATTCGTCCCCACATCGACCGCCATCACCTTCGCCGCGCCGTGCTGCAGGAGGCAGTCGGTGAATCCGCCCGTGGACGAGCCTACGTCAAGGCACACCCTGCCTTCGGCGGAAAGCCCCTTTCCGGACCACAGGCTGAACGCCCCTTCAAGCTTCTCCCCTCCGCGCGAGACGAACCTGGGCGGACGCTCAACCTCTATCGCGGCATCGTCGCCGACCGCTCTGGAGGCTTTGCGCTCCACCTGGCCCGCGACCCGGACCTTGCCCTCCATCACGAGGGCCTGCGCACGCGTCCTGCTCTCGGCGAGACCGCGTTCGACAAGCGCTATGTCGAGCCGTTTCTTCACTCTTCCGGGAATATCGCCTCTATTTTCCTTATCGCGGCGCGCGGAATGGGCTGTTCGACTCCGTTCTCGAGCTGCAGGGTAACCGTCGAGCCGTCCTCCCTCACCAGTATCCCCCTGACCTTTTCGCCGGAGTCCTTCTCTATCAGACGGTCCGGGATGAACGCCTCCTTGAGCGAAACCTTCTGCTGCACGGCCTCTTTGGCCTTCGCGTTGAGGTGTATCGTCTTCGGATTGTACCCGCGTTTCTCCACGCGTATCTCCCTGTCGCCCGCGATCACGTCGCGCACGACGAAAACATCGCTCCACTCGGCGGTCACGCTCGCCGATCTGGTCGTGCCCTTCTTGACGTTGTCGACGTATATGTCGGCCCCGGCGGGCTTCGTCTTGAATTCGAACGTCCCTCTCATGTCCTCCATCATGAACTCGTGCGCGGCCGTCTCGCCTGCGGCGACCTCGACCTCGGCTTCGGCGTCGGCATAGCCGTCAAGCTTCGCCGTCACCCTGTAGACGCGCGGCGCAATGCCTTTGAGGACCCCTGCCGCGTCGCCGAGATACGGCTCGCCGTCTAGGTAGAACCTTGCCCCGGCGGGAACGGACGAAAGCCTCAGGTTCCCGGGCGTCTTCTCGAGCTCGAACGACACCATCTGCTTCCCGCCGACCGCCACCGTCACGTCGCGCGACATCGTCCTGTAGCCGGGAAGCGAAACCTCCACGCGCGCGGACCCCTTGGCGACCTCCTTTATCTCGAGAGGCGTATGGCCTTTGGACGCTCCGTTGACCGTGACCGCCGCGCCGATCGGCACCGACGTCACCACAAGCGTCCCCGCGTCCAGGACGAGGCTTACGTTCTTGACCACTGGCGTGCGGCCGTTGAACGAGACCTCTACGCTTCCGTCGCGATATCCCGTCTTGCGCAGCTCGAGTGTGTGCACGCGGCCGGCGTCGAGAAAATCGATGACGCGCGGCGTCTCGCCGAGATGCATGCCGTTCCACGTTATCTCCGCGCCCGACGGCTCGGAGACGACGAGAAGAAGCCCCTTCTCCGCCCCGGCGAACGCCGTGCACGCCAGAAACGCCTGGAAGGCGAACGCGACAATTCCGGATTTTCCGCTCATTTCCTGCCTCCTTTCTTCACCGCGTCAAGCTCCGCCTCGATTTCGCGCTGGCGGCGCATCGCATCTTCGCAGCGCGGATCGACCTCGCTGGGGATGAGCTCGCGTATCTCCCGGTAGGCCTCCAGCGCCGTGTCGTAGTCCTTCTGCTGGTCGGCGAGCGACGCCTTGCCCTTGAGGATGTCATACCTCCTGTCAAGCTCCTCGAGCGCGCTCTCCAGCTTTGTGCGTATCCTTACCTGCTCGTCGATGCAGTCCTGAAGCCCGTCCAGCACCCTGGCGGCTTCGCGGTAGCGCTTTATCGATTCCCAGAGATTCCCCCTCCTGTAGTCGCGCTTGGAATAGAGATCGTCGGCGATCCTCTCCTTCTCCGCGCTCTCGCCGAGGCTGGCCGCGGCGCTCCTCAATATCGTCGTCGCGTCGAGTTCGCTGTTCACGTCGAGCTCCAGCTCCCTGCACAGGCGGCGGAAGTCGGCCGGCATCTTCCCGGCGGCGTTGGAGAAGAGTATGTCGCGGCTCTCCCCTCCGTACGAGACTTTGAGGCGCCACGACTGCAGGCGGTTGAGCTCGGCGGCGGAGGCGTCGGTGCGGGATTTCGCCTCGCGCCACGCCTGGGTGTCGAAAAGCTTCGCGAAGATGCGCTTCGCCTCGGAGCCGATATCCTTGGATTCGGAAAAGCCCTGCTTGCCGGACCCGTCGGCAAGCTGCGCGGCGAACTCGAGCTTCAGCTTCCCCCCGTCAAGCGCGGCGAAATACCGCTCGACCTTGTTGGTGGAAAGGTCCACGCGCTCGTACTCGAACGCCACCTCGGGCTCCGGCTGCGGCGCGGCGCGGCCTGCATCCGCCCCGGAGGGGGCCTTGCCGACCGTCGGGTTGGACGTAAGCAGCAGGAATATGGCCGTTACGAGCGCAGTCGCAGCCCCTGCCCACAGGAGATTGAGCAGCTTCTGGCGCTTGGCCGCCGAAGGCGCCAGCGGCGCCTGGACGCTTTCGTTTTCCGCTCCGGCCGCAGTCCCGAGGCCGAGGTCTACGGGTCCGCCGGTCGCCGGCTTCGCCGTCGCCAGGGGCGGCGGGATCTGTTCATCGGCGCCGACGACCGCAAAAAGCGTGGACCCCGCCTCTATCCTGTCGCCGGGCTTGAGCGTGCGCGCGGAAGAGCCGAGCTGTTCGCCGTTCACGAAAGTGCCGTTGGCGCTGGCGAGATCTATGACGCGTATCGCGTCGTCGCCGTCAGGCTCGAAAAGGCAGTGGTTTCGCGAAAGCTCCTCGTCCGGGATGTGGACGTCGTTGGAGGACGAGCGCCCGAGTTTGAGTCCGCCGTCAGGCACGGCGAAACGCTTTCCCGAAAGCTCGCCGGTCAATACTGTGATTTCCGGTCTTTTTGCCATCAGAGCAGTCCTTTCATCGCCTGGACCACGATCGGCCCGAGGAGGATAATGAACACAGCGGGGAAAATGCAGAGCATCAGCGGACCCAGCATCTTCGTCGGCGCTTCGTTCGCGAGCTTCTCGGCCCTGTCGAAGCGGCGCGCCCTGAGCTGGTCGGACTGTATCCTGAGTATGGACCCTATCGAAACGCCGAGTTCGTCGGCCTGGATCAGGGCGTAGGCGACCGCCTTGAGATCGCTCTGGCGCACGCGGTCCGACATGGCCTTGAGCGCCGCCTTGCGCGAGGAGCCGACCTGTATCTCTTTCGTCATCCTGAGAAGCTCCTCGTTCAGCGGGTCCATTTTCCTGGAGGCGCAGTTTCTCTGCAATGCGCTTATGAAGTCCATGCCCGCCTCCACGGAAAGCGTAAGCACGTCAAGGACGAACGGAAGCGCTTTCATTATGGAGAGGTGGCGCTTTTTGACCGCGTCCTTGAGCCAGAGCGACGGCTGAAGCGCGAAAAGCGCGAATCCTGCGGCGCAGAGAGGCGTCCGCATGGAAACGAAAAGCGAATCCGGCATCACCGCCCCGCCGAGAAAGACCGCCCCGCACCACACAAGCCCCATCACGATCGGCACGAGAATCCTCAAAGCCACGAATTCGCGTCCGTTCAGAAGCCCCTCGTAGCCGCCCGAGACGAGCATCGCGTCCGCTTTGGCCGTCTCTTTAGCGAACGACGGACGCGACATCAGGGAATTCAGGTTCGGCACGAACGGAAGCAGCATCTTGAACGAAAGCGGCAGGCTTCTCTCCTGCCGGCGGCCGTCGGCCAGCGTGACGTAGGTGACCTCGCGCGCTATGCTCGCGGCATACCACGCGATCCCCGCGCCGGCCACGCCCCACAGCGCCATAAGCGCAAGCTCGAGATGCTCCATCATGTCACAGGGGTCCCCGCCCCCGCAGGCGCCAGCGGCGACACCGCCCCGCCTGTCGACCCGGGCTCTCCGGCGTAGAGGATCATGCCTTCCGAGACGCCCACGCTCATCTTGCGGGGCGCGAGATTCGCGACGAAAACGACCTCCTTGCCGACGAGTGCAGCCGGATCGGGATACGAAGCGCGTATCCCGGAGAATATCGTCCGCTTTCCGAGAGACCCCGCGTCGAGGGTGAATTTGAGCAGCTTGGACGATTTCGGCACCGTCTCGCAGCTCTCCACCACCCCGATCCTGAGATCGAGCTTCTCGAAATCGGCGAAAGCGATCTCCTCCTTGAGCGCCGGCGATGCTGATGCCGCGGACGACTTGTTCTTGCTCGCCCGCGATTCGTGCGCGACTTCGCCGGAATCCGCCGGCTTGACCATGGCGGACGCCACCATCGCCTCGACCTGCTTCGTCTCTATGCGGCTTGCGAGGTATTCGTACTCCCCTAGAGCGCAGTCTTCCTTCGCCGACGAAAGCGACTGCCACGTCCATTCCGTCTCGCCGAAAAGCTTCATCGCCTTCTCCGCATAGACGGGAAGGATGGGCTTGAGGTATATCGCGAGGGTGCGGAATGCGTTCAAGGCGGCCGTGAGGGTCGTGCGCGTAGCCTCCGCATCCGTCTTGACCGTCTTCCACGGCTCTTTGCGGTCGAAATACGCGTTGGCTGCGTCGGCGAGGCGGCACACCTCGACGACGACCTGGTTGAAACGGCGCTCTTCGTAGAATTTCGCTATCGTCTCCGAGGCCGCGCGGCACTTTTCGAGAAGCTCCCGCCCCTCCGCGTCAAGCGTTCCGAGACGTCCGCCGAGCTTCTTCTGCAGCATCTGCCCTCCGCGCGAGGCGATGTTGGTGATCTTCCCGACGAGGTCCGAATTCACCCTCTGCACGAAATCCTCGAGGTTGAGGTCCATGTCGTCGGCCGTTCCGCCGAGCTTCGCCGCGTAATAGTATCTCAGCGCGGCCGCGGGGAGATTGTCGAGATAGGTGCGCGCATTGATGAACGTCCCCTTGGATTTGGACATCTTCTCTCCGTTCACCGTGAGAAAGCCGTGCACGAAAACCTTGTCGGGCTGCGCGTAGCCGGCCGCATGGAGCATCCCGGGCCAGAACAGGCAGTGGAAGCGGATTATGTCCTTGCCGATGAAGTGGTATCTCTCCGCCTTCGGATTCTGCCACCAGTCCTCGAATTTCTCCCCGTGCTCCCCGCACCAGTGCTTGAGCGAAGCGAGATATCCTATCGGCGCGTCGACCCATACGTAGAAGTACTTGTCCTCAGTCCCGGGAATCCTGAAGCCGAAATACGGGGCCGAACGCGAGATGCACCATCCCCTCAGAGGCTCCGCGAACCACTCCAGAAGCTTGTTGGAGACGTCGCTTGTCGTATGGCCGGGTATCCATTCCGCGAGATAGTCGTGCTGGGGCTCGAGCTCGAAGTAGAGGTGCTCCTCGTCCTTGACGACCGGCTTCGAGCCGCAAGTTGTGCAGACGGGCTCCGCCAGCTCCTCCGCCGCATATGTCGAGCCGCACTTGTCGCAGCTGTCTCCGTACTGTCCGGCGGCTCCGCATTTCGGACATGTCCCCTTCACGAAACGGTCCGGAAGGAACATCTTGCAGTGTTCGCAGTAGAGCTGCGGCGCCGTGCGGCGCGTTATCCCGCCCGACTTCTCCATCGCCGCGTAGAATTCTTCCGAAAACTCCTTGTTTTCAGGAGAATTTGTCGTATAGTAGCTGTCGAAGGAAACCTGGAAGTCGGTGAAATCCTTGAGATGTATCCCGTGCATGCGCGCAATGAGATCCTCGGGCGAGACGCCTTCCTTGCGCGCGCGGATCATAACCGGCGTGCCGTGGGTGTCGTCCGCGCAGACGTAAAGGCAGTCGTTTCCGCGCATCTTCTGGAAGCGCACCCAGAAGTCCGTCTGCAGGTACTCCACGAGATGCCCGAGATGTATGTCCCCGTTGGCGTAGGGGAGCGCGCTTGTCACTATGATTTTTCTCTTCTCTTCCATGATACTCCTGTGAATGTTCTCATATTATACCAAAAAAGACGCGGACCTTGCGCGCTTCGCGTCTTTTTTTGCCGCCCCGGGCCCTGCATCGTTCTTCCCCTTATGGGTAATACACAAAACGGGGTGGAATATGCTAAAATTGCTTCTGCGGGGTAAACTGCATATATGGACTAAAGGATTTCGAGATGACCGCAAAACTGAAGAACCGCCTCGTGGAGCCGTGTTTCGCCGCGGCTCTGCTGCTTGCGCTCTGCGCCGCTCCGGCAAGGGCGAACACCGAGTGGACCGGCGGGGGCGCGACAGGCGACTGGAATGACGCCGCGAACTGGAGCGGGTCGGACGGCTCCTACCGCGTAAACCACGCCGAGATGAAAGGCTCGCCGGTCACGATCGCCTTCACCAACATGGTCGACGTCCGGAAAGGAATCTGGATAGAGAACAAACTCTCGGGCGCCGTCACTTTCACGGCCTCCTCGACAGACTATGGAATCGCGCAAGCGTCTAGCGGCGACTTCAACCTCAATATCGGGACGGCGGCGGATTCGGCGTACTATTCCGGCGCGCTTGCGATAGACGGCGGCGCCTACCACTTCGCGAACGACGTCAAAGTCGGGATAGGCACCTGGCGCAACGACGCATACGGCGAGCTGACCTTGAAGTCGGGCCGCGTGGAGGTTGCATACTGGATGTCGCTCGGCATCACATCCAACGAAGGCCATACGGGAGAAACGGGCGTACTCAACATCGAAGGCGGCGATTTCATCGTGGGCTTCAGGGATGGCGCCGAAGCTGAAGGCAATTCAAGACTAACCCTCGGAGCCTCCAAGCTCTCGCACGGCATCGTGAACCAGTACGGCGGAACGCTGAGCTCCGTCGCGAACGGCGATGCACACGCCTACTACGACGCGCTCGTCCTGGGCGGCGGCGAAAGCGCGACCGGCGCATACAACATGACCGGCGGCTCCTACACCGCGCGCAAGGGCGACGTCCTGCTCGGGGCGGGGACAGGCTCTGCGGGATCGCTCAACATTTCCGGCGGCAGCTTCACGATGGCCACCGGCTGGTTCAAGGTGGCGACGGGCACGTCTTCGACGGGGACCGTGTATGTGGCTGGGGGAGTCCTTGCGCCGCAGGGCGAAATCCACATCGCCGGCGGCACCAATTCCGTCGCTTCGCTCGATGTCGCGGGCGGACTCGTCACAAACAACAGCTACATGGTTCTCGGCCGGACGAGCGGCGGATATGACGCGAAGCTCCTCGTCACGGGCGGCGAGGTCGTAAACAACGGAATAACCACTCTCGGCTCGATGGCCGGGAATGGAGGCACCGCCCTTCTTTCGATGGATTCGGGCAAGTACACCGCAATCGGGAACGTTTTCATCGGCGAGGGATATGAAGTCGATTCCTCCGCCCTTTCAGGCTCGGCGACTCTTACGGTCAACGGCGGCGTATTCGACAACGGCTCTGCGACTACGACATTCGCCGCAAACGCCAACCTCACCGGAAGCGCCTACTCCTCGGCGCTCAACCTCTACGG
>JAILJX010000118.1 GCA_024694365.1 Kiritimatiellia bacterium
CCGCGTAAGCGTGAAGGACGGTAAGATTTATCTCGACGGCGACAAGATGTACAAGGGCCTCGTAATCCGGCATGACGCGCTCGACCTCGATACGATGGAGAAGGTGGCCGCGATGGCGAAAGCGGGCGCGAAAATATGCGGAGTAAAGCCCCGCAGGACATTGAGGCTCTTGAACAGGGCCGAGGAGACTGCGAAGCTGCGCGCTCTCTCGGACGAGATATGGGGCGAAGACATTGCAAGGAAAGCCCCCCGTGAAGCGGTCGACATCGCGTTCGATTCTGCGGGCGATGCTTCGACCATGTTCACGCGCCACGTGAAAAAGGGCGGCAAGGACATCTACTTCCTCGCGAGCGCGTTCGATTTGGACGCGAGGGACGTTACTTTGGCCTTCACGGCCAGGAACGACAATCGGGCCGTGGTCCTCGATCCGCAGACCGGGCGGAAGTATGCGATATGCGGAACCGACGGAACGATATTCCATCATACGAGGTTCACGCTCCATTTCCGCCCGCGCCAGTCGCTTGTCGTGATATTCGGGGAGAGCGCGAATGGACTCCCTTCGTACGAGGACGAGCTTGATGCCGTGGCCAAGGCTGAAATCCACCTTTTCGACAGTGTCCTCGGCATGAGGGGCAAGGGGAGGCTGACTTTCGAGAGCGATCCCGATATCGAACCGATCGAATTCAGGGATTTCCGCTCGCTCACGGAGTCGGAGAATCCCGACATCAAATACTATACGGGCGTTTTGCGCTATGATTTCGGTCTCGTCATCCCCGACATGGTCCGGGTCGACCGGGAGAAAGAGACGATGGCGTTCAACAGAGTGTTTTTGACCATCCCACGATTCGGCTCCACGGCTGAAGTCACCGTGAACGGCAGGAACCTGGGTACGGTCTGGGACCCCTACATGCCGCTCGAGATCACTCCGGCGCTGGAGATGAACAACATGAATCTCGTCCGTTTCTCCATCCGCGTCACGAATCCCTGGCGCAACAGGCTCATAGGCGATCTGTTCCAGGACAGGGGCGAAAAGGCCTCGTTCACGACCTCCCCGGGAATCGACAAGTACGACATGAAGCCGCACATCTCCAGGAAAGCCGACTTGATTCCGACGGGGATTTCGGCGCCTCTCGTGATTTCCGTCTCTAACTGAGAAATCCGGCGATCGGGCAGGTCCGTATCCACGGGCGGCAAACATGAAGTCCCACTTGAATTCGTGCGGCAGGATATGGTATAATATGCGCTCCATTTCAGTCGAAAGGAATAAAGAATCATGAAGATGACATGGCAGCCGTCCAAGATCAAGAGGAAAAGGAAAATCGGGTATCGCGCCCGCAAGGCGACCAAGGGAGGCCGCAAGGTCCTCGCCGCCCGTCGCGCCAAGGGCCGCAAGCGCTTGACGCAGGTTTAAGGGCAGAGTGCAAAATGTCCACGCGGCTCCCCGGCGCGAAGTACAAACGTGTCTTCGACCGGGGGCGTTCCGTAAAGGGGCGTCTCCTTGTCGCGTGGCGTTTTTCGTCGCCCGACGCCGACCGCCAGGCCGGCGTCGTCGTTTCAAAAAAGACGTTTCACGATGCCGTCGACCGCAACAGGGCCAAGAGGCTCATGCGCGAGGCATACAGGCTTTCCGTGAAAGAGGGATCGATGCCGGAGCGCACGGAGTGGATTTTCATCGCCCGAGCCGCCATCGGGGGGAAGAGCTGCGGCGACGTCATGGCGGAGATGCGACGGCTATGCGCAAGATCCTGATCATGTTTGTGCGCGCGTACCAGGTCGTGCTTTCCCCGCTCTTCCGCGGGTGCTGTAGGTTCGAGCCGAGCTGCTCCAACTACATGATCGAGGCCCTGCGCGTCCACGGTGCGCTGAAGGGGCTCGCGCTCGGGATCTGGCGGCTTTTGCGCTGCCATCCTTTCGGCGGCCACGGATACGATCCCGTGCCGCCGAAGGGCAAGTGGAAAAACGATTTTCTAGAAGGGATGACAAGATGAACAAGACGGAAAAACTCATTTCCATTCTTTTGGGCATCGCGCTGGTGTGGTGCTTCATGTCCGGGCCCGGCAAAAAAGAGCCGGCGAAGGAAAACCGGGAGGCCGCCGAGACGCCTGCCGCGACCAACGCGGCGGAGAGCGCGTCCGCGGCGACCAATCTCGCCGCGCAGGCTTCCGCCGGCGCGCAGGCCGCCGCGACGAACGCTGTCGCGGCTCCCGCGCCCGTTCCCGCAAAGGAGGTGAAGAAGATTGATTTCGGCGTGCCGGACGCAGTCCTCGAGAACGGAGACGTCAAGCTGGAGCTTTCCTCCCGCGGCGCCGTCGTGAGAAAGGCCACGCTGAAGCGCCACGCGTCCGCTCCCGGCTTGAGCGCGGCTGAGAATCCCCATGTCATCGACTACGGCGAAACGCCGCTTGGCGAGCTTTCCGGCGTGCCGGGCGTTGATCCCGACTCGCAGTATGCGATCGTCACCAATTCTTCGGACCGCGCCGTATTCGAATTCGCAGGCGTGAAGAGAACCTACACGCTCTCGCCGGATGGCTATTCCCTGACGCTGGAGGAGGAGTTTGCTGGCGCCAACCGTCCGGCCGGAGCCAACAGCCTGGGCCTCGGCGCCATGAGCGTGGACGCCCCGAGCGATGCGGTTTCCGTCGACAGCTGGAGCATGACCGGCAAGGATGGCGAAGCCGTCCACCATGACGACGACGACACTCCGCTTAAGGCCTTGATTACCGGATCCGCCTCCGGCGGCTGCGGTTGCGGCTGCGGCGCGCCGAATGTGGACGGAACGGTGCCCCTGTCCAGCTCGGCGACCGTTCCCGGCGTCCAGAAGTGGATTGCGCTCAAAGACCGCTTTTTCGTGACGGCTCTCGCGAAATGCGACCAGCCGAACTCCGGCTTCTCCGCCACGGTCGCGCGCGATCCTTCGCTCGGCGTCTACAGGGCGAAGACCGTCTCCGCGGGTGCGAAATTCGACGCCGGCGCGGAAAAGCGCACGAGCGTGTTTTTCATCGGCCCCAAGGAGCAGTCCAGGCTCTGGGATCTCGAGATGAAGGATGTCATGGAGTTCGGGATGTGGCGCTGGGTGTGCTATCCGATCCTGTGGCTTCTCAAATTCTTCCATGCATACGTTTTCGCCAACTATGGCGTGGCGATCATCCTTCTTACGGTGCTCGTGCGTCTCGTCTTCTGGCCCCTGACGCGCAAGTCCACCGAGGGCATGAAGAAGATGCAGGAGATACAGCCTCTTCTCAAGGAGCTGCAGGAGAAGTACAAGGACAATCCTCAGCGCCTTCAGCAGGAGACGTTCGCGCTGTACCGCGAGAAGAAGGTGAATCCATTGAGCTCCTGCCTGCCGATGCTTATCCAGATTCCCGTTTTCATCGCGCTGTTCAACGTCCTGAGGTCGTCGGTCGAGCTTCGCTACGCGGGATTCCTCTGGATTTCGGACCTTTCCGAGCCGGAGCATCTTTTCTCCTCCTGGTTCCCGTTCGGCGGACTGAACATCCTTCCTCTTCTCATGGCCGCGACGATGTATCTCCAGTCAAGGCTTACGCCTTCCATGGGAGACGCAAAGCAGCAGAAGATGATGACTGTCATGATGCCCGTCATGATGCTCGTCATGTTCTACAATTTCGCCTCGGCGCTCTCGCTCTACTGGACCCTCTCCCAGGTCATGAGCATCATCCAGATGTGGTTCATACGCCGTGCGACGGCGAAGAAGGATGCCGAGAAGGCTCTCATGCCGGAAGTCATCGACCCTCCGACGCCCACGCGTCAGCAGCGCCGCCATGGATAACGGAAGGTTCGTTCTGGATGGCGCGCTGGCGGACGAGATCCGCTCGGGCGTCATGGGCGACGGCTTCATGAAGCTCGTCCAGTCGGTGCGCCGCAACGGGAAAACGTTCAAGATCGCGATGCGCCCCGTGGAGATCGGCGGGCTCAGAAAGTTCCAGGCCGAGATGACCGACGACGGGCAGGTGCAGGTGAAGAACTTCGGCGCCGACGATGCGTCCGCGGGTCTTGAGGAGATCATCGCCCAGAAGGGCGCGAGAGACCTCCATCTCATGACGGCGAAGGGCGATCTGCACGTAAGGGTCACGAAGAAGGGCCATGTCCTGGTCTCGAGATCTGCGGCGATGGAGCGGAAGGTCTCCGTAAAACCCCACGATCGCGTGAAGAACCTGCCTCTGACATCGTTCGATTCGGCGGCTCTGCTGCGTGTCACGGGCCTTGCCGACGGCGAGGGCAGGATTCGCGCCTCGATGAGAGGCAAGTACGACCAGGTAAACGAATTCCTCAAAGTCGTGAAGGAGACCGTAGACGCTGCGAAGGGCGGCGGCACAGGGCCGTTCACCGTCGTGGACTGCGGATGCGGCAAGGCCTACCTGACGCTTTCGCTCTATTTTTACCTCACCCGCACGCTTGGCTTCAAGGACGTCAAGGTTTACGGCGTGGACAGGCGTGCGGACGTCGTGGCGTCCGCCAGGGAGATGGCCAAAAGGCTCGACGCGGAAGACCGCGTCGTTTTCGCGGAATCCGATCTCGCGGATTGGAAGCCCGGCTTCGAGCGCGCCGACATGGTCATATCTCTCCATGCCTGCGACACGGCGACGGACGAGGCCATTGCGCGCGGCGTGGAGTGGAAGGCGAAGTACATACTCTCGGCGCTGTGCTGCCAGCACGAGCTCCAGAAGCGTCTTGCGGAGCTTGGCGGCAGGTCGGAGGGCCCCGCAGCCGATTTCGGCGGACTCCTCCGCCAGTCCATCCTGCGCGAAAGGCTCTGCGACATACTTACGGATTCTTTCCGTGCGATGATATTGCGCATACTCGGCTTCCGCACCCAGGTGATCGAATTCGTGTCCAGCGAGGCGACCGCGAGAAACATTCTCCTCAAGGGCGAGTGGGGCGTGAAGCCCGGCCAGCCCGGCCCCGTATCCGAGTATCTAAACCTGCGCGACTACTGGAAGGTGACGCCTTGGCTCGAAACGCGCCTGGAGAAGCTTCTGGAGCGCCATTTCAGCCGCTTCGACGAGTCGAAATGAATACCGATCTGCTCGTCCGCAGGGCGGCCATCGTAAGCGCCATGAGGCGATTCTTCGATTCGCGCGGATTCCTCGAGGTCGAAACGCCCGTCAGAATCGCAGCCCCCGCCCCCGAGACCAATATAGACTGTCCGCCGGTTTCGACCGGCGGATTCCTTCGCGCCTCCCCCGAGCTGCAGATGAAGAAGCTTCTTGCGGCCGGTTTGGACCGCATCTACCAGATAGGGCCGTGTTTCCGCGACGGAGAGAAGGGCTCCAGGCACAACCCGGAGTTCACGATGATCGAGTGGTACAGGAAGGGGGAGGACTATCTGGCGATCGCGGAGGACCTGGAGGCGCTTCTGAAAGACCTTGGCCTCGGCGGCCCCGTCCGCCGCATCTCCGTGCGCGAGGCGTATGTCGATTTCGCCGGGTGGGATCCATGGGGGGATTGGGATCAGGACCGCTTCGACTTCGACATGGCCACGGTGATCGAGCCGCGGCTCAAGGAGATCGGCGGAGGCGTCTTTCTCATGGATTACCCCGTCGCGGCATCCTCTCTCGCAATCGTGAAGGATGGCCATGCCGAGCGCTGGGAATTCTATTTCGATGGTATCGAGCTCGCCAACTGCTTCACCGAGCTGTGCGACGCCGTGGAGCAGCGGCGGCGCTTCGAGGAGGCCAAAAAAGAACGCCTCGCTCTTGGCGAGGCGGATTATCCGCTTGACGTGGAATTCTTCCGCGCGCTTCCGTCGATGGGGTCCGCAGCCGGTGTCGCTCTCGGCGTCGACCGCCTCGTGATGGCCCTCACGGGCGCGAAAGCCATCACGGACGTTCGTGCGGGCGAGTAGGTTCAGCCTTTCGGCCAGAACTTGTCGCTCAGCTTGGTAGGTATGCCAACCTCACCCTTGTCGAAGCAGTCGGCCAGGATCTTCCATCCGAGATCGAGCGCCTCTTCGAGCGGAATGTTGACCGAGAGGTCCATCATTCCCTTTTCGAACGCGGCGCCGTATTTGAGCAGCTTCTCGTCCCACTTCGACATCTTGAAGCCCATTGACTGCTTCTCGACCGTCTCCTTGTACTGCGCGTAGAGCTTGATCATCGCGTCCATGATCGTGCGGTGGTCTTCGCGCGTGTTCTTGTTCACCTGCTGCTTGAGTCGCGAGAGCGAGCCGAAGGGCTCGATGCGGCCGTTGCGGAGGTAGAACTGGCCCTCTGTGATGTAGCCCGTGTTGTCGGGGACGGGATGGGTGACGTCGTCGCCGGGCATGGTCGTGACTGCGAGAATCGTGATCGAGCCCGCGCCGTCGAAGTCCACGGCCTTCTCGTAGCGGGAGGCGAGCTGCGAGTAGAGGTCGCCCGGATAGCCGCGGTTGGAGGGGATCTGCTCCATGGTGATGGCGATCTCCTTCATCGCGTCCGCGAAGGATGTCATGTCCGTCAGCAGCACGAGCACATCCTTGCCGCCGAGGGCGAACTTCTCTGCGACCGCGAGCGAGATGTCCGGGACGAGCATGCACTCCACCGTCGGATCCGCCGCGGTGTGCACGAACATGACCGTCTTCGCGAGCGCGCCCGACTTGTCGAGCGTGTTCCTGAACTTGAGGTATTCGTCGTATTTGAGCCCCATTCCGCCGATGATGATCACGTCGGAGTCGGCCTGGAGGGCGATGCGCGCGAGCAGTTCGTTGTACGGCTCGCCCGCCTTGGCGAAGATCGGCAGCTTCTGCGACTTTACGAGCGAGTTGAAGAGGTCGATCATCGGGATGTTCGTCCTCACCATCTTGTTCGGCATGATTCGCTTCGCGGGGTTCACGGAAGGCTGGCCGATCGGCGAGGGGTTCTCGTGTATTGCGGGCCCTCCGTCCCTGGGCACCCCCGCGCCGGTGAACGCCCGGCCGAGCAGCGCCTCCGAGAAGGGGACTTTCATCGTCTCGCCGAGGAAGCGGACCTTCGCCGCGGTGTCGACGCCCCTGGCGCCCGCGAAGATCTGCAGCGTGACGTTGGGGCCGTCGAGCTTGATGACCTGCGCGAGCGAAGTCCCCGCGCGCGATTCGATTTCCGCTATTTCGTTGTATTTCACGCCTTCGGCGCGAAGCGTCGCGACGGAGCCTGAAAGCGCGTCGATCTTGTGGTATACCTTGTTGTTGAACATTGGCTTGTCCTCCGTTATTTTCCGTCGGTCGCTTCTTCGACCTTTTTGTCGAGGCTTGCCTGAAGAGCCTTGAAGTCGTCGGATCCGAAAGGCTTGTCGTTCCAGTCGATGAACGTCTGCTGCAGGTCCATGAAGAACTTGCGCGTCGCGTCCTTCTCCGGGAACTCGAACGTGGAGGAAAGAACCTTTTCGACCATGTCGAACATGACCTTCTGCCGCTCCACAGGAGTGGTGGCGTCCGCATCCGAGAAGGCGTTCTGCTGAAGGTAGACGGCGTCGAGGAATTCGGACTTCAGATACGTCGTGAAGTCTTCGAGGCTTGTTCCCTCCTCGCCGACGACCTTCATCATCTGCCCGATTTCGTTTCCTTTCCTGAGAACGGACCTTGCCTTTTCGACCCTCTTCTGCTCTATTACCGAGGGGTAGTGGCTCCAGCTGTCGAGAGGATCGATGGCCGGATAGCGGCGCGCGTCGGAACGGGCGCGGGAGAGTCCGTGGAAGCCGCCCACGACCTTGAGCGTCGCCTGCGTGACGGGTTCGTCGAAGTTTCCTCCCGCCGGGGATACCGTTCCGCCGATCGTTACGGACCCGATCTTTCCGTTTTTGAGCTTTACGCGCCCCGCCCGCTCGTAGAACGCGGCGATTCGCGATTCGAGGTATGCGGGGAACGCCTCTTCGCCGGGGATTTCCTCGAGACGCCCGGAGAGTTCGCGCATCGCCTGCGCCCAGCGCGAGGTGGAGTCCGCAAGGACAAGCACGTTGAGCCCCATCTGGCGGAAGTATTCCGCGAGCGTCACCGCCGTGTACACCGAAGCTTCGCGCGAGGCTACCGGCATCGAGGACGTGTTGCAGATGATGATCGTGCGCTTCATCAGCGACTGGCCCGTCTTGGGGTCGACGATCTCGGGGAATTCCTTCAGGGTCTCCACGACTTCGCCCGCGCGCTCTCCGCACGCCGCGGAAATCACGACGTCGACCTTGGCGTAGCGTGCGGTCGTCTGCTGAAGAACCGTCTTGCCCGCGCCGAAGGGGCCGGGGATGCAGTACGTCCCGCCTACCGCGACAGGGAAGAACGTGTCGATCGTGCGCACTGTCGTCTCGAGCGTCTCGGTGGGCTCAAGCCTCTCGGTGAAGCACTTGATCGGCACCTTCACCGGCCAGCGCTGCATCATCTGCACTTTCACGTCCTTGCCGGACGGGTCGGAAAGCGTCGCGATGTCGTCCGTGACCGTGTAGTCTCCCGCTTCCGCCAGGCTTTTGACGGTATAGACTCCGCGGAAGGCGAAGGGGACCATTATCTTGTGGCCCGGCATGGTCTTTTCGTCGAAGATGCCCTCCGAGACCCATCCGAGGAAGTCGCCCGCCGTCACCTTGTCGCCGGGCTTCGCGAGAGGATGCCAGTCCCACTTCCTGTCGCGCGGAAGCCCCGGCAGGTACATTCCCCTCTGGAGGAAGTATTCGGCGTCCTTGGATATCTTTCCCGCCTCCTTCGCGAGATCGGCAAGCGGGTTCTGGAGTCCGTCGTAAACCTGCGCCAGCATTCCGGGGCCGAGCTCCGCGGCGAGCAGCTCTCCCGAAAACTCCACCGTGTCGTCGACCATGAGATCGGTAGTGGCGTCGAAAACCTGCATGTCGCAGCGGGTGCCTCTGACGCGGACGATTTCCGCCATCAGCCGCTTGTCGCCGAGAACCGCATAGCCTACCTCGTTCTGCGCGACGGCTCCGTCGAAGGCGACGGTGATCATGTTGCCGTTTACGGCGACGATTTTTCCTTTTGTTGTCATACGGGGATTTCCTTTCAGCGTTTAGTCTCCGCCGTGAGGCGATCGAATGCTTCGCCGCCGGCCTTTTCCGATATCATTGCGCGGCGCAGCGCGATCTTCAGCCTTACGGCGTATGTTCTCAGCGCGCCTTCGCCCAGGGGGGAGGCGGGGGGCGTGAGCTCTCCCGCCGCATCCCACCATACCCTGTCCAGAAGCTCGTCGCGCCTTGCGACGTCCTTTTCCTGGAATGCGGCGAGGACGCGGTTTTTCCAGAAGATGCTGCATCCTTCCGCGCGGCGCTTGTACTTCGCGCCTCCGCGGGCCTCCGCGACCGCGTTCCTGAGCTGCGTTTCGATATCGGGCCATCCGCCTTTCTCGAGGCTTTCGGCCACGGCTCCGTCTCCGCCGCATTTCTCCGCGAAAGCGTCCCAGGAAATCGGAGCGCCCGCGCCGAAGGCAAGAACGGGGAGGGAGGCGACGATGTAGTCGGTGCTCATTTACTTGAGAAGCTCCGCGAGGTCGGGCCTCAGGCGTTTGGCGAGCTCGGAGGCGATCACTTCTGACGTGAACGCATGCTCCACTCTGCCGCCGTCTAGCTTGACGGTGAATCCTGCGCCGAGCGTTTCATCGGTGACGACCGTGAAATTCTTCTCCGCCGCGAGCTGCGCCGCGAGAGTCTTTGCGAGGGCGGCCGGCGCGGCGATCTCCCCCTTGGCCGCGAAGCCTTTGACCGTCTCCGCCGCGAGCGCCGCCACTGCCGCCGGATCGGCCAGCGCCGCCTCGACGTCCTTCGCGAGGATCTTCTCCAGAAGGGCGCTCACGGCGTCCTTCACCGATATGACGGTGTCGCGCGCGGCCTGCCTTACGGTGTCGGCGGCGCGGGAGGCGTAGTCCGCCGCAGCCTTCTGCGCATCGGCTTTCGCCTTCGCGGCTTCCTCGTTGGCGGCCTTGACTATGGCCGCGGCCTTTTCCTTGGCTTCCGCCAGGATGGCGTCGGCCTGCGCACGGGCCTTTTCGACTCCGTCGCGGTTGATCTTTTCCAAGAGACCTTGCAAATCTTCAGACATTTCAATCCTCCACAATGATTAATGTGATTATACCGCTTTTTGACGGTGAAAGTCAAGCGCGATTTGTCTGCAGCGTCGAGGAAAATGCTCCTCTGCGCCCGCCCGATCCCGCCTTGGTCGCGCAAAGATCATGCAGGAAGGGCGGCGTTCTC
>JAILJX010000005.1 GCA_024694365.1 Kiritimatiellia bacterium
TCGTTCCAGCGTGCGCGAACGTCCGCCTCCATGGGCGTAGTCTCCAGCCGGTCGATCTCCTCCAGCGCCTCCTTGAGCGCGGACGAGTCGTTCACGGCGAAGTACTTGCCGCCCGTCTTCTTCGCAATGCCCTTCAGCTGCGCCTCGTCGAACGAGTCGGACGCCTGGCCGATATACTTCCATCCAAACGGATGGTTGCCTACGACGGGCATGTAGTGCGACGTCGTGCCGACGCCGATTGCGTACACCTTGACGCCTCGCCTTGCGGCGACCTCCGTCATGGCCTCGGGCGTCACTGCTCCGCTGTTGTTCACGCCGTCCGAGAGCAGGATCACGATCTTGGACTCGGGAACGGCGTTCTCCAGACGCGAAAGCGCCATGCCGAGTCCGTCTCCGATCGCAGTCATGGTCTCTTCGCGCCCGGTGGGTATCTCCACCTCGGCGAGAAGGCTCCTCAACGCCTTGTGGTCCGCAGTTAGCGGCGCGCGCGTCTCGGCGTAGCCTCCGAACGTGACAAGGCCGATCAAGTCGTCGGGACGCTTGTCCACGAAGTCCGCAAAGAGCCGCTTCACCTCCGCAAGGCGCGTCGCATCCTTGAGCTTCCTGAGGTCGTCAGGCGTGAGTCTGCGTCCGGAGCGCTCGAATGCGCGTATCTGGGAAAGCACGGACTGCGGAGCAAGGTCGAGGATCGCCATGGAGCCCGAGATGTCCACGGTCATGACTATCGCAATCGCGTCTATGTTCTTGCTTGCACGCAGGATGGGCGTCCTGGGACGCGCAGCGGCTACGACGAGAAGCGCAAGTCCGGCCAACAGAATGAACGGAGTCGTCGCGGCAACACGTGCGCGCCAGCCGGCCGTCTTCGCAGGAAGACGCGAGAGAGCTGAGAACCGGATGCCAGAGCGGCGTCCGTAGCGCAAAAGCCGCCATGCCGCAAAGGCGAGCGGCAGGGCGAAGAGCAGAAGCCACGGATTCGCAAAGCTCATGCCGCACCCCCCTTCCCTGTGGACTCGGAACCCGAGTCGTCCTTAAGGTACGCGCGGGCGCTGGATGTGGCACCGTCGGCCATCTCCGGCGTAGCCTCGACGCCTGCGAACTTCACGAGGTCCGCGCTTTCCAGGAATTCGCGCAGCCTTTCGCGTCCGTTCACAGCCGAGATCCTTCCTCCTCCGAGCTCTCGCAGGAACTCCTCGGTCGTAAGATGCGGGGCCTTGATGCCGTACTTTCGCTGGACATAGCGGCGAACGACCATCGTGAGCTCGACGTAGAAGTCCTTGTATTTTCCGCGTCCTGGAAGCCCCTTCGCAATAAGTCTGTCGAGCTCCACCCACGCGCGTTCGATCGGGCTCATCAAGTGCTCCTTCACGCGACGCATGAGATAGCGGACGGCGAACCAGAGTGCGGCGACGACGGGCACCGCAGCCAGGAGCCAGAGCGCCCAGCGTCCCACTCGCTTCCAACTGAACGGCGGACTGTCCTTCTGCGGATCGATCTCGATTCCGCCCTCGACCTTTGCTCGAGCCGCAGGCTGTTCGAAGTAGAGCGGACCCGCAATGAACGACAGGTCCGTTCCGCCGCGCGAGGCGGTTACGACGAACGGCGCGATGCGATAGCGTTCCGCGCACGGCTCGGGGACGAGCTTCCAGTTCACGGTCTGGGTCACGGTTCCGTTGCGGTCCGTCGAAGGCTCGTCCGCGAACGCCTCGGAGGAGCCGAAGCCGCGTGCGCGCGCTCCGATGTCGGGCAACGCAAGCTCCACGCCCTTCGGAGCCGTGGCCGTCACCGTCACGAAGACGCTGCGGCCGGGGTCGACGGACTCCGTCTCGGACGAGACGGCCAGTTCGATCCCGTTGGTGCTCACGTTCAGCGCGGCGGCCAATAGTATCAATCCAGTCATTGTCATCCTCTCTTCTTCGCCCTGCGCCTGAAGAGGGCGCGCACGGAGTCGATGTATGGTCGGTCTGTCGCAAGCTCCAGCGTCTCGATGCGCGAGCGCACGAAAAAGCGCGAAAGCGCGGCGCGGTCCTCGGACGCCTTCCGGGCGAAGGCGCGGCGGACGGCATCGCTCGACGTGTCGACAAGAACGAGGTCGCCTGTCTCGGGATCCTCGAGCTCGACGAGTCCCGCATCGGGCAGCGCGGACTCTGCAGGATCGCTCACGGTAAGGCAGATCATGTCGTGGTGGCGAGCCGTCGCCTGGAGGAGCCGGTCGTACGCCTCTGACGGCTGAAGGAAGTCCGAGACGAGAAACACGACGGCCTTGCGCTTCTGCACGCCGTTCAGGAACTTGAGAGCACCCGCGATGTCCGTCCCGCCCTCTGCGTCCTCGGACGCCGCAAGGACCTCGCGCGCAAGGCGCATCACGGAGTCGCGTCCCTTGCGCGGCGGAATGTACTTGACTATCCTGTCCGAGAAGAGGACGAGCCCGACCTTGTCCTGGTTGCGGATGGCCGTGAGCGCCAGGAGCGCAGTCACCTCCGCGGCAAGCTCGGACTTCGTCCGGCCCCGGCTGCCATAGCTCTGCGAGCCCGAGACGTCCACGAGGAACAGAATCGTCAGTTCGCGCTCTTCGCTGAAGCGCTTGATGTACGGGACGCCGGTCCTGGCCGTCACGTTCCAGTCGATCGAGCGCACGTCGTCCCCGACCGTGTAGGGCCTTACCTCGTCGAATTCGACGCCCTGGCCCTTGAAGGTCGAGTGGTAGTCGCCGGCCAGCTGGTCGTCGATGAGGCGGTTGGTGAGGATGCGTATCCTCCCCACCTTCGCCATAAGCTCTTTTACGTCCATCGCCATCACGGAACCGGGACTTCATCGAGGATCCTGTCGATGATCATGTCGGAAGTGACGTTTTCGGCCTCGGCCTCGTAAGTGAGGAGTATGCGGTGGCGCAGGACGTCGTGCACCGTCTCCTTGACGTCCTGGGGCGTGGCGTAGGGCCGGCCCTCCATGAGCGCGTGCCCGCGCGCCGCGAGGTTGAGGGCCAGCGTCGCGCGCGGGGACGCGCCGTTCTGTATGTGCGGATTCCTCTCTCTCGTCTTGAACACGATGTCGAGTATGTAGTCCCCGACCTTCTCGTCGCAGTACACCTCGTTGACGGAGGATCTCAGCGCTTCGATCTGCCCGGGCGTGCATACCGTCTTGGCGGCCGGTTTCTCGGCGCTCTCGGCGAAGCGTTTCATGATGCGGCGCTCGTCCTCCTTTTTCGGCGGCTCGACGAGGCATTTGAACATGAAGCGGTCGACCTGCGCCTCGGGCAGGGGATACGTGCCCTCCTGCTCGATCGGGTTCTGCGTCGCAAGGACGAGGAACGGGACGGGCAGGCGGTAGGTTTCGTCGCCTATTGTGACCTGGCGCTCCTGCATGGCCTCGAGCAGGGCCGACTGGACTTTAGCCGGCGCGCGGTTGATTTCGTCCGCCAGGAGCAGGTTTGTGAAAACCGGGCCTTTCTTCGGCGTGAACTCGCCCGTCTTCGGCGAGTACACGAGCGTTCCGACGACATCTGCGGGAAGCAGGTCTGGCGTGAACGAAATGCGCTTGAAGGAAAGTCCGAGCGCCGTGGCGAGCGTGTTGCACGAGAGCGTCTTCGCAAGCCCCGGGACGCCCTCGAGAAGGATGTGCCCGTTCGTGACGAGCGCCAGCACCAGGCGGTCCACAAGCCTCTCCTGTCCAACGATCACGCGGCCGACCTCCTCCCGTATGCCGGCCACCAGCTCTTTCTGCGCGGCTATCCTCTCCGATGCCTCTTTCAGGTTCATGTCTGCGGTTCTCCTTTCATCATATAGTCTTTTATCAGATCCTTGACGTCATGCCACTTCAGCCGCGGCAGGCGCTTTATGTCGTACGAAAGCTTCATCCGCTTGGCCTCGTCGGCCCCCTCGCCGGCGGAGGGGAGCGCGCCGCGGCTCCGTTTGAGCGCATCGACCCACAGCGAGCGCACGAAGTCCTGCGCGATGCCGGCGGGGCCGAGTCCGCTGGCGCCCGTCTTCCCGGCGTTCAGGAGTATCCTGTCGAACCATCCGCGCTCGACGGGGGTTAGCGATTCGGAGAATGGGCCGAACTTGTCCGTCCCTTCCGCGGTCTCGGTTCGCCACGTCTCGGCGAACCGGCGGGTGAAGTCGTGCGCGAACACGCAGCCCGGGAGGAACGCCCCCATCATGCCGTCTAAAGTCGCATCGTACTCGTTGGCCAGGAGAAACTCCATGAACGCGAGCTCCCTCTCCCCCGGAGGGGTCTCCTGCTCGGCCGGCGCTCCGCCGTGTTCGGCGGCAGGGCCGGCAGAAGCGTCCGCGCTTTCCTCCTCCACGTACCCGGGAGCGGTCCCGGCGCGACCGAAAAGAGGCGGCTTCGCCTTGGAAAGCTCCTCCGACAGCGCCGCGGCGGGAAGCCGCAGAAGCTTCGCGGCCTCGTCCACGAGGCTTGCCCGCAGTATCGCCGACGGACACGCCGCTATCGTGGAAAGGACAGCCTTCGAAACTCGCGAGACGGCATCTATCGAGCCGGGATTCCTCTCCTTTTCGCGCTCGACCCTGCACTGGAAACTCGCGATGGACTCGGCCGAATCGATGATCTCCCGAAGACTCTCCGGACCGTGCTTTCTGAGAAACGAATCGGGATCCTCCCCTCCCGGAAGCGCCGCGACCCTTACGGGCATCTCCATCGCCAACAGCATCCCGGCCACGCGGATGGTCGCCTTGCGCCCGGCACTGTCATCGTCATACATCAGAACCGCCGCGTCGGCGACGCGCTTTATCATGCGGGCGTGCTCCTCGGTGAAGGCGGTGCCCTGGGACGCCACGGCGGTCGTAAAGCCGCAGACATGCAGGCGGATCGTGTCTATTTGCCCTTCGCAGCATATGACTTCGCGGTTTTCGGCCCTAGATATGGCTCTTGCCGCGCGATCGAAGCCGAAAAGGACCGCAGACTTCCTGAATATCGCAGTCTCGGGGGAATTGACGTACTTGCCGGAGTTCCTGTTCTCGACGATCTGCCTCCCCGAGAACCCGACCGCCCTTCCCTGCCTGTCGCGGATGGTGAACATCAGCCTTCCGCCGAAGCGGTGGTAGCCCTGATCCCCGGGCCGAGACGGCGGCTTCACCACGCCGGCGGCCTCCATCTCCGCAGCCGAGTAGCCGTACTTGGCCGCCCATTTCATGACCGTGGCCGTGCCTGCGGGGGCATATCCGACAAGCCAGTCCTCGCAGACCTTTTCGTCAAGCGCGCGCTTTTCGAGATACTCCCGCGCGACCGCGGCCTCCTTCATGTCGAGAAGGCATCTGCGGTAGAATTGGGCCAGCTCCGCGACGAGAGCGTAGAGCCTCTTGCGGCGCGCCGCCTCGGGGTCTGCCCGCTCCTCCACCTTGACGCCGCACATCGACGCAAGCTTCTTCACCGCGTCCGGGAAGGAGAGCCCCTCCATTTTTTCGACGAACTTTATCGCATCCCCAGACTCTCCGCAGCCGAAGCAATGATACAGCCCCTTGTTCTGGTTTATGTTGAAGCTCGGCGTCTTTTCATGGTGGAACGGACAGCACGCCTTGAGGCTGGAGCCCGCATGACGAACCTCCACCCCGTACGAAGAGATGAGCTCCGCGATGTCCACGCGGGCTTTTATCTCCTCTACGACCGACTCTGTCACTCCTCCTGCCATTGAAATTGATATTATATCACATCCCGGCGGAGATTGGCGCATGAGTTTTCCGGAATATCGCACTATGGCGCTTTCCGCCCATTTTTGCTAAAATATCACACATCATGAGCAAGAAAGCAATCACCAACGACAACCCGTCCGTGCGTTCCGCCCCGGAGCGCGAATTCACGCCCGAGCAGCGGCTCGGGCTGCTCTCGGCCAGCGTTCCCCTTCTACGCTCCCTGCGCAAGCGCATTCTCGCATACAGCACGCTGTGGATTGCGGCGGGAATGCTTCTTCTCCTCCTGTCGCTCCCGGCGTTCCTTGATTCAAGCCGCTACATCGCGCTGACGCTCCTCATATACGGCGGCAGCCTCATCGCCTTCGCCCTTTTCCGCGTGCTGGAGAGCCGCTCGCTTGCCGCCTTGATAGAGGTTGGGCGCTCGGGTCTGCGCCGCAACATCTGGCTCTTCTTCAACTTCATAGTGTTCGCCGCGGCGCTCGCGGTCTGCCTGCTTACCGTCTCCGGCGGCGGCGACCGCACGCTCAACCATTGGATCGCGCTGCCGTCATCGGTGTTCGTGATGATCGTCTCGCTCAGCCCTGCGCTGGAATGGCTGTTCGTGCACCGCGTCATACGCAACAGCCGCGGACTGCTGGAAGATTTCTGCAAATCCCTGCGCGTGCGCTACACCGACCCCGAGGAGATGACGACGCTCTTCGCCATAGTCAACACCGTGTATCTCATCGAAAAGCTCGGACGCAAGGGAATTCTCCGCCAATCGACATCCGACGCAGTCAAAAACGAGCTTATAGGCATCATGGACGGACCCCACAGCGGCGATACGGCCAATGCAAAAGAAGGCGCCAAACCCTCGGGATATCTCCCGGAACCCGGCGCCCCCGCTATTGACACCACGGCCGTAACCGTCTCGGACAAGCCTTGGTGACGCGCGCAGCGCGCGCGTCAAGGGACCGTCTGCCGCTACAGTCCAAGCTCAACTTCGCCCAGATCCACCATCTCTTTCTTCTTGTCGAGGCGGATTGAGAGGCGCTCGGATTTCTGATCCGACCTGCCCCAGTTGGTGAAGATTGTCGCCGTGACCGTGGCAGGCCCGAAAACCGCCTGCTGATGCGAGGCGTAGTAGTGGGCCCTTACCTTGTACTTTCCCTTGGGCGCTACACGGATTTCGTATTCCTCGGGCCCATAGCCGTCGGTTATGTCCATGCTGGTCCGGCCGCCGTGGAAGGTGAGGCGGTTGGCGTAATACGCCTCCTCGCCATCGGGCTCGGTGACGTGGATGTCGACGTCGGTCTCGTCCGCATCCCACGCCATGACTACCCTCATATCGCAGTCGAGAACGCCTGAAAGCCTATCGTCCAGTTCGGGAATCTTCACGGTCGAGCCTCGCCAGTCCTGAGTCTTGATCCACGCGACGAAGGCGTTGCGTTCTTCGAGGGCGATGGACGAGAACTCAACCGCGTGGCGCTGCCATGGGGTGAGGATCGTCTTGCCGTAATGCTTGAGCGCCTCCTCCGCATACATGGCCGCCCAACCCGGATCGACAGCCACCGTCTCCCTCGCCCAGCGATCGAGGGCGAGCGCCAAATCGCGGTGGCTCTGCGGATCTTCGGGGCGCAGGGCGAGAACGCGCCTCAGGGTGTCGACTTCAAGCGCGCGCGAGCCGCCTTCCGAAAGCCTCCACGCCATGACCCGCAAAAGCGCCGCATCCTCGATGCGAAGCTCCGCCAGGTTGGAGATCACTCTCTCTGCGAAAGCCTTGTCGCCGTGCGCATAGAACCAGCCTGCCGAGTCGAGGATGAATGCTGGCGACTTCGCCCACTCCTTGCGGAGGGCGAGATACGCCTTCTTCGCAGCCTCGACATCGCCTGCCGCGTCGAGTGCCTTCATCCACGGGGTATCGGGGCTCCACGCCTTTACCTGTATCTTTGCCGCAGCGCCTTGTCTGCCTGGCCTGGCGGACTTCGACTCTGCAAGAGACCTTTCGGCCATGACTTCATCATCCACTGCCATTGCGCACGCTTCCGGCATCGGCATATCGTCATCCATCTCAGCAGCCGCTACCGCCCTCCTGCGCTCGCTCCCGTTGGTTGCGCCAAGTGAGAAACCCGCAGACCTCAGGAACCCTACTTCTTCCTCGGCTTCCACTGGCCTAGACTTCCTGTTGGGGTCCTTCTTGAAGTCGCGCTGATGCCAGGCCTTGCGTTCGTTCCAATAATCGACGAGCGCATAGAGGTGGCGCTCCGCCTTGCCTTCGGGCGTGAGCTCCATTCTCCCCTTCCTGCCCTCCAGCCAGTCGGCATGCATCTTCGCGAGCTCTTTCGGAGGCTCGATGTCATAGCGGATCCATTGATCGAGCGACTCGAGGACGAGGAGCGAGCACGCCTTGCTCGCGACGCCGAAGCGCCTGCCGAGTTCCATCAGCTCGTCCTTGTGCTCTACGCTCGAGCCGGAGAGCTGCTCCGCCCTCTTTATGGCCCAGGCGACGGAAAGAACGGGCATTTCGGGAGGAAAGCCACCCATGGTCGATTCCGTCCTGTAGACTTCGACGGTTCTCGCGGGAAGATTCGGCCAGACGCGGACATCGACGACTCTCCCGCAGAGGCACTCAAGGGCGAAGACATCCCTCTCCGCCCCAGAGACGAATGCGGTAATCCGGCCTTCCTTGAAATTATCCGATGAATTGCACGGGGAAAGCGAGAGAGTGTCCATTCCGTCGGTAAAGAAGAGGATTTTGGGCTCTGCGAATAGAGCCGTGAAATCCCGCAGATTCGGCGCTATCTTCGTACCGCCGTCATAGTCGATCGTTTTGAGGAAGGAGATTAGTTCCTCGGCGCCGGCGAACTTCAGCTCCGGTTCGAGCGCATTCCTGAGGAGCAAGAGCGAGACCTTCCCTTTGACGAGCGAGCGGAGGATTTCGAACTCCTTTTCATGGTCGCCGAGGCGCGAGGCCGACGCATCCCAGATTACGAACGGGTTTTCGCCTGCCGTGATTTCCTCAGCGCCTTTCGTCTTTTTGGATACGAGCCTGAAAAGCTCCCCATTCCAGTGTTCCGTCATCTCCACCGTATCGGGGAGCTTAGGGAGGGCGACGAGGACGTCGGCGCGAGGCGTCAGGTTAGTCTCGGATGAAGAGACCGTCCAGACTCTCGCCGCATGCTCGAAACGTTTGTCGCCGAGTCCGCCCAACTCGGGCGCGCCCGCGCCATCCTCGACGGAAATGTCGATCTTCCTCGACTCGAGCGCCACATCTGGCATCGGGAGACTCAAAGCCGCGGAATCGCCTCCTGAAAGAACGAGCGGCGCGACATAGTCGACGCGGATTTTGCGCGAGCCGTTCGCGGGGACGGGATATACGCGCGTCTGGAAGACGTTGCCCTTAACGGCTTCCGCGAGCCCCGGGTCGACGCCGCGGCGCTGCTCGGTCTCGAACGCGACGCGCGCCTGCTCTTTGGGGACCGCGACCGAGGGGACCATGGTCCCGTCGATCTCTAGCCTGTAGCCGCAGACCGCGCCTCCGTCGGGAAGCGGGATGCGCAGCGGCGCGCTTATCGGGCGGGGGTTGGGGTTTTTGATGGTTATCGTAGTCTCTACGCGTGCGTAGAGGCCCCGGACGAGGGCCTTCACCTCAAGGGCGCCGACGGTGCAGTCCTTCTCGTTCGTCTCCTTGGGGATGGTGTCTATCCAGGGGACGGGCCGCCAGGGCATGGGAGGAATGGGTCTTGGGGGAGGCAAGAGCCCCTGCGCGGAGGCGGCTAGAGATGCGAAAGCGAGCGCGGCGAGCGCCGGCTTCACGAAACGTTCTGCTATTTTGCTTTTCATGGTTGTATTATATCATAATGTTTTGTTGTTTTCCAATCGGAGCTTTCCATCTACGAAAGGGACGCCCCTTCCCGCTTTTCCGCTTTTATTTTGGAAAATTGCATACAATGACTTTGTGCGCCATAGCCATTGCAGGGACGAGGGCCATAACGGGGGCGAAGCTAGCTGGGGGCGAGGGGCATAACTGGGGGCGAGGGGCATAGCTGGGGGCGAGGGCGTCCTCGCCCTCGCAATAGCGGAATTATTACACGTCCTTATTCTTGTGAGGGCGAGGACGCCCTCACTCCCAGTTAGCGTACGCGCTCATCCTGTCGCGCATGCTGGATACAATGGCGTCAGTGAGTACTGTTGCGATCACTCCCAGTTAGTGTACGCGCTCATCCTGTCGCGCATGCTGGATACAATGGCATCAGTGAGTACTGTTGCGATCACTCCCGGTTATGCCACTCCCCCAAAATGGGGTATGACTGAAAGTGCAACTATTTGGTACAATATGTGCAATGACAAGGGGAAAAAAGATAATCGCAGCCCTGATTGCGGCCATGGCGCTCGCGCAGTCCGCCGATGCCGAGCGCAAGTTCGTGCACCCGGGAATCTTCTACACCCAGGGCGATATCGACAGGATGAAGGCGATGGTCGCCGCGGGGAAAGAGCCGTGGAAGCGCGGGTTCGACGGACTTCGCTTCGGTCCATACTCCAACCATGGCGCATGGGCGCGTCCTCGCGGAGGCGAAATCGCCCAAGGCCGCTTCAACGTGACGATCGGCATAGACGGACGCCGCGCCCACGATCTCGCGCTGATGTGGCGGCTCACCGGCGACAGGGCCTATGGCGACAAGGCGCGCGACTTTCTGCTGATGAACTCCAACTGGACTTCCACCAGTTGGGGAGGGACGAGTCCACTGGACAACGGAAAGATATATCTCCTTGTAGAGGCGGCCGAACTCATGCGCGACTACGACGGATGGAAGAAGGAGGACCAAAAACGCTTCGGCGACATGCTGAGGAACGTATTCGTCCCCCACATCTACTCGGGCGACGTCATGCGCTGGGGCAACCAGGGCCTCACCGCCTGGCACGGACTTCTCGCGATCGCCATATTCCTCGACGACGACAAGCTCTACGACCGCGTATGGAACAATACGATGGGCCTCCCTCACAGGCCCGACGACAACCCTCTCCCCGCGGGAGGGGTATGGAAGCCCGAATGGCCCGCCAACTACGGCGAATTCTTCATGGAGCGCACGAAAGCCCCCGCCTTCGGAAACGAGCCGGACTATGGCTTTGACGATCAGCTCAAGTACTACATCTACAAGAACGGCCAGTGCCAGGAATCCTGCCGCGACCAGGCCCACACGATGTACGGGCTGCTGCAGATGGTTGCGCTCGCCGAAATATTCTGGAACCAGGGCGACGACCTCTACGGAGCGTTGGACAACCGCATTCTCCTCGGCCTCGAGTGGTCGCTCCGCTACAACATGAGCGACTGGGTTCCCTCCGGCTACACCGACATCGAAGACGAATGCACTTTCGAAAACGGAAAGTTCTACAAGGCGCGCTCGCGCAATGCCAGATGGACGGCTTTCAGGGAATCCTACCATGCGCGCGGCGCAGATGGCGGCACAGGCTCGCCCAAAACCGCCGCCCTTATGCACTATGCCGTCCGCGCGGGCGTCAAGAAGGAGAAGATGGAGTGGCTTTTCAAAGCCGTGCAACGCCAGCTCGAGAACAACGGCTTCGAAAACTGGGGAACGGCGCCAAGCTGGTATTACGAGTGGGAAGGCTGGGGGACATTGACCAAGTACCGCACGAAATGGCAGGCCGGCGATCCGGGGACGTGGAAAAACGGCGGGAGGATATCCGGGGCGCACAAAATCCCGGGCGTCATAAAAGCGGCCGATTTCGACTTCCATCCCCTCAAGAAAGGCTTCACTTCCAAATACCGCGGCGAATCACATCTAGACGTGAGGAAAATCGGGAAGCTCTACGGGATAACGCGCCTCAAAAAAGGCAACACTGCCGACTACACGCTCTCGGTCGAAAAGGCGGGCGAGTACAGGCTATCCGTCTACACGGTCAATTCGGGCGAGCTCGCGCTCACCTTCCTCGCCGACGGAAAGAAGCTCCTCTCCGCCAAAATCCCGAAGAGCTCCACGCCTTCGCGCCACTACCTCGGGAAGGTCGAACTCGAAGCCGGGGCCCCCGTATTGAGGCTCAGGGTAGACGCCGCGAGATCGGCCTCGATAATAGCGATTTCAGTCGAGCCTATCTCATGATCCCGAGCTCGTAGGCGCGCGCGACCGCGTTCGCCGCGTTGGTGGCGTCGAGCTTGAGCATGATCGTCTTGATGTAGCATTTCACCGTTTCGCCCGAGATGCCGAGAATTCCGCCTATCTCGTCGCGCGTATAGCCTTTGCTCATGGCGTTCAAGACCTGCATCTCGCGCCGCGTCAGATTCGGCGCCTCCTCGTCCGTCCCGTTGTCCTCCGTGGCGAAGACGTCGCTTCCCGAGGCGACCTCGCGTATGAGCGCGGCGAGGCGGTCCTGGTCGGTCGTCTTTGGCAGGTATGCGCTCGCCCCGAGCTCCCTGGCCTCCTCCTCCTCGCCCTTCAGAGGCAGCCCCGTGAGAAGGATGCATTTCACGGCGGGGAACCTTTTCTTGAGATCCGCCAGGGTGGAGAGTCCGTCATGGCCCGGCATGCGCACGTCCATGACAACGACATCCGCCACGGCGCCCTTCTCGCCGGCCGCCTTGAGAAACTCGTCGCCGTTGGCATATTTGCCCTCTATGGCAAAGGTCCGCTTCGTCGTGAGCATCGCCGCAAGTCCGTCCCTGACGATCGGATGATCGTCCACTATGGCGACCCGTATCTTATCCATTGTCTTCCCCCTTTTCGTATGGTATCCCGACCTCCACGACCGCACCTTCCCCATCTCCGCCTGGCTTTATGGAAAAAGTGCCGCCAAGCTCTTCGGCCCTCAGTCTCATCCCGGCGAGGCCGAAGTGCCCCGGAAGTTTCCCCTCCGGCGAACCCGCGTCGTACCTCTCGCCGTCGCTCAAGACCGTCATCTTCAGCCCCTTCCCGCCGAAGGCGAGCATCACGTCCACATGCTCCGCCTTGCCGTGCCTGAGCGCGTTCCCCACAGCCTCCTGCAGAATCATCAACAGCGAACCCGATACGTTTCTGGCGACGGAATGCTCCTTGCCGGTCTGCGAGAACGACACGCGGTTCTTCCAGTGCGCCATCCTGCCCGCCGCATACTTGAACAGCTCTATCAGCGGCGCGGGGCCTTCGCTTTCCTCACGCATTGTCCAGAGAACACTCCTCAACCCGAGCTGGGTCCTCTGCAGCGACGCCTTCGCGGCCTCAAGGTGGGCGAAGGCGTCCGCCTCCGTCGACCCCTCCTCGTCGTTGTGGGGGTCTTCGAGAATGTTCATCCCGGCGTTCAGCTGAAACATCGTACCCGTCAAAAGCTGCTGGAATTCGTCGTGCAGATCGTGCGCAAGCCTCAATCTCTCGCGCCTCGCCGCCTCGGCCGCGATTTTGTCCCTGTGCTTCGCCTCGATCGTGCGCTCGAGCCTGGCGGTCTGGCGTTTCACGGCCCAGGCGAGGATCGCTGTCGAGACGACGAGAACGACGAGCATGAATGCTCCTATCCCTGCGGCAATGCCGATTCGCGCCGGAGTCCACCACGGCGGACGGTTGAGAATCACGACATCCCGCCTGCTGAAGATGTTGAAAGTGAGATTCTCGACTCCGGTGAAGGAGCCGTCAGGTCCGACGGTGTAGTTGAGGGATGCGACGCCCCTGAGGCGCACTATCGCACCCGGTCTCAAATCAGGATCGGGATTCTCGTTCTGGTCTAGGGGAAAGCTGGCCGTCACGCCGGGCCCGCTGCCGTCCGGTTCCCTGAGGAAGAGCTGGACCTGCGTCCGCCGGCGGTTTACGTCCTGCACTCTCGCGACGACATCCACGGGCATCCCGTAGAGGTCGGGACGGTCAGGATCGTCCGGACGCGGCGGCTCGTGGAGCTTCGTAAGGGTCGTGGGCACGCATGGGATCGTGCCTACGGTCTCGACTTTCACGGCGCATACGTCGGTAAGGCGGTACGTCGGGAAATCCTGCTCGAGCCTGCCGGTGAAGCGGACTCGATCGCCCATTCTCACACGGTGGCCGGGTTTGAGGAAAAGCCTCACGCAGCGTCCGCCGTCGATCTTGACAAATGCGAACCGGTCGCCGCCGCGCGAAAAAGTCACGATGCCGCGTCCGCGGCGGATCTCCGGCGCCACCTCGCCGGAATCGACTTCGCAATGCCTCTCCTCCAGTTCGCCCGCGCATGAATCCCCAAAGGCTGCAGCCGTTGCGACTGCCGCCAGAAGGATTCGCGCAATCAAGGATTTATCCCCTAACATCGGAAATATGATACCATATTTCTCAGCGCACCGTGATGGCGAATCCGTTTTTCCTGAATGTCGCCGAGAGCCTCCAGACCGTGTAGGCGTCGCCTTCTTCCGGGGTTACGGTCTCCTCCGTGACATTGAGAAGCCACCTTCCGCGATCGGTCTTGGCGTTGAGGATTTCGGGAAGCTTCGTCCACTGCGGCTCGCTCAGGACCGTCGGGCCCTCGTAGATGACGTTGTAGTCGGAGAGGTCCTGGAAGGCGATTTTGGCGCCGTCCGCAACCGTGAGCGATTTGATGGTCGTCGTGCCGCCGAATGCACCGGCTGTTACGTTGACGTTCGCGTTCGACGCGTCTCCATTCACGATAAGCGAGGTTTCGCCAACCTTGCTGAGAGTGAACTCGCTTCCGATGAACGCGCCGTTGATGACGCTGTCCGCCTTCGCGCCGATCTCCACAATAGCCCCCGCATTCGCGACATATACGTTCGCGCCCGATTCGGGAACATTCATCGCGCCGAAACGGATCGTGGTGCCGGCACCGTTAAGGATGTCGTAGTTGTTGGCCGACTTGCAGTTCCACACAGAGTTCGATCCGGCTGCAACCTCGTTCATGAATTGGAACAGTCCCCCCACGAGGTCCATCTCACCGTGGAAGTCAGTCGCGTTTCCATAAAGGTGCGTCTGACGGCCGATTGACCAGAAGACAAGTTTCCCGGATCCGGTAAGCGCACCAAACAACCACATGTTGTTGCCGGCGCCGCCGCGCTGGTGCGTGTTGTTGAGGTAGCTCGTAGTGCCATCCTCCATGTGGAGCGCGGACTGGATGACTGTGTTGTTGTTGTTGTAAAAGCCTTCAAGCGTTCCGCCTGCAAATGTAATCTTGCTGTTGTATCCAAGCGGATAAACATTCCCGCTCTTGAGGTCATTGTTGAATTCACTTCTTTCATGCAGAATTCCACCATCGGCAAGGCGTATCGTACCTTGGAAATTCGCCAAGCGCTTCGACCAGTTGATCGTAAACCAACCATTGGTCACGAGAAGCGTTCCAGCACCTGTAACATACTGATTGAGTTCCTGGTTGGCGACTATGAGCGAAGCGCCTTCGTCGATTGCGATCGTACCGTTCCCCGTTACAGCTTGGGCAATCGTCGAAAGCCCGGTCCCCGTGGCCCTTATCGTAGCGTCATTCACTATCCCAAGGCCGGTAAGCGATGCGCCGTCGAGAACAAGCTCACCGCCGGTGACATTCGCCCCAGCTCCGAATGTAGAGGGCGTCCCTTCGATTGCGAGCGAGCCTGCCGAAACAGATACAGTCCCCACGGTCTCGAAAGATTCGTTCGCGAGGGTGAACGAGCCATCCCCGGACTGGGTCAAAGTATCTGCAACCAGCGCCGCGCCCTCGACCCTGTAGCCCTTCGAAGTTCCTGCGGTCGAATAGATGGAGCCCGCCGTTATTGCAGTATCTGCGGTGACAGTATGGATTTCTTCGCCCGTCAATGTCATGTCCACCCCGCTGAATACTGCGTCCTTGCCCGACTCCCATGCCGCGCCTTCGCCGGTTTCCGAGCTCTTCCAGACGGAAGTGGAGCTCCAAGCTCCCGAGCCTCCATTCCATACAAGCTGGTCTCCGGAGATCTTCGCCTTTACGACGCCGGATTCGGAGATGTCGAGTTCGAACTCGAGTCCGCCCGAGAGCCCTTCAAGCGAAATGTTGTCGGCGGAAAGCGTAAGGCCTTCTGCGAGAGCGCCGTAGGCGAAGAGCGTTCCCGTATAGCCCGCGAGCCAAGTGTTGGAATCGACCGTGATTCCGAGCGTAGCCTCGGCGGCGATTGAGAGAGTCCCCGGAATCGCAGCTCCCGCAGGAACAACGAGTTTGCCCTGGGAGACGGTCGTATCGCCAGTCCAGGCGGGAGCGGAAGAGAGGGTCAAGGTGTAGCCGCCGAGCTTTTCGAAGCCATTGGTCGTATTGGCGCTTCCTAGGGCAGTATTGAGAGTGACGTCGAGCTCGGTATCGATCTTGACCGGAGCGGTGTGGCCTTCCGAATTGTTGATCCTGTTCACGAGCTCATCGAACCAGTTCATCGCGTAGCCGAAGCCAAGCGCGCCGCCGGTGAAAGTGAAATAGTACGATGGCCCTTCATTGGAAGTGAGAAGAGTCGTTCCCCCTTCCATGACGAGCTCATCATAGCCGGTCAAGTCGAGCTCGAGAACTCCCGCACCTGTCTTCTTGAGGATGCTCCCGAGGCCCTTGTGGTTGACGAGGGCCGTGTTCCCCGTATCTACAAAGACTTCCGATACTGTGCTCGACGCGCTGCGGCCCGTGTTGAACGCATCCATTGCGAGCGAGGAGCCGTCTTTGAGCTCGACTTTACCGTTCAGATTGACGTACTCGTAAAGGCAGAGGAAATTCTCGACCGTGACGGGCCCTTCTATCGTGAGCGCGCCGTCCGCCCTTCCCTGCAGCCAGGAGTCGTGGAGAGTCTGCTCTCCATCGTTGGAGATCGTGAAGGAGATGGTCGAGGGGACCGTGACCCCGGCCGAAGGGACGAGTCCGCAGCGATAGAGCTCGATGGTGCCCGCGCCGTCTATCGCGCCCGGGTTGATCGCCGGGTAGTTGTCCATCGTGGGGGCCTTGAAGGTAACGTGCGCATTGTTGCCGAGCGTAAGTTTCGCGAAGGGATGGGAATCGTTGGCGTTGAGAGTGACTTCGGTGCTGTTCGTGAAAACGGCTTCCATGGTAGCGCCGGGGACGCCGCCGGACCAGTTGCCGGCAGTGTTGAAGAGTCCGTCGCCCGCGGCCCCGGTCCACGTCGTGGAGCTCGCCGATATCACGATCGAGTTGTTCTCGATGGACCATGCGGTCTCCTCGCCGAGGACCGTGACCGTGAAGAAGTCCTCTGCGCTCGCGCCGGACGGGAGAACAAGATTCGTCCAGGAAACTACCGCATGATCGGTCCCCGCCTTCGAGCCATCGTCGTTTATGATGATCTTCGAGCCTGCGCCGAGAGTGATTTCGCCGAATTCGCAGAAAGGCTCGATCGCGAGGTAGGAGTTCGCCTCAACGGTCAAGGCGGGGGTATTCTGCGGCTTTCCGGAGATTGTCGATATTCCCGAGGCGAGTGCGACCGAGCCAGTGGTGTAGGTCGCCCCGCCTGGGGTGGTCAAAGAGCCTCCCTCGACGGTGAAGAGCCCCGCGACACCTCCAGTAAGCGTCAGCGCGCCCGTCCCCTTCTTGACGAGCGATCCCTCGAAGCTGCCGGAAATGGGCGAAGCGACTGTGACATCGTAATCGCTGTCTATCGCGCCGCCGTTTGAGCCGACCGTCGTCGCGATTTCTGCCGCGATTATCGTATCGGCTCCCTTCGCCTTGAGCGTTCCGCCGTCAAAGTTGAGATAGGCCGATCCGCTTCCCTTGGTGACGCCGAGAGTCTCCACCGTTCCGCCATGGATGTTAAGCGTTCCCGTAGATCCGCTTCCGCTGGCGAGGCAGACATATTTCGAGCGGGCGATGCAGGTTCCGTTGGAGATCGTATATACGGCCGTCGAATTCGCGGCCTCTCCGATTGAAACGGCACTGTCGCCTGCATGGGTGCCGTCGCCCTGGGCGCTTACCGTGCCGCCGAGTTGAAGGAAAGTTGCGGTCGAGTTCGCGCCGCGCCCCATTTCAAGGCGTGAATTGTTGGATTCGTTTCCGTCGCGATAGCCTACGATAAGCTCGCCGTCTTCAACGACGACATTGCCTGTTCCTCCATCTCCATCGCCCATCGGCATCCAATACTGGGTCTCAACGCGCCCGCTCTTGAGGGTGAAATTGCCCGTGGCCTTTGCATAGCCAACGAAAAGGTCGTTCGCGAAGTGGTACGTTCCTCCGTCTATGACGAGCGCTCCGTTTCCGCCGCCTCCGCCGACATGCATGTCGGTTCCGCTCATCGCAAGGCCATAGTCGGTAGAAGGCGCTTTAAAGGTTACTACGCCGGAAAGCGCGTTTTCAATCCAAAAACCTGTCGTTATGCTGGCAGCCGTCCTGAAGTTCACCTCAACGGGGGCGTTTTGCATCTCCGCCGTGCGGATTACGTAGTTTCCCGACTCTCCAGTCCAGTTGGCGGCGTCATCCCAATACTTCGTCGCCTCGGTGCCGGCGCCCGTCCAATATATATCGGCAAAAGCGCCTGTCGGGGCGATGGCCGCCCAAAAAGAAACCGCAGTGCTTACGATGGATTTTTTCATGGCACAATACCTTTCGCAATTCATACGAAAGCATTTTACCACCGTAAGCCCCTCCCCGCAAGCCACCCAAACGGGGGGGGGGGGGGCTGCATCATGACGGGAAGATCGATGCCGGATGTTTCAGACGATGAGCATGCAGTCGCCGTAGCTGAAAAAGCGATACTGCGCCCTTACCGCCATCGCATACGCGCAAAGCACCCTCTCGCGGCCAGCAAGGGCCGAAATCATCATGAGAAGCGTCGATTGCGGAAGATGGAAATTGGTGAGCATCGCGTCGCACACCTTGAACCTGTATGGCGGGTAGATGAAGATGTCCGACGCGCCCGAGCAAGGCACGATCAAAGGCTCGGGATCTTCATCCCCTCCGTTGCGCGCGGCGACAGTCTCGAGCGTCCTCACTGTGGTGGATCCGCAACAGACGACGCGGCCGCCGCGCGCCTTGCACGCGTTTATCGCCTCCGCCGCCTCGGGCGGGACGGTGAACGCCTCGAAATCCATGTGGTGGTCTTCGATGTTCTCCGCCTTCACGGGACGGAAAGTACCGGGTCCTACATGCAGCGTCACGGCCGTCCGCTTCACGCCCTTCGCGTCGAGGTCGGCGAATATCTCGGGGGTGAAATGCAGCCCTGCCGTGGGCGCCGCGACCGACCCTACGTGCTTCGCGTATATCGTCTGGTAGCGTTCGCGGTCTTCCATCTCCTCCTCGCGCGTGCCTTCCCGCTTGACGTACGGAGGTACGGGCGTGCGGCCGAACTCGTCCAAAAGCTCCATAAGCGGACGCTCCGACGAGAATTCCACCTTCCACATGCCTATGCCCTGGAGCGGCGCAATGAGCTTCGCCGAAAGCTCGCCGGAGGGTCCGAATACCGCAACCTGCCCTTCGCGGCACTTCCTCCCCGAGCCGACGATGCAATTCCACACGTCAGCCTTCACCGTCTCCGCCTCGGGCGCGGCGGAGACCATGAGAATCTCGACGGCACCGTGCGTATCCGGCCAGGAGCCTATAAGTCTAGCCGGAAACACTTTCGTGTCGTTGACGACAAGAAGGTCGTCAGGCGTCAAATACTCCACGATATCCGCGATGTGGCGATGCTCGAGCATGCCGGTGCCGCGGTGCAGAACCATCATCTTTTCCGTGCCGCGCTTTTCTGAGGGATGCTGTGCGATGAGCCGTTCGGGCAGGGGATACCAGAATTGTCTTGTCTTCATGTCATGCTTTCGGTTGGGCGCCATAGGCGGCCGTGGAGAACGGGGGCGTGTCGGTCGCGCCTTCTCGCCAGTCGCGGACGGCTTTGAGCCGCGCCTTCATCCTCGCCTCGGCGCCAAGTCCGGACGGCTCGTAGTAGCGGCGTCCGGCGAGAGACTCTGGAAGGCAGCTCATCCTGGCGATCTTCTCGTCGGTGTCGTGGGCGTATGTGTAGCCCTTGCCGTAGTCGAGCTCCTTCATAAGACGCGTCGGAGCGTTGCGGATGTGCAGCGGCACCGGCTCGGCCATCTTCAGCTGGGCGTCGCGCGCGGCGCGGATGTATGCCTTCTCCATTGCGTTGGACTTCGGCGCCAGCGCGAGGTATACGACGATTTGGGTAAGATGCACGTTGCACTCCGGCACCCCAAGATTGTGGCATGCGTCCCAGACGGTCGTCGCGAGAAGAAGCGCATTGGGGTCCGCAAGGCCTACGTCTTCGCTCGCGAAGCGGATGCACCGCCGCGCGATGTAGAGCGGGTCCTCGCCGCCTTCGAGCATCCTCGCGAGCCAGTATACGGCGGCGTCGGGATCGGAGTTTCTCATCGACTTGTGCAGGGCCGAGATGATGTTGTAGTGCTCTTCGCCCGTCTTGTCGTACATGAGCGCCTTGCGGCTGATGCAGGCCGCGAGGACATCCTCGGTTATCTCGGGGTGGCCCTTGGACATGTCGGCGTTCGCCACTGCGGTCTCCAGCGTCCCCAGTGCGTTGCGCGCGTCTCCGTTGGAGAACACCGCGATCTTTCTCAAAGATTCATCCGAAACTTCCACCCCAAGCTTGCCGAAGCCGCGCTCGCTCGATATGGCGCGCCTGAGCAAAACGACGAGGTCGTCCTCCGATAGGCTTTTCAGCACGAACACCTTCGAGCGGCTCAGGAGGGCCGAATTCACCTCGAACGAAGGATTTTCCGTCGTGGCCCCTATGAGCGTTATTGAGCCCTGCTCCACGTAGGGAAGAAAAGCGTCCTGCTGGGCTTTGTTGAAGCGGTGGATTTCGTCGACGAACAGCACCGTCCTCCCGCCGAGCCGACGTCCTTCCTCGGCCCGCGCCATTATCTCCTTTATCTCCTTGATTCCGCTCGTCACCGCCGAGAAGTTGACGAATTCGGCCTTGGTCGCCCTGGCTATCACGTTCGCGAGAGTCGTCTTGCCTACACCCGGGGGACCCCACAGGATCATGGAGGGGATCCTGTCGTTCTCTATCATCTGCCGCAGTATCTTCCCCTCGCCCACGAGGTCGTCCTGCCCGACGAATTCGTCGAGCGTCTCCGGGCGCATGCGCGCGGCCAAAGGCTCCGATACGAGCCCCGGCGCCATGCCCTCCACGAGCGACATCTGTCTGCCTCTAGCCATCGCCGGGATATTATACCATATATGAAACGCGGTGTCTCGCTTCCGGGCGACAGCGCAAAACAGGAGCGGGCCTCACCTGGACGCAAAGCCCATGAACTCCAGCCACTCCTGCACCCGCTCAGGCCAACCCCATGCAGGCATGTCGCGCGTGAGCTTCTTGTATATCCCGAAGCCATGGGGAGTCTTGGCGAATACGTGAAGTTCGGCGGGGATTCCCATGCGGCGAAGCTCCCTGTATACCGCGACGGACGCCATGGGAGTGTGGCCGTCCGCATCGCCGTGGACGAGACACATCGGCGGAGTGTGCGAGTCGAACTTGAGCTCCGGCGCGAACTTCATCTCTCCGCCGTCGCGCCTTTGCGCGTCGCGCGCAGCCTTGTCCATCCCCGTCTCGTCGAGGACGTACGCGGGATAGACGGGGACTGCGAATGCGAGGCTGGAGCTCTCCGAATCGATTTCGTCGACCGGTTCGTATTTCGGCGTCTCCGAGGAGGTCGCAGTCACGAGCGTCAGGTGGCCGCCCGCGGAAAAGCCGAGCATGCCGATCTTGTCCTTGGAGAAGCCGCGCTTCTCCGCCTCGCGGCGGACGATCCTGACCGCCCTTTGGGCGTCCTGGGCCGCGGTCGCGTGCTTTTCTAAGCCGTACGGCCTCGGGGTGCGGTAGCTGAGCATCGCGACCGTCATTCCGCGCGAGGCGAAATAGCCTGCCACCGGATATCCCTCATGGCCGGCGGCCGTTTTGGCGTAGCCGCCGCCCGGGCAGACTATGAGGCACGAGTCGGAAGTCTTCTTCGCGGGCGTGTACCATGTAAGGGTCGGTATCGTCTGGTTGGTCTGAACGGACGGGATCTTGCCTTCGGGCCAGATGTCGACGACCTCCATCGTGTATGGCTCGAGCGAGAGGAAAAAACCCTCGAATTTCGCAAGAGCCATGTCGTGGCCCCGCGGATTGAGGTGCGCCGTGTCGTCTTCGCTCTGGAAGTGCGCCTTTCTGGTTCCGGGATCGTTCGGATCGATGCCCGTCAAGGCCGAGGCGTCGCAGAACGCGAAGCCGTGCTTTTCGGCATTCTTGCGCTCGAGCTCGATGACTTCGCTGAAGTACGGCTTGTCGACGCGCCAGGGCGAGACGAAAGCTATCTTCGACATCGGATACCTCTCGCGGAGCTTTTGCGACAGCTCGTCGAGCCGCTCTTCGAAGAGTTTCAGGTTCTCCGCCTGCTTCTCCACGGGCGCGCCGTCCTCGCCGCCGTCTTTGAATATGTAGTTCGCGTCGTTGTGGCCGGCTATCACGACCACATAGTCGAGATCGGCCCGCATCTCCTTGTATCGCGCAAGGATCGATTCGCCGAAGCGCTTGCGGTCGAAGGCGATGCAGTTTCCGTTGCGGCCGTAGTTGAAGTATTCCATCCCGTGCTTCCTGGCGAATTTCGCGTGCCAGGTATCCTCGATCTTCTGCCGGTGATTCCTCACGTAGCTGTCGCCTATGACGCCGATGCGCCTCCCATGGAAAGGCGAAACTGCGCCTGCGAAGGAAAAAAGCGCGGCGGACGCAATCGCCGCGAGAACGATGCATTTTTTCATGATTCTTTTCCTTTCGTCGCGGGGACCTCCAATACGACTCCGCACCAGTCGCCGAAGGTTCCCATCCTTATGCCGAAACCGTTCCGCGCGGCCCGCTCGCGCATCCCGGAGAGCCCGAAATGTCCGGTCTCCGGCCCGAGGGCGGATTCCGCATCGAACTTCTCGCCGTCGTTCAGCACCTTGAGGACGAACCCGCCATCCTCCCGCGGATCGCCAACTATCGCGACAGTCCCGGCCTTGCCGTGCTTTATGGCGTTGGTGACGGCTTCGCGGGCTATGAGCATCAAGTCCTGGTAAGCGCCCTGCCTGAGACGGTTCGGCAGCCCCCTCAGCATGACGCGGGTTTTAACCGTCCCGCCCTTGGATACGTCCCTTGCCATGTCCCTGAGCGCCGTTTCCGGACTCTTCGTCTGCGCCTCGTCGCTGCGAAGGTTGAGAACGGCGTCGCGCACCTCAAGCTTCGCGTTGGCGAGAACCTCGGTCGCGCGCGCAAGCGTCTTTACCGCCCTTTCCGGAAGCCTGTCGTTGTTCAGCGCCCCGCCGAGGAGAAGATTGACGCACGCGAGATGCTGCTCTATCGTGTCGTGGAGATCCGCGGCCATGCGCTTTCGCTCGGCCGTAACGGCTTCGAGGGCGATTCTCCGCCTGCGCGCGCGTATCCAGGCTACGAGCGAGGCGAGAAACGCGAGCGTAAGCGCCGCGCCCGCGAACCAGTAGGCCCAATCGGGAATCAGAGGCTCGGCCGGAGGGTCGAGAATCGTGACCGAATCCCTGGAGGAAACCTCTATCTCGTGGGCCCTGGCCCTCCCTGTCGAGTCGAAGAGCGGAAAGACGCATCCCTCCGCCTTTATCCGCCGCCCGAGGTAGAGCCTGTCCTCGAGGAAGCCGGGCACGCATATGTTCACGTAAGGCTTGCCGATGGACGTGCGCAGGATGGTCTTTTCGATTCCGCCCTCGCTGTCGTGGATGACCTTGACGACCGTCCCCTCGCACTTGACGGTCCGGTAGTCGAGAAGTCCGTTTCTCAGATCCACCGACTTCGCGCGCCCGTACGAAGGTGCCGATTCGCCCGTTTTAACATATCCGTCCGCCTTGACGCTAACATGCTTTCCGCGATAGACGGCCGTTCCTCCGAAGTTTATCTCGTCCCCCTCGCACGGTATGGGCTCGGAGCCGTTGAGGACGACCGGGACGCCGCCTTTGTATGGCCTGTCCGGGAACGTGACGATGAAGAGCCCCGGCTTGAGCGCGCTTACGTGCGAAACGAGCCCGTTCGCCCTTACGTCGCTTACCTCTCCGGTCACGACGCCGCACGAGTCCATCAGGCGCGTCAAAGTATGTATCTCCCCGGCGCCATGCGATGCGCATGCCAGCAGAAGAACCGCCAGATGGATGAATCCGCGCCTTATGGCCGCGCCCACCGCGGCCACGCGATCGTTCACGCCAAGCTTCTGGTAGAGGTGCTTGACGTGTATCTTGACGCAGTTCTTGGAAATTCCGAGCTCCTCGCCTATCTCCTCGTTGCCGAGCCCTTTCACCATGCACTCGAGGACAGCCTGTTCGCGCAATGTCGGGCCCGGATTCATGAGGCGCTGCTTCACGAGATCGCGTATCTCGGCGGGGACGTATCTTCCCCCCTCCGCGACTTCGCGTATCGCTTTCGGGAGCTCTTTCGCGTCGCGGTCTTTGAGGAGGTAGCCCTTCGCGCCGAGTTCGAGCGCGGTGTAGGCGTCGTTGTCGGCGGCGCTCGTGGTGAGCATGATGACCTTCTGCTCGGGGAAGGCTATGAGGATGTCCTCGAGGACGCTGAGCCCGTTCTTCCCGGGCATGTAGATGTCGAGGAGGAGTACGTCGGGCTTCTTTTCGCGGATGAGCTTTATCGCGTCCGCTCCGTCGGAAAGCTCCCCCACGACCTTGAAACCCTCGTCCATCTCAAGCACATACTTGAGCCCCATCCTCACCACTGCGTGGTCG
>JAILJX010000032.1 GCA_024694365.1 Kiritimatiellia bacterium
TCGATCCGGGGGTTGCGGGTTCGAGCCCCGTCGACCCCGCCAGTACGGAAAGGTCAGCGAGATTGCCTCGTGGTGTAATGGTAGCACCGCAGATTCTGATTCTGCTTGTTGGGGTTCGAGTCCCTGCGAGGCAACCATCACGAAAGAAAGCCTGCTTCCGCAGGTCTTTTTTTATGCAGTTTTTTCGCGAATGCAAGTCCAACAACCCCAAGCTACATTCGGGTAGACCCCCTGCCCATCGGAGGGTAGACCCGAAACCTCCAAGGAGGTATACCCAAATCCATCAGGGTGGCAGACCCGAAAACGGCAAGGTGGTAGACCCGGAAACGGTAAGGTGGTAGACCCTCGGCTCGCTTTTGGTATACCCCCCACTGACTTGCGACCAGCGCCTCGCCTCAGCTCCGCGCCATCCAACCGCCTCCAATCACTTTTCTTCTCGCCGTAGCTGACTTTCACGGCGCGCAAGTGGTAAAATATCGTCTGTCGGCGGGTGATGCTGGCCTAGGACCGACTTGAAAAACGCTCTTTGATAACGGCAGGAAGAGCATCATTCCTGCCACTGGGCCCAATCCGGTAGGACGGTTTCGACGAAACTGCCGCATCGGAAAGAGGCCATAACCCTGGGAGGGTCGCGCTTCAGCGCAAGCTTGTTCCCGAGGCCTCTCGCGAGGAGCTTTTTACCATTCAGTGGAAGGTGGTGTGATGATGAGGCAGATTTTATGCAATATGGGAAGTTCACTTCCCGAATTACATAATAAAGGTGCTGTTGTTATGCAAAAAAGGAAGTCCATTTCACGAATTGCAGCACATTTGGTCGGCGGTGCGAATGGATTTGGTCGGCGGTGCGAATGGATTTAGTCCACGGTACTTCACAATTCCGTCCACGGTACTTCAATGTCCCATCCCCGGTACTTCAGCATTCCGTCTGAAAATTGTTGCAGTCCGGCCTCTTCGATCGCTTCTTCGGTGAACTTCATGGCATTTCTCCTTTCGATGACAGTATACCATCAATTTCCGCCCATTCGGGTTTAAGGATATGGGCTAGTTGGGACCGATGCCGGAAAACGCTTTGTCTGAATTTTGATTATTCAGTGCCCAGGGCGGTAGGATTTTTGGTATAATACGGGCATGGGAACTAGAGGCGAGCTGAAATTTGCCGTGTTTATGATACACGAGCTGGCGAAGGCGTGGAAGATGTCTCCGCCCAGCGTCTACCGCAAACTCAAGAGCTCCGGAGCCTTCGACAACTACCTCGTTCCGTGCTATGACGTCCTGCATACGCTCGGCCGCGATTATCTCGTAGATGACATCACCGGCTATCTGACAGACAGGGGTGTGAAGATATGACGGATCGAGGCGTATTGAGGAAGATTTGCCGCGAGCGGCAGGACGAAGCCATAGTCGCTCTCCTTGCAGAGCGCATGCACTGGCCGTACGACAAGGCGATTGACGTCTACTACCGCAGCAAGCTCTCATCCCAGATGGCTGAAGGCAAATACGGCATCGACAATCTCTCGCCGTCATATCTCGTCGAGGATCTCATCGAGAACGAACCCGAGCTCTTCGCCTGTGTGCACGAATCTCCACCAGAAAATTAAACCGGCGAGCCAGCAAGTTTTTGCCGTTGTAAATAGCGTGTGACTATTTTCTCGCCGCTGTTCGCCAGCCAGCATCTGGGGTTCCAATCACTTTCCCTCTCGCCCTAGTTGACTTCCACTGCTCGCAAGTGGTAAAATACTCTCATCTCGCGAGGCTTATCGAGCGGCGCGGGGTCATAGTCCGGAAAACGGAACGCAAGTTCCCGCCGGGCGTTCAGTCAATGTAGCATCAACGCTACACGTCGTTCCCACTAAATACGACCAAATATTTTATCCAGAACGACATGTAAGTGAAGATGCGTCCGGTTGGGCGCATTTTCTTTTCACGTATTCTGGATATGCCTTTGGTCGGGCTATGTGGGAATGCATGAGGAGGAAGTGCGCTCTTTTTCATGTATGCGAGGCGGTCTCCGCGGCGAGTGAAGCGTAGGTCTGGTCGTGCCGAGGTACGACAAACAGGAGAGGAGTCGACGTGGGCAAGGAATGGATGAGGATAGCTCTGCTTGTTCTTGTTGCGGTGTACTCCGGCGAGTGTGCAATGGCTAAACGAGAAGCAAAGAAGATTGCAACTGTTGCAAAGCGGCAGGAAGAGTGCCGGGATGACGGTTTTACGGCCAGGAATCTCTCAAAGGAGCGGCGAGAAACTCTTCTAAAGGAATTGGAGGAGATCAAGAAATTTCTGATGCAGGCATCCGGGTCAGATACGAACGCAGCAAGACTTCTGAGCTTTGCCGCGGATTTGGAGTCGGAGGTAAGCACCAAGAAGTATGGGCTCGTCTTTGAAGAACATCTTGAGAAAGTGGATGTTGCGCTTGAATCAAACCTTCCAGTGCTGACGGAGGATGCGAACCGTTTTATAGATAATGGCGGTGGTGTCAACTTCCTCATTGAAGGTGACAATCTTGCTGCTCTGAAATTGCTGGAGAAGACGCACCGAGGCAAGATTGATTTCATCTACATTGATCCTCCGTACAATACCGGCAACAAGGATTTTATATATAATGATTCATATGTAGACAAAAACGATGGGTTTAGGCACAGCAAGTGGCTGTCGTTTATGGCGAAAAGGCTGAAGATTGCGAGGAATCTATTGCTGGATGACGGTTTCTTGTGTGTTTCGATTGACGACAATGAACTTGGAACCCTGCGATTGTTATGCGATCAGGTTTTTGATCCAGACAATTTTGTGGCGTGCATCCCCCGACGAACAAAAGCATCAGGGAAAACGACGAAGGACATTTCACAAAATCATGATTACATAGTAGTGTATGCGAGAAACAAGGAGAATGTTGCTATAGGAGGTCTTGCTCATATGGATCCTGGTTTTAAGCATGAGGATGAATTTGTAGAGGAGAGAGGGCGATATAAACTTAATCAGACCCTCGATTATGATAGTCTTCAGTATAGCGTCGCCTTGGATTATCCTATAGAAATTGAAGGAGAGATTTTCTATCCTGGAGGAGATGAACATGCATGGCGGATTCGTATGGATGGTGTGCATAAGAGAGCCGATTGGGCGTGGAGATGGAGCCGTGAAAAGTTTGATTTTGGCCTACGCAATGGTTTTGTAGTGGTTAAAAGGAAAAACGATGGGACGGCGAGGATATACACAAAGACATATTTAAATGCATCAATAGTGCATAATGAAGATGAAAAAAGATACGAGATTGCGCTGATCAAGAGGGCCAAGCCGCTGTCGACAATTGATTTTTTGGATAAGGAATTCTCTAATGATAATGCAAAGAAGGATTTGAAGCTTCTATTTGACGACTGCCCCTTTGACTATCCGAAACCTGTGCGGCTTATTGAACAGTTGTTGGCGATTTCTCTCAATAAAAACGCTATCGTCCTTGATTTCTTTGCTGGCTCTGGGACGACAGGACACGCAGTAATGAAGCTGAACGCAGAAGATGGAGGAAATCGACGTTTCATCCTCGTCACAAACAATGAAAACGGCATTTGTGAGAAAGTGACGTATGAAAGGCTCAAGCGCGTCATCGACAAGGAGAAGTATCCTGCACGCCTCAAATACTTCAAGATTGGTTATGAGCCAATTTCCGAGAAGGTGTACGAGGAGTATGCCGACAATCTTTTGAAGCATGTCAAGGAACTGGTCGAGCTTGAGAACGGCCTCGATTTCCAAAATGACAAGAGTGTGGCCATAGTCCTTACGGACGATGATGTGGAAAAGCTGGTGGCAGACAAGGCTCGACTATCCACATGCAAGGTCCTCTACAAAGGCCATGATGTGCTGATGGACGCCAAAACGAGTAAGATGCTATCCAAGTCCGGTGTCGAAGTGCGAATCATTCCTCAATACTACTATCCTGAACTGGGAGATTGAAACATGGAACTTAAAGATTTCCAGCTTGATGCGATTGTCAAACTCAATGATGCCATGGATAAAAGTGGCGTCCGGGACATTGTTCTCAAAAGCCCGACAGGAAGCGGCAAGACAATCATTTTGACGCAATTCATGTCCGGCTACATGAAGGATCATCCAGACACTCTGTTCGTCTGGTTGACTCCTGGTCAGGGAGAGTTGCAGGAGCAGAGCAAGGCCAAGATGGAGCAGTACTGCCATAACGCGTCGACGAAGAATCTTGCCGATGTTATGACAGGTGGCTTCTCTGCTGGAGATGCCGTCTTCATCAATTGGCAGAAGCTGACGATGAAGGGCAATCTTGCGATGAAGGACAGCGAGCGTACGAACTTCGTTGAATGGATCGACAAGGCGAGGAACGAGAGTGGTCTCAAGTTCAAGATCGTCATCGATGAAAGCCATCAGAATTTCAGCGAAAAGGCAGATGCTGTAGTGAATCTCTTTCACACGGACAAGATTGTGAGGGCGTCTGCTACACCGCTGAATAATCCCGGCGCCGAAACGATTGAGGTGACGGAAGATGATGTCATTGCAGCGGGGCTCATCAAAAAGATGATTGAGATAAATCCAGACTTTCCTCAAGGACAGACGCTAAATAAGGATTCCGATGAATTCGAACCGCTTCTTGAAATGGCAGTTAAGAAGCGTACAGAGTTGGCCGGGGCATTTGCAGCGGCCGGGAGCAACGTGAATCCCTTGATTGTCGTGCAGCTTCCGAATAACGACGATTCCATGCTTGGCGCAGTCGAGGCGTGGTTCGGGCAGCATCATATAGATTGCGCGACAGGAACATTGGCTGTTTGGCTTGCAAACCGCAAAGACAACATAGAGGGTATCTCTGATAATGCTGCAAAGCCTGAAGCAATCATCATCAAGCAGGCCATTGCGACTGGCTGGGATTGTCCAAGGGCGCATATTCTTGTGAAGCTTCGGAAAAACATGGGCGAGACATTCGAGATTCAGACGATAGGACGGATTCGTCGCATGCCCGAGGGAGAGCACTATGGCGTGGATGTGTTGGACCACTGCTATTTGTACACATTTGACGAGACGTTCAAAACGGGCTTGTGTGCCAAACTGGTAGATCATGCATTTGACGCCACCAAGCTTTTCCTCAAGGAGGAGCACAAGGCCTTCTCGCTCACAAAAGAGCAGCGGACAATGGTTGCTGAAACGCGAGACCCTAAAGTTGCGCTCAAAGCTGTCGGTGAATATATCGTCCAGAAGAACTCCCTCTGTAAAGACCAATCCAAGAACCGGGTTCGTCTGGAGACGCATGGATACACGTTTTCCGATAAGATTCTGCTGAATGTAGTGAGCGGCTCGGTGGCGACGTTGCTGGGTATGGAACAAGCAAAATTGAATGCGGTGTCGTACGGAATGGACATCAATACCCATAAGCATGGACGGGCTTTCCATCACGTCGTTGCGGAAATCGGTCGCGTTTGCTCTTTGCCCTACAACGACACAAGAACAATTGTGTTCCGTCTCTTCGGGGAGAATCCGGCATGTTCCGAGAAGATCGTCGCCATGAGCCCGAAGCTGCTTTACGCATTCGTCATCAACAACGAGCATCGGCTGAAGGAGGACTTCCGGGAGGCGATGTCGGCAGAGTTGCATCTCACGACAAATGTCGGTAATGTCAGCGAAAAGGAATTCAAAATACCAAGTGAATGGATTTGCACATACGATTCAAAGTTGAAGAACCAGTCCACAGGCGCAAAGAATGTCTACAATGGATATTTGATGTCCGCCAGACCGCGATCTACAGGGGAGGTGAAGTTCGAGAAATGGTGCGAGTCGGAAGGCTCGGCCGAATGGTGGTACAGAAACGGCGACAAGGGGGAGGAATACTTTTCTATCGTATACGCGGACAACACGAAGCACCAGAAGCTGTTTTATCCGGATTACATTCTTTCGATTGGCGGGAAGGTTTGGATTGTGGAGGTGAAGGGCAATTTCAATAAATCCGGGACTAGCGAAAATATCGACCTGTTTGCACCAATGAAGGCCGACGCGCTCAAGAGCTATTGCCTCAAGCGCAATCTGCGAGCGGCTTTTGTGTGCTATGACGAGGAGGAAGATATGCTTGTTGCGTCGACAGACGGGTTTTCCGAGAACAAGAGCGACAAATGTTGGCGTCCGATTACCAGTTTGCTGGAGGAGTACTGATATATGCCATAGCTTTTCATATGTGCGCTACGATGTCGAGAGCATTGACGCAGTGATGCCTTCGGATAGATCCCGCATGAGCTGACTGTATATTAGCCCATAAATATAAGCCTTGGAGGGGCGCCGGGTGTGATATACTTCTTGCATAACATCAACAATGCTGAAGGAGGGCGAAAATGAGCAAGAAGTTTCGTTTTGAAGATGTCGTCCTGATCACAGGGCCGAATACGTTTGTCACATTCGATGCCGAGGGCAATGAGGAGCTTGAGTGTGAAGTTTTCTCGGACCCTTCATCTCCACCGGAATCCGAAGGAATGGCATGGCATTCCGTGCTCGGCAGATATGTTTCGGCCAATGCAATAGACAGGCGGTTTTTGGCTCAGGCGTCTGAGGTCGGCTAGTGGAAATCACATGGATTACCCATCAAAATCTGCGTTGACTGTATATTAGCCCATATATATGGACCGGTGTGGGGCGCCAGGTATGATACAATTCATGCATAACATCAACAATGAAGAAGGAGGGAGTGAGCTATGAGCGAAGTGAAAGAGTCTGGTGAATGTGCGAGCGTCAATGCTGCGTATGAAGCCTACTGCTCGGCGGTTTCCGATGAGGGCTACATTCGCATATTGAAGGCGATGGAGTCCGCTCTGCGGGACGGGAAATACGCATACCTTCCCGTCAACATGGAGCTGCTTGAGGATTCTCTCGACAAGGGGAAGATCGCCTGGAACGTCCGCAAGACGCCCCGCGGACCGCTTCTCTCGGTTTTCACCTCGGAGGAGCATGTGAAGCGTCACAAATCGCCGTCGTTCATGGTCGTCAAGCTTGATGCCTTCTTCGAGATGGCGCTCGAGAACGGGGAATTCGCAGGCATGTTGCTGAATCCCTGCGATGACAACGGCGGCGTGGTAGTGCCCCGCAACCTTGTGGAGATGGTCGCCGCGCATGCCGGCGTCTACACTCCACCGCCGAGACTCGATATGGATCTGGTCAGCGAGGCGCTTTTCTCGCTTCACGGAAACTGCCGCGGCGTGCCTTTCCCGGTGATGACCGTCAATGACGAGCTTTCGGCTTTGGGCGGTCCTGAGAGTTTTGTGGCGTCAATCCTGGGCTGGGTGGCCGGCGAAAAAGGGGGCAGATTGTGGGCCGACGATGTTCCGTTGAGGCGCCAGCTTGAGGATATCCTTGAATCGGTCCTGGAGGTGTCGGTAACGTCAGGGTGGAAAGTCAATGAGGACAGAGAGTTCTTCAAGTCGACTTCGCCTCTTGATTGGTATGTGAAAACCTCGGGTGGGGAGAGCTTCGATTCGACAATAGCCTTCGACTGCTGCATTTCGGGCATGGAGGATTATGATGACGACGACTGGTACGATGACATTGTGTTCAATGTAGGGACGTACCTGGATATCCTTGAGGCGAAAGTCGGCCTGGCGTTCAAGTGCGCTGATGCAGAAGAGGCTTATGCCATCATGTCGCAGAACATGCTCGATGTGGCCTTCGGCATTGCCTTGTTTGGCATAGGCTGGGGCGTTGCACTAAGCTGCAAGGGGCAGGGGGAAGACGCTGTGCAGAGAATGGAGGCTCTTCAGGATAAATACCTTGACGAGGGTTATCCCGGGGCAACTGAGGAATGAGGCAGGTGGCCCGCAGATAGCCTTGGGGGAAAGGGGGTGCGGTTGTATGAGAAAACCCAGAAAAGTTCTTTGCGAGGGGTGCGACAAGGTCTTCGTGCCGCCGCACTACTATGCCGAAGGCGAGGTTTTCGATTGCCCCTATTGCGGGAGGCGGCAGACGATGCGAAGCTACGCTTTGAACACATGGTACATCTACGGCCTTCCGCCACTGTGGTTTGTACTGAAGATAGTGGGAGGGGTCTTGTATGTCTTTTGGGTCGTTCTATGCTTTCTCGTCAAGTTTGCCTTTCAGGCGTTTTTGGGAATCATGTTCGTCAAGCTTGTCCATGGCGTCTTCAGGAGTGCGGACAATGTTCTCCATGGAGAACCGCCATTGGGCCGGAGGAAAATGTGATATAATATCGAGCACAGAAAAGGTGCGCCAGGGTGAAAAAAGAGAGGAGGAGCGGCTATGGGTTTTGAGATAGAGAGGAAGTTTCTCGTGAAACGGGAGCTTTGGAAGGCTCCGGAAGGCGGGGTTGCATACTCCCAGGGCTATGTGTCTACGAAGAGCGGCGTGACGGTCAGGGTCAGAATCGCCGGGGAGAAGGCCTATCTCACTCTGAAGGACCGTGCAGTCGGATTGACTCGCCACGAGTTCGAGTACGAAATCCCCGCCGAAGACGCGAAAACTATGATGTCTTCGATGTGCGACGGCCCGCTTGTCGAGAAGATACGCTACCGCTTACCCGCGGAAGAGCCTGGCCTCGTTTGGGAAGTGGACGAGTTCATGGGCGAGAATGCACCCCTTGTGACGGCGGAAATAGAACTCCCGTCTGAAGATACTCCATTCTCCAGGCCCCCTTGGCTCGGCGAGGAGGTCACCGACGACCACCGCTACAAGAACAACAATCTCGCCGTGAATCCATACGGCAGATGGGCGTCCACGCCGCCGAGCTGAAATGGCTCATAAATATAAACCGTTGACCCACCTGAAATATGATACACTATATGACGTTCTCCCGCGTCAGGTGATATGGCATTTAACGGGAGAACATTGGCCGGGCGGGCGACACCCGCCCCGGCCTCTTGAAAAGACTTGAAAAGAAAGGAGCGGCAGAATGAAGATCAGAATCGAGCGGGGCGACATAACGAAGATGGAGACGGAGGCGGTCGTCAATGCGGCGAACGCCGTGTTCATCGGAGGAGGCGGCGTGGACGGCGCCATCCACAGGGCGGCCGGGCCTGAGCTAGCCAAGGCCTGCGCAAAGTTTCCGCGCAACAAGGCGGGCGAGTGGTGCCCGACTGGCGAGGCTAGGACTACGCCCGCTTTTGGCATCAAGCCCGCGAAGTGGGTGATCCATACGGCAGGGCCCGACTGCAGGGAGATGGGCGTCGAAGAAGCGAAGCCGCTCCTCGCGAAGTGCTACCGCTCCTGCATGGAGGAGGCGGTTAAGGTCGGGGCCAAGTCCATCGCCTTCCCTGCGATATCTACCGGCATTTTCGGCTTCCCGAAAGAGCTCGCTCCCGCAATCGCCGTGAAAGAGGCGAGGGCCTTCCTCGCAGCCCATCCCGAGCTGGAGGTCGTCTTCTGCTGCTTCGGCGAGCGTGACGCGGCCTGTTATACGGCCGAACTTGGCGCGTGAAAGGATAGGCGTACCATGGATGAGAGTTTGATAGGCAGGGAGTTTCGCCACTTCAAAGGCGGGCGGTACAGGCTCGAGGGTTTCGCGAAGGATTCGGAGACCCTTGAAGAGATGGTCGTTTACAGGGCCCTCTATGGCGAAGGGGGCCTTTGGGTGCGCCCCGCGAAGATGTTCTTCGAGATAATCGAGCGAGGCGGCAGGACGATGAAGCGCTTTAGCCAGGTCATCGAGGTGGTCGGGGCCATAATCAAGGATGGCGGGAAGTATCTCGTCGGCCAGCGGCCCGAAGGCAAGACGCAGGGAGGCCTTTGGGAGTTCATGGGCGGCAAGATAGAGCGCGGCGAAACGCCGGAGGCCGCGCTCGCGCGCGAATGCCGCGAAGAGCTGGCGCTCGAAATCCAAAACGAGCGCATCGTCGACGCGGTCGTCCACGAATATCCCGAAAAGACGGTTCATCTGACGCTCATCTCATGCGAGCCGAAGCCCGGTTCGACGCCAAAGGCGCTCGAGCACCAGGCGATCCGCTGGGTCACGCCCGAAGAGATGCGCGCGATGCCGTTCTGCCCGGCGGACGCCGAGCTGATCGAGCGACTCTTCTGATCTGCTTATCTTCGCACCATCCAACCGCGCAAGGAGAATTTTTGGTATAAAAGTTGCGGTTAAAGGAGGATGGTAATTGTGCTGGCGCTGCTGGTTCTCGCCGGAATGTGGCTCTACTACGGTTTCGTCGGTGCGAAGGCCGGATGGATCGGACCTACGGAAGTCCCAAGAATGAGGGGTCCACGGCGTTTCCGCCGCCGCGGTAAGGCAGATAAAGTCGCGCGTCGGGCGGATGGTCGAAGCCCTCGAACGCCGGATGGAGTGATTTTTTTTCACTTTCCACGTCACACTCCACCTCCGGGGCGCGTAGTATATACTGACGGCTGGCAATGTCCCGTGGGATTCGCTAAACCTCTAAGCGGTGTGGGGCTTGCGGATTTCTTTCCGCAAAAGCGCTGCGGTGTGGTATAATATCTACGCTTCTGTCGAAGACTGGTAATCAACGAATGGGAAGCGATAGAGAGGATGTCATATGGCGTCCCCGCGTTTCCCATGGGCATTGCCAGTCGCCTGACAGAGACGCGCGGGACGCCGCCTTTTGCACACGGGGCGCGCCTTGCGCAGATTCGCTGGGTGTGCGCAAAAGGAAGGTCATACGATGAAACATGCTGGAATCTTCGCCGCAGCCATAGGCGCGGCATTGTGGGTTGCCCCTGCGGGCGCGGTCAAGGTGAATCTAGGCGGGAGCAAGCCTGCAGCCGAGGCGGAGGACGGCGAAACGGTCAAGATCGTGGCGCGCGGCGTCGGAGTCGACGAAGTCTCGGCGCTGAAGGATGCCTATCGCGATGCGGTGGAGAGAGCCGTCGGCCTTTATGTGGACGCCGAGGCCATGGCGCAGAACGATGAAGTCGTAAGCGAACAGGTCCTCACCCAGTCGAATGCGTATGTTACAGACTACAAGAAAATCGAATCGAAGCCCGTCAATGGAGGGCTCGTGCAGGTGAGGATAGTCGCGACCGTCAAGAAGCAGGCTCTCTCCGTGAAGCTTCGCGGCGTCATGCCGGCCGAGGCGGTCGCCGTCGATTCGTCCAGCCTGAAGAGCGCATTCGCCCAGATGGCGTCCAAAGAGAAGATGTCCGGCGACGCGGCCGAACTCCTCAGGGCGGCGCTCAAGGACGTCTCGCCAGTCCGCTCGCTCGTAAAGGCGACGTTGAGACCCGACACCCAGCAGCTGCTCGAGGGCGATACCGTGAGAATCAATAATGAGCCGCTGCCGCCGGACAAAGTCGTTCTCAAGTACATCTTCGAGCTGAAGCTCGATCAGGAGAAGTACTTCAGCGAATTCGTGCCGCATCTGAAGAAGACACTTGATCAGATTTCGCTCGTCGCGCCGAAGGAGGTCAGGCTTACCGAACTTGTTGCGGGCAATGACAATTATCACGACGATCTGTCTGCGTACAAGGAGGGCAGGGAGGGATTCTGTTATGTCCATAGCGCTGGAGGTAGTTTGGCTGGATTCTATGATGGTATTCATGTTTACTCTACCACTGTAGGAGGGGGTAACATGGTGTGGGACTGCGAGTTGCGCGGAATGGACCGTTGGGCGCCTCCCGGCGCCGGATCGTTCTCGTTTTCCGAGGTGAGTCTTTCCGCCAAAGATTTCAATTCGCGATACACCAAGAGCAAGGTCGTGTTCGTGCTTGTGACCAAAAAGAACAGGGCCACCGTCTATGAACTCGACAAGAAGGTGATAGACGTGCTGAACGACTGGATCTACGGGCAGACCGGCCTTACATCAGACAATGGAGGATTCGGCAGAAGAGGAGGTCGCGGCGGCCGCTTCGCGGGCAAGGTCAGCAATCCGGCAAAGATGAACTATTCCGTAGTTCTTCTCGACGAGGCGGGCGAGGAAATCGGCGCGTACCCCTGGGAGGTGCCGGTCAATTGGCTCATCAATCTCAAGGTCGCCGAAATCCCGAATGCCGGAATGGTGTACTGCACGCCGCTCGTGGGATGTCTCGCCGAGAGCTACATAGAGTGGCGCAGCTTCGTCCTTGAGAAGGATCAGCTCCCCAAGATAAGCGAGATAAAGGTAGAGCTCGCGGAGTAGGCTTCAAATCAGAACAAAAAATGATTGGCAAAAATCGCGCGGCCGATGGCGAGAAACTGCTGCAGGTGGCCTTGGAACGGCTCGATCCTATCGGACTTCTCGATGTGCGCTGCCGGAAGGATTCGCGCAGGATCGTCAATTCGTCCGAAGGGGCAAGTTCGAGGTTACGCTGAACCGCGACAGATACTTCTCCGAGTTTGTGCGGACTCGCCGATTCGTATGTGGAGTGGCAGTCGCTCAGCGTTAGCGAAGATCAGCTTCTCGAGATAAAGGATGTAAAGATCGAAAAGAATTATTGAACAACCAAACACACAAAGGAGAAAACATGAATAGACTGATAATGACGGCCTGCGCGGCGATTTCCGCCGTGACGTGTGTCGCAACTGCCGAGGAGTTCGGTTCCGCGGCGGCTGCTCTTCCGCAGAATGGCGAGGCGATCGCCGCCGACCAGGAAGTGCTGGAGACTGTGTCTGCCCCGGATTACAAAAAGACGGCAACGGATATGATGAATGCCTACATCAAGGATCAGAGGAAAAAGCTGGGGAAGTATACAGTGAACAGACTGGACGCGCATAGTATGCGTGCAGTAGTGTCCGTGAGCAAGCGGTTCACGATACCTTCTCAAGAAGTGACGTCGCGCTACCTTGATCTGAGAAGGTCCGAAATGATGTGGCTGCTTCTGGGTGCGAAGGGGCGCCTTGCCAGACTGATGGGAGGCGGCCAGCTTGAAGCATCGCGTCAATCTAAGGGCGGTGATACGGAGGAGGTCCTTGCCGAGGATGTCGTTCGGGGTGCCGAACGCGATTTTGTCGGCTGCACAGTCTTGAAGCAGTTTGACTCGTGTGTGCAGAACGGGGACCACTATGATTGCGAGATAGCTATTCTGTATTCGTGGAGCAAGGAAAACGAGACGGCCTCGGCGGCGATTCAGATGGCGTTTGACGATCCGTCCGTTCCGGCAGTGAAGCTTGCGCCCGGCAAGCGCACGGTCGATGAGTGGCTGAGCCTGCAGGCCATGAAGGGGGCGTTGGGCGAGTGGATCGGTCCGCGCCGCTATGTTGACAATGAGGGAGAGGTGTGGTTCCTTGGCATAAGCGCTCTTGCATACGACCATAAGAGTGCGGAGCGTCAGGATGACAACGAAGAGGCTACGCGCGTTATGGCAGAGACCGAGGTCGCCTATTCGTTGTTCTCAAGCATTTCGATGAACAATGCGATCACGAACAAGACCATCATATCAAAGCTTGAAAAGTTCGACGATCTCACTACAGAGGAGAAGTCGGAGTTGACGCGTGAAATCCACAAGTACAGTAAAGAAAGCTCCAAAATCGAAACGGCGGGGATGTCGATTTTGTATGAGGGGAAACAGAAGGACGCATCGGGACAGGACATATATGTTGCGGTCGCCGGCGTCAGCCTTGGCGCCAAGCGTGACGTTCTCGGTCTTTTGCGCGATAGCGAGGATATAGCACGCAAAATCAAAGAGTCCCGCGAACGGGAGAAGGCGGCAAGAGTCGGCAAGGTGGGGCGGCCCAAGCCTGTCCAGCCGCCAGATTCGGCTTCCGGTTCCGGGAAGGGAAGGAGTTCCCCTGCCGGCGGAAGGCTTGGCCTTGGCGCAAGGTTTTACGATGACGATGACGAGTAGACTTCTGCTGCTGGCTTCGGTGTCGGCGAGTGCGTTTCTGGCGGGAGGGGCTGCGGTCTTCTCGCCGGAGCGGGCGCATTCGCTGTACCAGGCCAGATTCTTGACGACGCCTCCGTCGGTGCAGGAGTGTGGTGATTATCTGTTCATAATAGTGGAAGGCGATGCGCCGCCCGATGATCCTGACGATTTCGCGGGGTTGGCCATGGCGGCGCAGCTTGATGCGCTGGATGGCTATATCGGACGGATGAATTTCGGCTTCGTCTCTCCGTTTGGAGAGAAATTGACGGCCAGGCTTGCGCCTCGGCGGGGGTTTTCGCTGAAGGGTCTGCAGGCTGTCACGGTTGAAGAGACCTGCGACGGGAAAAGGTTCCGCGATGTCACGGTCGTCAACGCGGCTCCCGTGAGGGCCTTGCGCTCGAGGATTCTCGAGCGCAAGCCGTCTTTGATGACAATTGGGGATTGGCGCGCCAGTCTGAGGCGGCTGCTCGCGGATTGCCCCGGAGAAGAGGCGTATGCGCGCGTGTTCGCGGAACTGGGGGCGAGCGTGCCGCTTCTCTGGAACAAGGGCGATGGCGTGAGATGCATCGATGTCATTGTGGACGCTGCGGCTGTGGAGCAGGCGATAACCGGCTGGTCCGGAGAGGACGCGAGCGCCGAGGAATGCACCGCTGCCCTTGAGGCGTTGCCGTCATTCTCGCCGGCATTGTCCCGGCTTGCGGACATTGATTTTCGCGAGGGGAGGCGGATGCCGGCAATAGGGCGTCTTTTGTCCGCTGGGGCTTCCGGACGCATTGATGCAGATAAGCTCCGCAATGCAGTGTCGAGCGTGGCGTCGACTTCCGCCTGCGAGGCGTGGGATGAGATGGGCGCGTTGGTGGCGATGGTCGGCGACGCCAAGCCCAGACGGGACGTCCGCATGTCGCGCATATGGATGAGTGCCGCAAAATCGGCTGGCCGGTCGCTTTTCGATTCTACCGGGAACGCAGAAGCAAAAGCCTTCCTTGATGAGGCAAAGAGACTCTACAGGCTGGGAATGGATCTTGATGGCGTCTTGGCGGGCGTGGAAAAGAGTTTGATGCTCGATCCGGGATGCGGCGAGGCTTGGCATATGTATGCAGACTCCCTCCGGACGGCCGGGCGCTGGGCGGAGGCGTGGGTCGCCTACAATGAAGCCATGATTCATGGCTGCGCAGAGCCGAATGCCGTGTTGGATTCTTCCGTTTGCTGCGGGAAGCTCGGATTTCCGCATCTTGCCGCCGGCAATGCGTGGTGGGTCTATGCGACGGCAAGCGACGCCGAAATTTCGGCAAAGGCGGAGAAGCTGATAAGGGAGCTGCAACCCGATGTTTTTCTCTGAGAGTGCGGCAAGGGGCTTCTTTTCCCTGCTTGCGGCGGCGGCGGTCTTCTCTTCCTTCGCGGAGGTGAAGAGCGTAAGGATGGAGCTGTCGGAAATGATCGCCGCCCAGGGGAAAACATCGGGCGTCGACCTTGCCCGGAAACGGATCGTGGCGATAGGCGTAGCGCACGGGAAAAGCCAGCCGGAGTTCATAGCCCGCGCCGCCGCCGTATGCGAAATATGCGGCGCATTCAACGGCTCTGTGATCTCGGCGTTCCGGTCGGCGGCATATGACGGCGGCGCCGGCAGATCCTCCGTGGAGACATGCATTTCAAAGGTGACGAAAGGCGAAGTCGTCGGCGTGCGCGAAATCGCCCGTGTCGTTCGCGAAGGGGAAACAGGTGCGGAGACGACCGTCGGAGTGGCGATAGAATGGTCCCTGAAGCAGGAGATCGCCGCGCGAACCGCGCTTGACGCGCCCCCGAGCGGACTTGACGGCGTGGAGGAGGGCGTTCGCAGCATTCCGAATCTCGAGCGTTTGTCCGGCCCGCAGATATGGTATGCGGACAACGGCGAGGTCAGGTTCCTCGGAGTGGCGGCCGCCGAAGTCAAGGGGAGCGGACCAAAGGCCTTGCTGAACGCGAAGCGGATTGCGCGGATGAGGGCTCAGCGGAATTTGGCCGACCATTTTGCGTGCTACAATCCGGGCGGAGCGACCCATTTCAAAAAGGAGACCGTTTCGTCCGCCATGGACCGATCGAAAGAGGAGTCGGTCTTCTCCGACAAGCTCGACGAGTCGATTCTTGTGAAAAAGCGCGTCAAACTGTCTTCCGGACTCGGCGTTCAGGAGATATTCGAAGACGTGCGCGAGGTCGATGGCAGAAAGATCGCGCTCTGCGTATGCTGCCTAATGGGGTCCGCCAGCGTTTCCGGACCTTAAAGGAAGGGGAATGAAGGGTCAGCAACTGTAAATTTCGCATGAAATTTACAGTTGCTGATCCTTCTTGGTTTCTCGCGCTTGGTCGGTCAGGGCATTTAGGGTCAAGCAGCGTCGTTTAGGGTCGAGTAGGGCGCGAGGAGGAATGCGCGGGCGAATACGCACCTTGTTTGGCGCCGTGGCTGCAAGGAGGACCGACGGTTTGCACCGTCGGGGCAAGAGGGACATAAGAGTGCGCAGAGGAGAGGAACGGTTGCGCAGCGGCAGGGTGCGGGGCGGGTGCGAAGTGGCGTGGATTGTGGTATAATATGTCTAGACGATGAACCTTGAACAGCGCGGGAAAATGCTGCAGCATGTCCGGAAGCCGGGAGGCTTGCCGGCGCGGGCGGCAGACGCTTCTGCTCCACCGCCGGAGTTCCCCTCCCGTCCAACTTGTTCACACGCCGTAAGAGGTCTGCACCGCTGCGCGTTAGATATGGTTGGGGGGATGCGAAACGGACCCTATGGCCTTCAAAAGAGGCTGCACATGAACGAGCATATGAGAGGACATAATATATATGACTGAATGGTTGATGGTGGCGTCGTGTTCGGCTGCAGCGGCTGCCGTTGTCTACATATGGCAACGGCATGCCGCCGCCGGGGAACGGGCCGGAATGGACAAGCGGTTAGAGGAGTCCGAGCAGGCAAGGATCGCCGCGGAGCAGGGGAAGTCCAACGCGGAAGTCGCGCTGAGGGCCAAGTGCGACGAGATGGAGCGTCTGCGCGCCGATGACGTTGAAGACCTCAAGCGGCAGGCCGACCAGTTCAGCGGCGAAATACAGCGGCTCAACGCGAAGTTGGAGGCGGCCGAGCGAAAGACCCAGGAGGTCAGGGACGCCAAGGCGCAGGCGGAAAGCCTGCTTGCCGCAGCGACAGAGGCGCAGCGCGCCGGCGAGAGGATGCAGGCCGAAAGGGAGGCCCAGTACAGAAAGACCCTGGACCAGGGAGCCGCGCGGTTCAGGGAGCTCGCGCAGACGATCCTTGAAGATCGCGAAAACAAGCTCAAGGAGGACGGAACGAATCCGCTCAGCGCGCTCGTCGCCCAGTTGAAGCAGGAGATCGAAAACCTCAAGACGAGCATAGCCAACTCCGACGAAAAGTCGGCGACGTCCCACACGAGCTTGATGGGGAAGATAACGACGCTGGTCGACCAGACGAACAAGGTCACCGAGCAGGCCAACAACCTGGCCAACGCCATCCGGGGGGATGCCCAGCTGACCGGAGAGTGGGGAGAGATGCAGCTCAAGCGCGTGCTGGAATCGTCCGGCGTGAACATGCCGGACGGATACTCGTACCAGGAGACGTTCGTCGACGATCAGAGCGGGCACAAGTCCAAGCGGACGGATTTCGTGATCAAGATGCCGGGGGAGAGGGCCCTTGTCATAGATTCCAAAGTCACGGTCGCCGCCGTCGAGCGTTACCATGCGGCAGAGACGTCCGAGGCCCGCGAAGAGGCGGAGAGCGAGGTGCTCGCCTCCGTCCGCGGACATGTCGACGAGATCGTCCGCGCCGACTACCAATCTTCGGTGCCGAATGCATTCCCGACGGTCTTGATGTACATCCCGCTCGAGGAGGTGTACATGCTGGCGATGAAGGCCCGCATTTCGGTCGGCGGGAGCCAGGAGCTTCTGCGTGAATACGCGCAGCGGCACAACGTCGTATTCGTGAACTCGGCGAGCGTGGTGCCGGTCGTGCGCCTCGTGGAGATGCTGTGGAAAATCGAGCGGACGGAGAGGAACAGGCAGGAGACGATCCGCGCTGCGGAAGAGCTTCTCCAGCGGGCCAACAGCTTCATAGAGGAGTTCCTTGCGGTGGAAAGCGCGTTCAAGGAGGTTTTTGCCAGATATGAAGCAGCGAAGGGCAGGCTCGTCGATGCGCCCGGCGGACAAAGCATAGCCAAGGCTGTGTCGAGACTGGTCCAGCTCGGCGTCCAGCCCAGGACGCGCGGAGGGAAGACATACGATCTGGCCGCTCCGATAAAACAGGACGGAGGAGAATGAACCGAGGAGATGTCGCGATGGGACCTAACCGCGTAGAACGTGAAAGGATCGGCGGTCATTGATTCAGTGGCCGATGCATGAATCCTGGACAATGGGCGAGAGAAGGACGAATGCTGATCAGGAAGATAATATCCGGAGGGCAGACGGGAGTGGGCAGGGGGGCGATCGAGGCGGCCCTCGAGGCGGGCTTCCCCTACGGCGGCTTCATTCCGAAGAGGCGGCTGGCGGAGGACGGAATGGTTCCCGGGAAGTTCACGGCGATGGAGGTCGTGCCAAGGCTCGACTACATCTTCCGCACCGAGCGGAATGTTCAGCATTCGCACGCGACGCTTATCATATCGCGCGAGCCGATTGGCGAGTCGAAGATAGCGACCGTGAACAGGAGCGAAACGCAACTGACGTATGATTGCTGCCGCAGATACAGGAAGCCCGTGCTCGTCTTGCGCAAGCAGGAGCTGGACAGGACGATGGAATGGTTGAAGGAAGTCCAAGGCAAGGTCGATGCCGAGAAGGAAGGCTTGATACTCAACGTGGCGGGGCCGAGGGAGTCCAAGGCCAAGGGTATTCAGGAATCGACAAAAGCATTCATCACCCGCCTTGTCGAGGCGGTGCGGAAAAAACAGGCAATAGGAGGCACAAAAAGAAGAAACTCATGACAGTGCCTGCGATATGCTCCATGGCTGCAGTTGTCATTTGCGGCAGCATGCGGCGATATGAGGTGTAATATCGGACGCAAGAGGGTTGCATGGGACTCAAACTGATCTGGAACGACATGTTGAAAGAGCGTGCTGAGGCGCTGGTGACGCCCGCCAGCCGGAATGCGCAGGTCGGGATAGGCCTCGACAAGATCGTCCACAGGGCGGGAAACACGGCGCAAACAACAACGAAAGGAGAAATCGCAATGGAAACGGATCGCGCAAAAGGGATGCTGTGGGGGCTTATCGTCGGCGACGCCTTCGGAAGCCCGATACAGTTCACGCATAAGGATTCCCACAAGCACATAACCGAAATGGAGCCGTGCCCGGTGTTCGGTCTGCCGCCCGGGTATTGGACCGACGACTCGTCGATGGCGATGTGCATAATGGACTCGTTCGTCCGCAAGGGCGGGTATGACCTCCAGGACATTGCTGACACCTTCGTAAAGTGGTACTCCGAAGGCTATCTTTCGAGCATGGAAGGGCGCTCGTTCGACGTAGGCTTCGCGACCTCGTCCGCAATGCACGGGATACGCGAGGGCCGGCTCAGGAACGGACATGAGGATTCGCAGGGGAACGGTTCGATAATGCGCTTCGCGCCCGCCTGGCTGATCGCGCGGAAGCTCGGGAATCCCGCCATCCTCCACGAGATAAGCGACCTGACCCACGACTCGCGGCGCGTAAGGGAGGTAGTGGACAGGTTCGCGCTCATTCTCGGCGAGCATATGGAAGGGCGGCGGACGGCCGTGAAGAGCGAATACTCGAGCCGTGAAGAGTGCAACAACTCCGGCTGGGCGGTGTCGACGCTCGAGTCTGCGCTATGGGCGTTCCAATCCGCAAAGTCGTTCGAGGAAGGCATGATCGCGGCGGTCGATCTCGGCGGCGACGCCGATACGATCGGCGCGGTCTACGGACAGATCGCGGGGGCATACTACGGGTATGACGCCATTCCCGGGCGGTGGGTCAAGGCGATCAAGACATGGCGCAAGGTCGACGGACTCGTCGAGGCTTTCCTTGGCGTACTGGCGGGCTGATGCGTCCATGCGGGCAATCAGGGCGGTCGCCGTGCACGAAAGGAGCGAGATGAACGGGGAGGGGTTCGGCGGGGAGTGCATGGCGCTCAAGCTGCGCCATGGTGCGCTCAGGGAGCGGGTCGCCAGCCAGATCGAGATGTACACGCATTTCGTCGAGGTTGCGGGACCCAACCTGAAGTCGCGGTACATGATGCTTGTCGGACAGCTCGAGCACCGCGTCTACGAACTCAAAACCGGGGTGAACCGCTGGAAGCGCCGCTATCCTGAGACGCCGTCTCGAAGGCTTTCCAACGTGTCGGCGTGACATTGCCGGGCGATGCATTCGTCCAGCACATCATGCACCGGACGGCGATGCCGACATCATGGCGGGAGCGAAAAATATGATATAATATCCCTCGGAGATGGATACCATAAACGAGATGTCGCTCAATGACGACGTGACGATGGCAGGCGGCGAGAGGGCTCTTCTCGCCGGACGGTATCGTGTGGTCAAGCAGCTTGGGGCCGGCGGCATGGGCAGCGTATGGCTCGTAGAGGATACGACGCTCGACAACAAGCTCTTCGCAGTCAAGATGCTGCCGTCGATACTCGTCTCGAACAGGCGGGCGTACGATCAGCTCAAGCGCGAGGCGCTTGTCGCGATGAAGCTCGTCCATCCCGGCATCGTCACACTTCGCTCGTTCGAGGAAAACGGCGGGAATCCTTTTCTGGTGATGGATTACATCGAAGGGTGGACTCTCGACGACTTCCTGGCGGAAAACGGAAAATTCACCGAGGAGGACACCGTCGCGCTCCTGAGGCCTGTCGCGGATGCGCTGGACTATGCCCACAGCCTCGGGATCGTCCATCGCGACATCAAGCCCGCGAACATAATGATCGGCAAGGATTGGCGTCCTTACATCCTCGACTTCGGCATAGCGCGCGAGATGCAGGAGACGATGACGCGAGTCACGGGCAGGTTTTCGTCCGGAACGCTCATGTACATGTCGCCCGAGCAGCTGAACGGCTCCAGGCCAGGTCCGTCGCAAGACATCTATTCCTTTGCGGCGACGGTATATGAATGCCTGACCGGAGAGCCGCCGTTCTGCCGCGGGGCGATAGAGGATCAGATAAAAAACAGGCCGCCGGAACCGCTTGACGCCGGCGTGGCGATAGGCGCGTCGGTCATTGCCGGTCTCGCCAAGAAAGCGGAGGACAGGCCGAAGACCTGCGCGGCGGTCCTGGAGGTGCGGCGGCGGATTGCAGCGCCCGTTCCCGCGACTAAGCGGATTGTGCATGCAAAGCCGCACACGCAGATTCCGCACACGCGGATGCGGGCGAACAAGGAGCCCGCGATTCCGCCCCGGCGGTGCAATCCGGCGCGGAAGAGATGGTGGTTGATCGCTGTAGCGGCGGCTGTTCTTTGCGCGGCGGCCGGGCTGTTTTTCGTGTCGAGCGGCGCGAAAAGCAACGACGGGCGCAAAAAAGCGCGTGCGCAAGCGAGAGAAGAAGACCGGCAGGCCGTTCCGGCTGTCGTGAAAGCGCCCGCGCCAGCCGTGAAAGAGCAGCCCCCGGAGCCGCCGGAGGATCCGCCGGAGATTCCGCCCGAGGAGATCAACACCGATGTCGAGGTTCTCGATCCTTCGCCCGTTTCCGACATGACCCCCGTCCCCGCGCCGCCTTCGCCGAGCGCTTCCGTAAAGCCCGCGCCCGCGGATACGGTCCGCGCCGCAAGGGCGCCTGTCAAGGCAAAGAGCATGACCAACAGCCGCAACCCGGGTGCGATCGGCTCAAGGACGGGCGGCGGCGCCGAATACGGCGACTCGTCGACCGAGGTGGCCGTCCTCAAGGTTCTTTGGTGGCTCAAGGCGACCCAGCGCACCGACGGGAGTTGGGCTGCGGGCGGACAGAAGGGCGGCGCGACGAGCCCCATCGCCAACACCGGCTTTGCGATCCTGACCTACCTCGCCCACGGCGAATACGAGGGGTCTGAATCGCCCTGGCGGGAGGATTTCGGGCCTGTCGTCTCTCGGGCGATCAACTATCTCGTCAGCCAGCTCGACACGAAGAATCCGAACAAGCCCGTCATGCACGGCAGCGACGGCAACGAATACGCGTTCCTCATCGCCACCTACGCGCTCTGCGAGGCCTACGGCATGACGCGAGACCCGGTCTGCAAAGAGACGGCTATGGTGACGCTGCAGCGCATCATCGACAACCAGTCGCCTACGGGAGGCTGGGACTACAAAATGAACAAGTCCTCGAGCCGCGACGACCTTTCCTACGCGGGCTGGGCGCTTCAGGCCCTGAAGGCCGGCAAGATGTCCGGCATGAAGCCTGACGGACTCAACGACTGCATCAAGAAGGCCGTGCGCTGCCTCAAGACGAGAAGCTTCAAGTCGGACCACTTCGCCTACTGCGCCGGCGGCAACCAGCAT
>JAILJX010000047.1 GCA_024694365.1 Kiritimatiellia bacterium
CGACTTCTGCAGGCAATCTGACGGAGATATCAATCGCTTCGCCCGAGAAAACGGTAGAATTCGGCAATGTAAAGGCCAAGGCGACTCTCCAGCAGAGCGATACCCTCGGCGCGAGCGCGAAGTGGATCAAGGCGAGCGCCGAAACGACTTCTTCCGCGCGATTCTATCGGATACAGGTGATTTTCGAATGATGAAACCGCCCGTATTCGATACGGATCAACGATCGGTGGCGCATCTGCTTTGTCTGGCGCGAAGGAGGCGCGGAAAATGTCGAGATCGCGGACTGCCACTGAATATGGCAGAAAGGAAGCATGAAATGAAAATGAAAGCGGTTCATCAAGCTGCCTGTTTCGCCTGACAACCGATCTCGTTTCGTGTATTGCGTGTTCGCCACCTCCTGCATGAAAAGGCCGCGCGGCTGCTGGGCCAACTCGGACGAGAGCTGCGTCGCTTCGAGCCGGGAGAGGTTTTCGGATTGCAACAGGGACTGCATTCTGGGCTTCCGCCTCTGCGCCTCCGGCAGGGCCAACCCAGACCCAGATGGTGGAGTATGAGGGTGCAGGCGGTTTCTTCCGCCAATTTTCGCCGGTTCTGAAATTTCCTCCGCGAGGAGAAGCGCTTTTACGGACCGATTCAGGGGCGGCCAAGTGTGACTGTGGCAAACTGCGCGATGCAGGCGATTCGGGATGCTTGCAATATGAATCGTACAAGCCTCGTCAAGGCGGCTTTTCCTAGCGGCGCTGCCGCCAGAGCTCGCAGAGGCAGACCGCCGTCTTTACGGCAGAAGTCGCCGTGAACCAGACGAGCATCGCCTTGAGCGACGTGAAGTTGTTCCTGGCGAGAAATGCGCTCCAGCTTTGCGGAATGCATGCCGTGAAATAGCCGTAGCCCGTGACGAGCAGAAGCGCGGCCGCGAATGCGACATGCATCGGCACCCACCATTTCAGGAACGCGAAGCGTCCCGCCGAGACTTCCGTGTTCAGGTGGAAGACCTGTATCGCGCCGAGCGCCTGCAGGATTATGAGCCACGGTATCGACCAGGCGAAGGGCGCGTATTTGTCGCCTTCCGGGAGCAGCCGCAGGATGCTTTCGCCGGCGAAGGCGAAGCCGATCGCAAGCGCCGCCGACGCCGCCAAAGTCGCAAGGATGGATTTCACGACCAGCGGCCTCGTCGATTTCCCCTCGGCGGCGAGCGAGGCGGTGAAGGGGAAGAGGATCGTGGAAAGGGTGCATGTGACGTAGCCGGCGATGTCCGAGAACCTGGTCGCCATGTAGTAGGCGGCCGAGTCTATCTCCGGCAGGCGCTGCCGAAGGACCGTCTGCTCCACGAGCCCGAGCATGCTGCCCGCATACTGGGAGAGCGCGATTGCGGCAAGCAGGGCCGAGAACCGCTTTACGACAGGCCTTGTCCAGTAAGGCTCGGCCTTCGCGGAAAGCTCCTTGCGCAGCGACCACACCGAGGCGGCTATGCTGAAGGCCGGCGTCGCAGCCTGTCCGACGAAGTATCCGGTAAGGGCGCGGAACGGCATTGCGACGAGCATCGCGACGAATCTCACCGGCGCGCCGACGATGTTCAGGAACGATATGGTCCTGAAGCGCTTGAGCGCCTGCAGCGCGTTGGAGTATATGGGCGAGACGGCCCCCGTGAAGGCCGCGGCGAGAATCACGAACCCGAGGGAGCCTTCGGCCACGCGTATGCGCTCGAGGAACATCGGGAAGACGAGCTTCGTCGCCACGAGCGCCAGGGCGAGGAAGACGCCCGCGCCGATGAACACCCCCCGCATGAGCGATTTCATCCTGCCGTATTCGCCGTTTGCTGCGAGCGACGTCATCTCCTTCATGAACGTCATGGCGAAGATGCCGACGGGAAGGGCGAGGAAGCCCGCGAAGGCCTGTAGTGGCATGACAGCGCCGAGCTCGGCGGACCCCACGTACTTCGGGACGAGCCACAGCCCGACGGCCGCGTTCAGCACGTCGGCCGCGCGGCACGCAAAGAACAGCATGAGCGAATACCACCAGAAATCGCCCAGCTTCGCATGGAGAGTCTTGAACATCGGTGCAGTCGCTGTCGCCGCCCGGCTTCTTGGCGCATTCGCGGTTCTCCGCCGCGCGCCAGACGCCCGGGACGGGATCAAACCCGCATGAAGCCGTCGGCCTGCAGCGGGTCCATCTCCTTCTCGCCGGCCGACATCTCCTTGGCGGCGGCTTCGATATGGCCGTAGCCTGCGACTATGGCCCTCCACTCCTCGGCGAGATTGGCGAGCCTTTCGACATGCTCCGCGAGGCTTGCGGGATCGAGATCCACGAGACGGAACCTCTGCTGGATTCCGAACGAATCGTTCTCGGGGTTCAGGTAGAACACGGCGCCGTGAAGGGTTTCGTAGAGGAAGTTGGCCTTGAGCATGACCGAGCCGAGCGGACGGTCCGCGCTGCCGGGCTGCTGCCCGAGGTCCGCGAGGATTGTGAGCTCATCCCCCGATTCGCTGCAGATGAAGCCGAAAGGGATGTCGTCTATCGCAAGCGCGGCCGAACCATCCTCCGGACTGAAATCGGCGACATTCAGGCCATCTGCGAATTTTTGCATCAACTCTTTGAATTCCATGCGTTCCTCTCCATTCGTTTCTCTGGGGGCGGTTTCTGGCGTTTCGGGCTTTCATGCCGCATTCGACGTGCATATTATACCATATCTCCATCGGCTCTGCTTGCGCCAGTTTGTCCAACCCCGGCGAAAGGTTGCGTAACGCCGCCAGCTATGCTTCAAGGCGGTGCGGAGATTCTGCGGAAAAAAAAGGGGGAGTGCGCTTGCGCGGCGGATTATGGTATAATCCATCCCATGAGCATGACAACACTTCTTTTCGCTTCGGCGCTTTCGGTCGCGATGCCCAATGCGGACGTCTGGCCTGATACTGACGGCGTGCACATCAATGCGCACGGCGGAGGGCTTCTCAAGGACGGCGACACATGGTACTGGTACGGCGAGCACAAGGTCGCCGGCAAGGCAGGCAACAGGGCGCAGGTAGGCGTGGGGGTTTATTCCTCCAAAGATCTCAGGTCGTGGAAAAACGAAGGGATCGCCCTGAAGGTGACGGACGCTCCTTCCGACATCGAGAAGGATTGCATATTGGAGCGGCCGAAAGTCGTGAAGGCTCCGGGAACGGGCAAGTATGTGATGGTGTTCCATCTCGAGCGCAAGGGCCTCGGCTATGCCGACGCGCGTTCAGGCTTCGCCGTGGCGGACCGGCCCGAGGGTCCGTTCGCGTTCGTGAAATCATGCTGGCCCAACGAAGGGCAGTGGCCGGTCAACGCGAAGGGCGAAGACATGACGCCGGAGGCGATAGCGGCGTCCAAAGCCGTGGGGCCCGTGTCCGGGGGGCCGAGCGAGAAGGGGATGGCGTCCAACCTGTATTCCGGTCGCGTCGATCAGGGGCAGATGGCCAGGGACATGACCCTTTTCGTCGATGACGACGGGACGGTATGGCATGTTTTCGCGTCGGAATCGAATTCAACCCTCCATTTCTCCGAACTATCCCCCGATTGCCTCGGCTACACGGGAAGATGGTACCGCCACATGGAGAAGGATTGGACCGAAGCGCCCGCCGTCGTCAAGCACGGCGGATGGTATTGGCTGCTTGGGTCCGGCTGCACGGGGTGGCGGCCCAACACCGCCAGGATATACAGGGCGAAATCTCTGGCCGGGCCCTGGGAGCGTCTCGGCAACCCCTGCACCGGGGTGAATCCGAAAAACAGGATGGGTCCCGGCAAGACATGGGGCGGGCAGTCGACCTTCATTTTCCATGACGACAGGACGGGACGCGACATCGCCTGTTTCGACATATGGCGGCCCGACAATGCCATGGACGGCAGATACGTTTGGCTGCCGATAGAGTGGAAAGGCGACGGCATGCCGGAGATCCCGTGGCGCGACACGTTCGAATCGGGCGAGCGCGCCATCGGCTGCTCCTGCGGAGCCGTGCCGGAGAGGCAGAACGACTTCTACTGGGAGAACGACATCTTCGGCATGAGGGCGTACGGTCCGGGCGAGGACCACCGCTGGTCGGGGTTCGACATATTCAACAAGATGCCGGATGCAGGGTCTGTCGGCGAGCTTCTCAAGAACCACAGCGCCCGCGGCAATTGGCATGTGAAGCCTTCGGACGGGATCCTGGACAACTACGCGATAGGCCCCGGACGCGGATGCGGAGGAGTCGCGGTTTACGGCGACGGGGAGTGGAAGACGTATCCTGATTGGGAAAAGTGCGAAATAATCACGAATACGCCGGAGAAGGTGGAATTCAAGCTCGTTTATGCGGCGTTTTCGCGCATGGGCCGGATGACATGCCGCATAACGCTCGAGAGGGGGTCGCCTTTCTTCAGGAACGAGGTTTCGTTCGAGCATGGCTTCAAGGACGCGTTCACGGGGCCGGGACTGGACGTGAATCCCAAGCGCGGACACAAGGGCGACGTCTGCGAGGACGCCGCAAGGGGAATCGTCTCGCTTTATGAGGAATCGCGCGGGGATGTCGAGGGCTCTACGATGACGGCCGTATTCCTGGACCCCAAAGACGCCCATGGCATAACGCTCAAGACCGATCACCAGGGCTCGCGCATAATCGCTTTGGATGCGAAGCGGACGTCGTTCACGTATTGGGCCGGGGCGAGGTGGTCCAAGAGGGGAGACGTGAAGTCCGCGGAGGAGTGGCACTCTCTCGTCCGCGGCTTTGCGGAATCGCTCAGTCGCCAAGACCGTTAGTCTCGACAGTCCATCCCCTGTTGCGGAATCCGTTGATGCCGCCCTTGCCTTTGAACCGGCTGTCGAGCCATGCGCGGGCGAGTTCCGCGAAGGCTCCTCCGCGGGGATGGGCGAAGGTGCCTGCGTGTCCGGAGGGATAGTTCGCCATTGTCGCAGGAACGTGTTTTATGCGCCTGAAGTCGTCCATGCCGTTTTCATAGGCGATGTCCTTCTTTCCCCCCATTATGTAGATCACGGGCGTGTGCAGGTCGAGGAGCTTTTCCTTGCCCGGCATGGGCATCCCCGGCATGGCGGCGGCGGGGTTGACGAAAAGTCCGCTGTTGCATATCATGACGGCGGAGATTCTCGCGTCTGCGCAGTTGCGTATGGTCTGCAATCCGCCGCATGACATGCCCGCGAGGCATATGTGCTTGAGGTCGATTTTGCGGAAAAGCCTGCTGGAGGGGTCGGCATTCTCCGCGAAGACCCAATCTATCGATTCGATCTGCTGCTCGCTGCGCGACATGGGCCCCCTGTAGATGCCGTCGTTCTCGGGAAGAAAACCGGTCGCGACGACGAGATAGCCGAAAGAGGCGATTTCGTTCAGGAACTTCATATGCTCGAATGGCGAATTCGCGCAGGCTCCGTTCGCCCATACAAGCACCGGCAGAGGATTGGACGCGGAGAAGGGGGTAAGGTCTTTCGGACGGAATATCGTGTGTTCGGGGAGGTTTTTCGCTTCCGTCATGACGGCTTTGTGCGGTCCGGAGCCGCCCTCTTCCAAAATGCGCGACTTCCCGTCTTTTTCCACGATTATGTTGACGCCTCCTTTGATGCCGTCGATCTTCGCCGTGAAGACGCCATCGTTCAGCCGGCGGTACGGACCCTCCCGCGGGGCCGTGAAGACAGGGTAGGAGCAGATAATGCCGTCTTTTGTCGCGACAGCCGAGTTTTTCACGCCTATTTCAGTTCCGTCATCCGCAAGGAGTACATATTCCGCCTCGAGACGCGTTATGCCGTCCGCTTCGGCATACTGCCTGTCGACGCCGCCGGGAACCACCCTCCCCTTGATGCCGGAGCCCGAGAAAGTTCCGCCGCCGAGGGGGACCTCGCAGAGTCTCCCAAGAGGCGTTTCTCCTTTGTCCGACGCCTTCCCGCAGGCTGCCGATATCTCCAGAACCGACGCCCCGGCGCATGTCGCGGCATAGACTGAAGCGATGACGATTATGCATTTCATGGACATATTATAACATTTTCTCTTGCAAACCTGCAAGAATTATGAGATAATAGAGCCATGAAAAGTGTGTTCAAGGTTTCCGCTCTTGTATCCGGTGTCATAATTCTTGTAGCGTTGGCGTTCCCGGGAAGGCTTTATGCGGTCACATCCACTGTCAGGGACTATGTTGGCGACCACTTCGGCTGGTTCTATCTTCTGTTGGCCACGGTGGTTGTCGGGGTGTGCCTGTATTGCATAATGAGTCCGATAGGCAGGATACGCCTTGGCGATCCTGATTCCCGTCCCGAACATTCCGACGCAAGCTGGCTGGCGATGCTTTTCTCCGCAGGGATGGGCATAGGGCTTGTATTTTACGGGGCGGCGGAGCCGCTGTCGCACTTCGCCGTGTCGTCGCCCGAAGCCGAACTGTACAGCCCCGAAGCTTTGGAGGATGCCCTCAAATACTCCTTCTTCCATTACGGTATACATGCTTGGGCGATATACGGTGTGATTGCGCTGGCGTTGGCCTATTTCCAGTTCAGAAAGAAGGAGAATATTCTCGTTTCCGCCACTTTAAAGCCGCTTTTCGGCAATTTGACGGACGGATGGCTCGGCATCGGGGTGGACAGCCTGACGATCATCGCGACGATAGTCGGCGTTGCGACGACTCTCGGCCTTGGCGCCGCCCAGATCAACGGAGGGCTCAACTCTCTTTGGGGTTTCCCCGAGAACGACTGGTCAAGGCTCGCCATAATCCTGCTGACGTCGGTGTTTTTCATATGGTCCGCCGTCGCGGGGATAGACAAGGGGATAAAGACGCTCTCAAACCTCAATTCCTATGTGGCGATAGGCATACTGGCGCTCGTCCTCGCCGTCGGGCCGACGGTGCAGATACTGGAATCCACCATCGAATCGTTCGGCTCCTACATCAACAATTTCATAGAGCTCAGCTTCCGCACCGAGTCGCACGACCCCGCCGCCCGCGCATGGATACAGAAGTGGACGATCATGTACTGGGCGTGGTGGATATCATGGTCGCCTTTCGTGGGAATCTTCATAGCGCGCATATCGAAGGGGCGGACGATCCGCGAGTTCGTCACATACGTCCTTCTCGTCCCGACCCTCTTTTCCTGCCTATGGTTCGCCGTGTTCGGGACGCTCTCGACATCGGTCGTGTCGACCCACAGGGCGATCGCCTCGCTGCCCTCGGAAAAGATGCTCTTCGGCGTTCTGGAGAAGGTGCCGTTCGGCACGGCGATTTCGGTGGCGTCCATCCTGCTTGTCTTTTCGTTCTTCATAACGTCGGCCGATTCCGCGACCGTAGTGCTTGCGATGGAGTCTGAAGGCGGCTCGCTGAAGCCGAAGAAATCCACGAAATTCATATGGGGCGCGACGCTTTCGCTTACGGCGGTGGCGCTGATGTTCGCCGGCGGACTCGACGCCCTGCAGGACATGATGATAGTCTTTGCGCTTCCTTTCGCCGTACTGCTCGTCCTGATAATCGTCTCTCTCGTGAAGGAGCTCAGATACGAGCAGCATCAGATGGGGCTGTTCGTGAAGGCGAGGAAATACCCCGAGAAAGACGAGCCTTTCCGGTCGTACGAGGACGGCGCCGAGGGGTGAAAAACGCCATGTGATTTTTTTCAAAATACCCCCTTGCGCGGTCCCCGAAGAATATGATATACTATTGTCACTTTTCGGAACACGGGGTTGTGGCGCAATTGGTTAGCGCACTGGACTGTCGATCCGGGGGTTGCGGGTTCGAGCCCCGTCGACCCCGCCAGTACGGGAAGGTCAGCGAGATTGCCTCGTGGTGTAATGGTAGCACCGCAGATTCTGATTCTGCTTGTTGGGGTTCGAGTCCCTGCGAGGCAACCATTGAAAAACCCCGAAAACCCCAATAAAAACGGGGTTTTTTCTTTTACCAGCCTTTTTCTGCCCCTTCCCCGATTACCCCCGTTTTCACCCCATTTCCCGCATCCATCGTCACCATATTATCACCAGTCCCGAAAGCGGCCTTCACCCAATGTTTACGGGCCTTTTCGCTTGCGCGCGTCTGGGAAGGCTTGCGCGGTTTTTGTGCGCCATAATCACCATTGGCCAGAACGGGGCAATCGATTGGGCGCAAAACGGGCGAAAATACGCCGTCGGGCCTGTGCTAATACCCGACGGCGTACCAAAACAACCAAAGGAGTGTCCTCTATCGGCCGAATCGTCAAACGGCCGCTCTTGCTGCCGCCAAGGTTGACTCCCGGGGGCAAAAAAGAGTATAATGCACGGATATGAAATATTTCAACGAGGCGGCGGAGACGATGAGCCGCGATGAACTCGGGTCCGTGCAGCTTCGCGGGCTCAAGAAGTCGCTTGCCAACGCATGGAGGAGCGATTGGACGAGAGAGCTCCTGAAGAAAGGCGGCGTAGATTCCCCCGAAGACGTCAAATCGCTTGAAGATCTCGAGAAGCTCCCTTTCCTGACCAAGGACGATTTTCGCGACGCTTATCCCCTCAAGATGCTTGCCGTGCCGCGCGAGACGATCCGCGAGTTTCACCAGTCGTCCGGGTCCACGGGGACGCCTGTCGTCATGGCCTACAACGAGCACGACCTGGACCAGTGGGCTGAGTGCATGGCGCGCTGCTTCGTCATGGCGGGGCTCGAGCCGGGCGACGCTTTCCAGATCATGCCGACATTCGGACTTTTCAACGGCGGATTCGGGTGCTACCACGGCTGCCGCAAGGCGAACCTGTTCTGCGTTCCCGCATCGAGCGGGAACACCGAGCGCCAGATAAAGCTGATGCGCGACTTCGGGGTGAAGGGATTCTGCAGCGTCGTGTCATACGTGCCCAGGATCATAGAGAAACTCGATGCGGATCCCTCCGGGAACCGCGACATCCCGTCCATAAAGGTCGGCATCTTCGGCAGCGAGACGTTTTCCGACGAGATGAAGCGCCGCATAGAGTCGCGCCTTCACATAGAGTGCTTCGACATCTACGGCATGACGGAGACTGGCGGAATCGGCACGACGGGGCAGGATTGCAAGGCCCATGCAGGCATACACGTGTGGGAGGACCAGTATCTTGCGGAGATAATCGATCCCGCCACGGGAAAGGTCCTTCCCGACGGAGAGTTCGGAGAGATAGTCTTCACTTCGCTGAACCGCGAGGCGATGCCGATAATCCGCTACAGGACCCACGACATAACGCGCATCCTGTCGCGCGAGAGGTGCGCATGCGGACGCACCCACCTGAGAATCGACAGAATCACCGGCCGCACCGACGACATGCTGATCGTAAAGGGCGTGAATTTCTATCCCAGACAGGTGGAAGAGGCTCTTATGGAGATTCCGGGCGTCAAGGACGAATTCCAGATCATCCTGGAGGAGCACAACGGAATGACGGACGTTACGGTGAACGTCGAGGCGGAGCCGGGCGTCACGGGGCACACGGTCGCCAAGCATCTGAGGGAGCGGCTTGGCTTCCTTCCCAAGGGAGACGTGTTCCCTGTAGGGTCCCTGCCGCGGCTCGAAGGCAAAGCCAAACGCGTAATAAGAAAGTGAGAGACGAATGAGCGAAGAGATGAATCCCGTATCCAAGCCGGATTTCATGCCGGTGGAGGAATTGCGAGCCATGCAGCTCGCAAAGCTGCAGAAGCTGATCCCCTACGAATACGAGCATGTCGCCCTGTTCAGGCGCCGTTGCGACGAGAAGGGCGTGAAGCCGCGCGATCTCGTGACGCTGAAGGACCTCGGCAAGTTTCCGTTCATGAAGAAGACGGATCTCCGCGACGAGTATCCGCTCGGCCTCACCGCCGCGCCGATGCACGACATCGTCAGGTTCCACTGCTCCTCGGGCACGACAGGCAAGCCGATCTGCATACCCTCGACGAAGCATGATCTCGACGTTTGGAGCGAGGGCGCGGCCAGATGCCTTGCCATGTACGGGATAACGGCGGACGACATAGTGCAGGTCTCCTACGGATACGGACTTTTCACCGGCGGACTCGGGGCCCACGATGGAGCGACGAGGCTTGGGTGCGCGGTGCTGCCTACGGGCGCGGGCAACACGGAAAAGCAGATAATGCTCATGAAGGATCTCGGGGTCACCGTGATCGCCTGCACGCCGAGCTACTTCCTCCATCTCGCGACGGTCGCCGAAAAGATGGGGGTCGATTTCCGCAGGGACACCAAGCTGAAGCACGGCGTTTTCGGCGCGGAACCGTGGACCGACGAGATAAAGGACAGGATCGAGCAGATTTCCGGCATAACCGCCCATGACATCTACGGCCTTACCGAGATAGCGGGCCCCGGCGTGGCCGGCAACTGCCCGTACTGCCACGGACTGCATGTATGGGAGGATCATTTCTATCCTGAGATAATAGATCCCGACACGCTCGAGGTTCTGCCCGACGGCGAGCAGGGCGAGCTTGTCTTCACGACGCTCGACAGGTTCGGCACGCCGATGGTCCGTTACCGCACGCGCGACATATCGCGTCTGCAGACGGAGCCGTGCAAGTGCGGAAGGACGATGAGGATAATGGACCGCATCCACGCCAGGTCGGACGACATGCTCATCATCCACGGCGTCAACGTGTTCCCGAGCCAGATAGAGGCCTGCCTGATGAAGGTCCCGGAGGTTGCGCCGCACTACCAGATACACCTCGCCTCGACGGACACGATGGACATCTTCGAAATCAAGGTGGAGGTGACCCCGGAGGCGTTCTCCGACAACGTCAGGAGCATGGAGGCGCTGAGAAAGCGCGTCCTCGACGCCGTCAAGCAGGTCGTCGGGCTCAGTCCGAAAATCCAGCTCGTGGGACCTTCGACTCTCCCGAGGAGCGAAGGCAAGATCAAGCGCGTGATCGACGAACGCAGAAAAGGCTGACAGGAAAGGAGAAGTGGAATGAAGATAAGGCAGATAAGCATCTTTCTCGAGAACAAGCCGGGCCAGTTGGCGGAGATTTGCCGCGCTCTTGCGAAGGCGGACGTCAACATAGCGGCTCTTTCGCTTGCGGACACGACGGATTTCGGAATCGTAAGGCTCATAGCCGACGACCACGAGAAGGCCTGCGAGGCTTTGTCCAAAGCAGGTTTCGCCGCCCGCCAGACCGAGGTCGTCATGGTCACGGTGCCCGACAGCCCCGGGGGAATGGCCGATTTCATGGCGAAACTCGACGAGGCGGGGATAAACATCGAGTATTCCTACGCGTACGGCTTCGGCAGGGGAGAGAAAGCCGTTCTGATCTTCCGCTTCAGCGACAATGCCAGGGCCGAGGAGATTCTGGCGGATTGAAGGCGCATGGGGATTTCTTCTTTTACCAACCAGGAAACAAAAGACAAGATGAACGAAGAGAACACGAAGCCGCGTAAAGTGTTTTTGAGCGGCAATGAAGCGATAGCGCACGGCGCGGCGCAGGCCGGCTGCCGCGTTGCGAGCGCGTATCCGGGAACTCCTTCGACGGAAATTCTCGAGAACATAGCGAAGTTCAAGGATACGGTCAACTGCGAGTGGGCGGTGAACGAAAAGGTCGCCATGGAGACGGCGATCGGCGCCTCGATAGGCGGCGCCAGGGCGCTCTGCGCCATGAAGCACGTCGGACTCAACGTGGCGATGGATCCGCTGATGACGTTCTGCTATGTGGGCGCAACGGGCGGATTCGTGTTCGTTTCCGCAGACGATCCCGGGATGCACTCCTCCCAGAACGAGCAGGACAACCGCAATCTCGCGAAGTTCGCGCGCATTCCGATTCTCGAGCCGTCCGACAGCCAGGAGGCCTACGACATGACGCAGGCTGCGTTCGAGATATCCGAGAAGTATCGCGTGCCGGTGATGATTCGCATGACGACGAGAACGAGCCACTCCTCGTCGCTTGTGGACCTTGGCGACTTCAAGCCCGCCGTCCGCGAGCTGATACCGTATGTGAAGGACATCAAGCGCACGATACCCGTGCCGGCATTCGCCAGGCCGCAGAGACTTGCGGCGCAGGCAAGGTCCGCTGCGATGGAGGAGGGGTCGTGCGCTTCTGCGCTCAACCGCGTGGAGAAAGGCGATTCCCGTCTCGGTTTCGTGACTTCCGCCGTCGCATACCAGTATGTGAAGGAGATTTTCCCGGAATTCTCCGTGCTGAAGCTCGGCTGGTCGAATCCGCTCCCGAAAAAGCTCGTTTCGGACTTTGCCGCGGGCGTGGATAGGCTTGTCGTCGTGGAGGAGCTCGATCCTTTCCTCGAGGATCAGATCAAGGCGATGGGGCTCAAGGTCGAATCCCACGCGACCGAACTCAACATGCTCGAGCTCAATGCGGACCGTCTGCAAAACCTCCGCCACGAGCTTCTCGGCGACGTCCCGGCGGTTGCCCCCGCCAAGCCTGACGCGACTCTCCCGACACGTCCGCCGACGCTCTGCGCGGGCTGCGGGCACCGGTCCGTTTTCTACATCCTGCACAAGCTCGGAGCGATCGTCAACGGAGACATCGGCTGCTACACGCTTGGTGCGTTCGCACCGCTCAACGCGATGGATTCGACGATATGCATGGGCGCATCCATCAATGTGACGGCAGGCATGAAGAAGGCCGGCGTCAAAGGCAGGATCTGCAGCGTGCTCGGCGACTCCACCTTTTTCCACTCCGGGCTTACGGGCGCATTGAGCGCATGGTACAACGGGACGCCGGTGGTGACGGTGGTTCTCGACAACCGCATAACCGCCATGACGGGCCAGCAGGACAACCCCGGGACAGGGAGGACTCTTGCGGGAGATCCCGCTCCGGTTACAGAGATAGGCGAGGTTGCGAAGGCCATGGGGTACAAGCGCGTCTCGACGGTCTGCGCGGACGATTTCGATGAGCTGGAAAAGACCCTCAAGGAGGCGATGGATTCCGGAGAGCCCGCTCTTGTGATAGCCCACGCCCCGTGCCGCATCGCCGCAAAGCTGACGAAAGAGGGGCTTTGCGAAGTTGATCCGGCGGCATGCAAGGCGTGCGGCGCGTGCTTCAAGCTCGGCTGCCCGGCCATGACGCGCGGCGCGGAGATACGCAAGGGCGCTTTCCAGATGAAGATAGACGACACGCTCTGCTCCGGATGCCGGCAGTGCTCGCAGGTCTGCAAGTTCGGCGCCATCAAGAGAGTGAGGTAATCGGCAATGAAGACAGTGAATGTTTCTCTCGTCGGCGTAGGCGGACAGGGCATCATACTCACGGCGGACATGCTCGCGAAGGCTGCGGCGCTTGCGGGGTACGAGGTGAAGAAAAGCGAAATACACGGCATGAGCCAGCGCGGGGGGTCCGTCACGAGCCAGGTGAGGTTCGGCGACAGGGTCGCCTCCCCCATCATCCAGGAGGGCAAGAGCGACATACTCGTCGCCTTCGATCGCCTCGAGGCGGTCCGCACCGCCCATGAACTTGCGCCGGACGGGAAAGCCGTTGTCGCGGATGTCGACCTCATCCCCGTGACGGTTTCATCGGGTCTGCAGCCCGCCGTCGAAGATCTGGAGGGCCGGCTCAAGACTGCGTTGCCAGAAGCGATCGTCGTGGATGCGATGGGGATCGCCAAAACGCAAGTCGGCAACGAGCGGACCATGAACATGGTTCTCGCAGGGGCTTTGGCCAAGCTTCTTCCCCTGCCGGAGGAATGCTGGATTGATGCGATGCACGAACTTCTCGCCGGGCGCAAGGCCAAACTCATACCGGCAAACGAAAAGGCTTTCAGACTCGGAAAGGAATCGGTGTCTAAATGAGCGAATGCACTCACGATTGCTCCACATGCGGCTCGAAGGGGAGCTGCTCGTCTCCGGACAAGAAGGACGACTCCTTCCTCGCGAAGGAGAATCCCAGATCGAAGGTAAAGAAGGTCATCGCCGTAATGAGCGGCAAGGGAGGGGTGGGGAAGAGCCTCGTCACCGAGCTGCTCGCTGTCGCCGCCGCCAAGCGCGGACTCAAAACGGCCGTTCTCGATGCCGATATTACGGGTCCGTCGATACCCATGGCTTTCGGCGTCACCGAGAGGGCTCTTGCTGACGAGGACGGGAACATCCTTCCGCCCAGATCTTCGTGCGGGATTCCGATCATGTCGCTGAATCTCGTCATCGACAATCCGAAGGATCCGGTCGTATGGCGCGGTCCGATTCTTGCCGGAGTCGTCAAGCAGTTTTGGACGGATGTCGCATGGGGAGACGTGGACATAATGTTCGTCGACATGCCTCCCGGGACCGGCGACGTTCCGATAACGGTTTTCCAGTCGCTTCATGTCAACGGCGCGGTGGTCGTCACCACGCCGCAGGATCTGGTCTCGATGATAGTCGAAAAGGCGGTGCGCCTCGCGGGCATGATGAACATCCCCGTCCTGGGGCTTGTCGAGAACATGGCCAGCTTCACGTGTCCGGATTGCGGGAAGACCCACAGGATTTTCGGCAAGGGCGAAGCCGAGGATATTGCGGCGGTGCACGGCATAGATGCCGTGGCATCGCTTCCGATAGACCCCGGTATGGCAGCGCTTGTGGACGGAGGGAAAATAGAGTCGGCCGACATTTCCGTCCTCGAGCCGTTGCTGGACGCGCTGGTCAAGTAGGCGATTGCGGCGCCCCGGCCATCCTCCTTGGGATGCGGGGGCGGACGGCATGGAGAAGGAGAATTTGACATGACAAGCTTCAAAACGAGCGGAACGTGCTCCAAAGAGATTCAGTATGAGGTGGTCGACGGCACTGTCGCATCATGCAAGATAATCGGCGGATGCCCCGGCAACACCCAGGGTGTCGAGCGCCTTGTGAAAGGACGCAAGGTCGAGGATGTGATAGCTCTATTGAAGGGCATCCAATGCCGCAACGGCACATCCTGCCCGGATCAGCTCGCCCGCGCTCTCGAGGGGAACGGCTAGTCCGGATAGGGTCAAGACAGGAAAAATCGAAGTAGAAAACAGAAAAAGGGGCAAGCAGATGAAGAAAGCGTTGATAACCGGCATCACCGGACAGGACGGCAGCTATCTGGCCGAGTTTCTCCTCGGCAAGGGATATGAGGTCCATGGCATAATCCGCCGTGCATCCACCTTCAACACCGAGAGGATAGACCACCTTTACCAGGATCCCCACATCAACGGAGTCAGGCTCTTCCTCCATTACGGGGATTTGGGCGACAGCTCCAACCTCATAAAGCTCGTCTACGAGATACAGCCGGATGAGATATACAATCTTGCCGCGCAGAGCCACGTGCGCGTCTCGTTCGATTCGCCCGAATTCACGGGAGACGTCGACGCGCTCGGGACGATGAGGCTTCTCGAGGCCATACACCTGACGGGACGCGACAAGACGACGAAGTTCTACCAGGCGTCAACGTCCGAACTTTTCGGGCTGGTGCAGGAGGTGCCGCAGAAGGAGACGACGCCGTTCTATCCGAGGAGCCCCTACGCCGTCGCGAAACTCTACGGCTACTGGGCGGTGAGGAACTATCGCGAGGCGTACGGCATGTTCGCCTCGAACGGGATACTCTTCAACCACGAGTCGCCGAGGCGCGGAGAGACGTTCGTGACTAGGAAGATCACGCGCGCGGTGGGACGCATCAAGATGGGGCTTCAGGACAAGCTCTACATGGGCAACATCAACTCGCAGCGCGACTGGGGGTTCGCGGGGGACTACGTCGAAGGCATGTGGAAGATACTGCAGCACGGCAAGCCCGACGAATTCGTCCTGGCGACCGGCGAGATGCATTCCGTGAAGGAATTCCTGCAGGAGGCGTTTTCGCTCGTCGATCTCGACTGGGAGAAGTACGTGGAGTGCGACAAGCGCTATCTGAGGCCGACGGAAGTGGATCAGCTTCTCGGCGACGCCACGAAGGCGAAGCGCGAGCTCGGGTGGGAGCCGAAGGTGAAGTTCCGCGACCTCGTGAAGATGATGGTCGAAAGCGACCTCGGGCTCGCCCGCAAGGAAAAGGCGCTGAAAGATGCGTAAGACCGACAGGATATTCGTGGCGGGCCACCGCGGAATGGTGGGTTCGGCGATATGCCGCGCGCTTGCGAAGGCGGGATACGAGAATGTCGTCACGCGCAGCCACAAAGAGCTCGACCTCCTCGACCCCGGAGCGGTCCGCGACTTCTACGTGGCGGAGAAGCCCGATGTCGCCGTCATAGCCGCGGCGCGCGTGGGGGGCATAGGCGCAAACAGCGCTGCGAACGCGAAGTTCCTCTACGAGAACGAGATGATCGCGATGAACACGATCTGGAACGCGGCGGAGGCGGGCGTCAAGAGGCTTCTATTCCTTGGATCGACCTGCATCTATCCGAGAATGGCCCCGCAGCCGATTCCGGAGTCTGCACTCCTTACGTCAGAGCTGGAAAAGACGAATGAAGGTTATGCGCTCGCGAAGATATCGGGCCTCAAGCTCTGCGAGTTTCTGAGGCGCGAGAGGGGGCTTCTGTACCACTCGCTCATGCCGACGAATCTGTATGGCCCCGGGGACAACTATGACATAGTCCACGGTCATGTGCTGCCCACGCTGATCCGCAAGTTCGAGACGATGAAAGATGCGGTGCCACTTTGGGGGACGGGCTCTGCCATACGCGAATTCCTGCACGTGGACGATCTAGCCTCTGCATGCCTGTTTGCGCTTGCACTTGAGAATCCGCCGGATCTGATGAATGTCGGATCCGGTGAGGAAGTGACGATACGCGAGCTCGCCGAAGCCGTGAAGGCGGCTACGGGATCCTCCGCGAAAATCGAGTGGGATTCCTCCAAGCCAGACGGCACCCCGCGCAAACTCTGCGATACTTCCCTTATCCGTTCTCTTGGATGGAAGCCTGAAATCGGCCTCGAACAAGGCCTTGAAATGACGGTCGCTTCCTACCGTGCCGAAGTTGAATCGGGCACTGTGCGTCTGTAGCGGGACATTTTGGCGCAGTGGGACGGCGGAATGTCCCACTTGCCCACCGTAAAGGCCTCAAAACGTCGTTGGCACGCTTTCTGCTGTAGTTTCCGTGTCGCCCCAGTAAGGCGGCAGATTGGAAGAAGAAAACTATGGCAAAAGTACTTGGTATAGATCTAGGAACGACGAACAGCTGCATGGCTGTCATGGAAGGTGGAGAGGCCACTGTGATTCCGAACAAGGAGGGCGCGAGAACGACGCCTTCGATAGTGGCGTTCACGAAGACGGGCGAGATACTTGTCGGTCAGGCGGCGAAGCGCCAGGCGGTCACGAATCCGAAATCCACGATCTACTCCATCAAGCGGTTCATCGGCCGCCGGTATGAAGAGATGACGGATGAAATCAAGATGGTTCCCTATGAAGTGGTGTCCGCGCCCAACGGAGACGCCGCGGTGAAGGTCAACGACAAGGTCTACACCGCGCAGGAGATTTCCGCCATGGTGCTGCGCAAGCTGAAGGAGGATGCGGAGGCGTTTCTCGGCGAGAAGATCACCGAGGCCGTCATCACGGTTCCCGCTTATTTCAACGACCAGCAGCGCCAGGCGACCAAAGATGCCGGCAGAATCGCCGGTCTTGACGTCAAGCGCATCGTCAACGAGCCGACGGCCGCGTCGCTTGCGTACGGCCTCGACAAGAAGAAGAACGAAAAGATCGCGGTCTACGATTTCGGCGGCGGCACGTTCGACATCTCCGTCCTGGACATCGGCGACGGCGTTTTCGAAGTCAAGGCGACCAATGGCGACACGCATCTCGGCGGCGACGATCTCGACCAGGCGATCATGAAGTGGATGATCGAAGACTTCAAGGCGCAGCAGGGCATCGATCTCGGCAACGACATGATGGCTCTCCAGCGCCTGAAGGAAGAGGCCGAGAAGGCGAAATGCGCACTCTCCAGCGCTACGACCTACGACATCAATCTGCCGTTCATCACGGCGGACGCGACCGGTCCCAAGCACCTTGCGACGACGCTTACGAAGTCCAAGCTCGAAACCCTTACGATGGATCTCGTCAACCGCACGAGCGAGCCCTGCCGCAAGTGCATGGCCGATGCGGATCTCTCCACCGTGGATGAAGTCGTCCTGGTGGGCGGCCAGACGCGCATGCCCCTCATCCAGGACAAGGCCAAGAGCCTTTTCGGCAAGGATCCCCACAAGGGAGTCAACCCGGACGAGGTGGTCGCGATGGGCGCGGCAATCCAGGGCGGCATTCTGAAGGGCGAGGTGAAGGACGTGCTCCTTCTCGACGTCACGCCCCTTACGCTCGGCATCGAGACTCTCGGCGGCGTGCTGACGCCCCTCATCGAGCGCAACACCACGATTCCGGCGAAGAAGTCGCAGGTCTTCTCGACGGCTGCAGACAACCAGCCGGCGGTGACGATAGCCATATTCCAGGGCGACCGCAAGATGGCGCGCGACAACAAATCGCTCGGCAACTTCAATCTGGACGGCATCCCCCCCGCCCCGCGCGGAGTTCCGCAGATCGAAGTGACGTTCGACATCGACGCGAACGGAATCCTCAACGTCTCGGCCAAGGATCTCGGCACCCAGAAGGAGCAGAAGATCACGATCACCGCGGCCGGCGGACTCTCCAAGGAAGAGATCGAGAAGATGCGCAAGGACGCCGAGGCCCATGCGGCCGAGGACGAGAAGCGCCATGCCGAAGTCGAGGAGCGAAACAAGGCGGATGGCCTTGCGTTCCAGGTCGAGAAGACGCTCAAGGATTCCGGCGACAAGATCGCGGCGGACAAAAAAGCCCCTGTCGAGGCGGCGCTGAAGGAACTCAAGGATGTTCTCGCGAAGAATCCTCCGGCTCCGATAGCGGACGTCAAGGCGAAGCAGGAGGCTCTCATGAAAGCCATGGAGCCTGTCGCGCAGGAGATGTACGCCAGCGCCCAGCAGAACCAGCAGGGCGGCGCGCAGCCCGGTGCGGGATCCACGCCTCCGCCGGAAAACGGCGGTGACGCCAAGAAGGGCGGGGACGATGTCGTCGACGCCGATTACGAAATGAAATAAGGTTTCACAGAAAGGAAAAACCAAAATGAAGATCAGACCCTTGGGAGATCGCGTTCTCGTAGAACCGATCGAGGAGAAGGAACAGACCGTAGGCGGAATCATCATTCCCGACTCGGCGAAGGAAAAGCCCATGCAGGGCACCGTCATAGCCGTCGGCAAGAAGACCGACAAGGAAGGCAAGGAGCTCAAATTCGACGTCAAGGCCGGCGATACGGTTCTCCTCCCGAAGTATGGCGGCACGGAAGTCAAGCTGGACGGCAAGAAGCTGCAGCTCGTGCGCGAGGAGGATCTCCTCGGAGTCGTAGAAAAGTAAACGTAAAGCGCGGGGAAGTACAGGCTTCCCCGCACCTCAACAAAGGAATTGGAGATTAAAGAAATGGCAAAGCAGATCAAGTTTGATGCAGACGCGAGGCAGAAGATCCTCGCAGGCGTGGAGAAGCTCTCCAGCGCCGTCACGAGCACGCTGGGACCGTCCGGCCGCAACGTGATTCTCGACAAGAAGTTCGGCTCTCCGCAGATCACGAAGGATGGCGTCACGGTCGCCAAGGAGATCGAGCTTCCCGATCCGTTCGAGAACATGGGCGCCCAAATGGTCAAGGAAGTCGCCTCCAAGACGAACGATGTCGCCGGCGACGGAACGACTACGGCCACGCTGCTTGCGGAGTCCATCTACCGCGAAGGGCTCAAGAACCTCACGGCCGGCGCTAACGCGATGGCCCTCAAGGCCGGCATCGACAAGGCCACGGCCGCAGTCGTCGCCTCAATCGCAAAGCAGGCGAAGAAGGTGAAAAGCGCGGACGAGATCGCCCAGGTCGCGACGCTTTCGGCCAACGGCGACGAGGAGATCGGCAAGATGATCTCGGAGGCGATGGACAAGGTCGGCAAGGAAGGCACGATCACGGT
>JAILJX010000054.1 GCA_024694365.1 Kiritimatiellia bacterium
AGACGGGCCGTCTTCACGGCGCGGGGCTTCGGGTGCGATGCGTACGGCTATGCGGCGGAGGATGTGAACGGACGCTACTCCCTGAAGACCCGCGCGAGGGAACAGCTTGCGAAGATCGGCGCGGTCGTGGACGTCGTCATCGGGCGCAGTCCGAAATTCCTCGGACCTCGCGAAACGCTTCCTGCGGATGTGGCGGACGGCGATCGGGAAGGCTAGGCGGACCCGTGCCCCGCCGCGGGCAAGGATGGAGCTCAGAATTTGGCATTTTCAAATCTCGCGCTTGAATTGGGACGGGAAATATGCGATAATGGACAAAGATATGGAGCTTACGGAGGAGCAACGGAAAGTGGTCGCGTTGTCGACGGGACGCCATCTCGTCTTGGCGCCGCCCGGTTCGGGCAAGACGGAGATGCTGTCGCGTCGCATTATCGAAGCTGTCAAGGCGGGAGTGGATCCATCGAATATGCTGTGCGCTACGTTCACAAATCGCGCGGCGTTCGAGATGCGGGACAGGGTGACGCGAGACGGCGGAGACCTTGCGCTCCCGGATGTCGGGAACCTCCACCACTTCTGCCATTCGTTCCTCATCTCCGCCGGACGCCTTCATCCGGGCCGGCATGTGATGGATGAAGTCCAGCAGGAGGAGTTCGTGAAGGAGGTTGTGGACGTTCTCAGGCGGGAGTTGTGCGAGGGTGGGGCGTCGGATCGGCGGAGATCTTTCGGCGTGACGGTATTGAGGGGCATAAAGGGCATTTGCGGGCCCTCGCCGGACGACAGCAGGCGGGATGAGCGCGCACTGAATCCGAATCGCGTCGGCTTCGTCCGCGACCTCCTTTCGGGCTACATGGCGAAGGCCTTCGAGAATGAACGCAATCCATATGCCGAGATTCTTTCCGGCATCGCCGTGCTCCATCAACGCCGGATCGGCATACCGTCCGCGTTGGTGCGTCCTTATCCGCCTCAGATCGCCGACCTTGTCTCCGGAGGAGTGATCGGCGCGATTGCCGGAGCCTACGCCGGGCTCAAGCGCAAGTTCAGGTGCGCCGACTTCGACGATCTCCTGAACGAGACTTGGCTCCATCTCGCCGCGAAGCCTCTTCCGGAGGAGCGCAGGTATTCGTGGGTGCAGATCGACGAGGTGCAGGATTTGAGTCCGCTTCAGTGGAGCATCGTGAAGAACCTCGTCTCGCGCAACGGGGTGTGCGTCTACTTCGGCGATGTCGAACAGGCGATTTTCTCCTTTCTGGGCGCCTCGGCGGAGAGCTTCGCCGAAGCGACTGCAGATTGCGAAAGGCACTTCTTCAGAAAGAACTTCCGCGCGACGCCGATTCTCCTCGAAGTGCTCATGCGCTATTCGCTCGACGCCCTTGCCTCGGAGTGGGAGTTCCTGCCCGCTCCGCCCGATCCGGAGTCTGCCGGCGGATTGCTCGAGTTCGCCAAAGGAGGCGTCGGTCTTGAGACCGTCGCAAACCGCGCGAAGGAGCTGCTCGAATCCGGTCTCGCAGAGAATGCCGCGATTCTAGTCAGGACCAACAAGTCGGCCGATGCATTCGAGCCGTGCGTGAAGCGTCTGGGGTGGCGGTATGCCAAAGTCTCGGGCGTGGACCTATTCTCGTATGCCCCGATGCGCGATTTCATGGCCTTTGTGGCGCTTTTCACCGGGAGAGTTCCGATGGCAGCCTGGGCAGCGCTTGCAAGGCGCTTTTCCCGGACCGTCTTAAGCAGCGCCGGAGCGAGATATTTTGTCCGCGGCATGTTTGCCGCGGGGTGGGATCCGATGGCCATTCTCGGCGGGAAGGCGCCCGTAGGACTCTTGCCGTCCTGGCGTTCCGCTTCGTCGACGTGGGCCTGGCGACACCGAAAGGCGCTCATGAACATGCGCAAAGCCCTTCGTCCGGCATGGCTCAGAATCTCCTCCCGGCTCGAGGAGCGCTGCACGTTCCGCGAGGTGTTCGAGGTTTTTGCGTCCATCGCATTCGAGGGGCCTGCGCTCTATACGCCGAGCGAGTTGAGTCCCCGCGCTCTTGTGGACGGCGATGGCAAGGCGTTTGTCCTGTCCCATGAGGACGGCATCAGGACCGCACGGGAGAGAATCGAGAAGTTTCTGCGCTACACCGATCATGTCTATGCGGACGACAAGCGTCCGTTCTGCAAGGTCCTTGAGGAGGATTGGCGGCGTCTTTCGAAGCTGAAGGAGGCGGATCTCCTCGTCGGCGACGAAAAAATCGTGATTTCGACGATCCACAAAGCCAAGGGTCGCCAATTCGACGCCGTTCTCATACCGGACGTGAAAGATGTCGCGGCGCATCCGCTTTCCGATCCTGACGAAGCGCGGCGCCTTCTCTATGTCGCCATGAGCAGGGCGAAGCGGCACCTCATCATGTGGGGGGCGGACGTTTCATTCGTCCTGCCATTGCGAGAGTGCTTCAAGAGCGGTTACGTCAACTACTATCTCCGCCGGAATCGTGGCGAGGATTTGTCGAAGGACTGGCTCTTCGATTGGGAGCGCCTCGCGGAGATGAACGCGAGGCATGTCTGCGACGACAATGTTGCGTCCGCGCTGGTGAAATCGGCGTCGGCGCCCGTCGTCCGCATGGCGCTTTCCGCTCTTCGCTGGTCTTACGATGCGGAGCTTCGCAGGCGCGTCTACCTTATGGCTCTTGCCGGAACGGTTCGGGGCGACGTATCGAGCCGGGCTGTTTCCTGCCTTGCCGACTGCGGGATGTTCGGTTCCGGGGAGGCGGGGCGCGTGAGGGACGCAGCGCTCGAAAGCGAATCGCCTAAAGTTGCCAGATCCGCGCTCGGGTACTTCATTCGGATGGCGGAAGTGTCGCGCGACGAGGCTGTGGACGCAATCGGGGACTTTATCTATTCGAGGTTCGCTCCAATCCGCGTGGCCGCCGCGGAGATGCTTTTCGATTTTGGAGTGATGCAGTGGGTGTCGGCCGTGACTGGATCGTGGCATGATTTCAGGCGCATTTCCGGAATTCAGGATCCTGGGCACGAGCCTTCCATACGCAAGATCATTGCATCGAGGCCAAGTACGGAGAGTTATGTCAGGCAGCTTCGCGAAATCATCGCACGCCGGGCTCTTCGGACGTAGACTTTCTGTTCAAGAACACCTGTCATGAAAAGAACGTGCGGAATCCGCCCTGAGAATCCCCCGTTGGCATGGTTAGATGTCTAATGATATACTGTCCGCCGTCATGCGCTTCCTGGGAAAGCACATAGCTGCGATACATGAGACGTCGCAAAAATGGCTGGCGAACGAGCGCTTCTCGGATGGTGCCTGCGATAGGATGGCGGCAGGTAAGCGTCTGACAGGACGGCGGTGCATCCATCTTCAGCAGGCGGTTTCGGTCGGTGCGATGCAGTCAGGCGGTGAGCTTCAGGCCCACGATGCCTGTCACGATGAGGAACGCGAAAACCATCTTCGAGGCTGAAACCGGCTCCCCGAAGAAGGCGCACCTCGCAGCGATTGCGCCGACAGCGCCGATGCCTGTCCAGATTGCGTAGGCGGTTCCGAGGGGGGCGTTCTCATGGCGAGGGCGAGGTAGTCCATGCCAAGGCGTATTATAGCAAATATCGACAGAATTCGGTGCAGATCTTCTTTTTGGCGGCGCGACGGGGTCATCGCGCCCTATCGGCGCGGAAGGGCGGTGCGGCATGCCCCCCCCATGCCGCCGCAGCAGGGCGGATAGGACTTGCATGCATTGGCGTGTCCATCGGGCGGACGTGGGTCGCCGGACGAATCGATGGTGGTCGTGTGATGGTAGCTATGCGGAGTTATGTTGATAAGTCCGCGGAGATAGTGACATAAGTCCGCGGAGATAAAAGATAAGTCCGCGGACTTATCTTTTGTCTCCGCATAGTTACATAATCAATACCGCTGACTTATGAAGTTATCTCCGCATAGTTATTGCATAACGACCCCGATCGTTCTTGCTCCTGTCCCCCCTGATGAGATAGAATGCGATAGGACGAATAAGTATTAGACGGCATCAGAGTCCGTCCCCGATGCGATTGCGTTGAATTTCATAGTGCAGATTCTCGTTGAGCACTTGCGTCTATATTGATGCGTCTATATTGAAAAGATACAGATATTCGGCATAAAGTCCAAAATTTGTGGCATAATTATCGTAAAAAGGCGAAACTTACACCAAGGATGACATGAAATGAAGAGACTGTTGATCGCGATGTCATGAAGTATGGCGATAGCGGGAATGTTCAGTCTCATCCCGCGGGATGAAGAATCCGGACGCGTGGGGTCTCTACGACATGCACGGCAATGTGTGGGAGTATACGCACTTGCGCCTCTGCGCCTCCGGCAGGGCAGACTGAGGCGTTCTCACGCGTCATGCGATATGGCCTTGCGCTCGCCCATTGCCGGCATGGCGCGGACAGGACGGGGACCATGTGCGCGATGCACAGGATCAGGCTTCGGGTGGATAATGCGGAAGCAAAGGCGAAGCGATGTCCGTGACGATGCGGTCGAGGCGTCTGTCGTGAGGCTCCGAAGGTAGGTCGTCGACCAGCTGGAAGTCGAAAGCCACGCCGAGCTTGAGCGAGTTTTTGCGGGAGGCCGAAAGAAGCCTGTCATACCATCCGCCGCCATAGCCGAGGCGTTTGCCGTCATTGGTGAAGGCGAGGCCCGGAACGATCCAGACCGAGACGTCGCCCGGCTCCACGATGTCCGCTTCGGCGGGCTCGCGGATGTTCATCGGACCATAGCGCAGATCCCTCTCCGAAAGGCTCTTTAGCCTCGCGAGTTCGTACGCCCCGCCGTTCCGGCGTGGCGAAACCACGTCCGCGCCGCGCTCGATCATCACGGCGATGAAGTCTGCGAGATCAATTTCTTCTTTCGATGCGAGATAGACGGCCAGCGCACCTTCCCGTCCGGAGAGCTTCTCCGCTATGGTCTGGTCGTCCAGGAGTTTCCTGCAGATTGCGGACGAGGCGTTGGCGCGCTCTTCCGGCGCCAGCGCCTTTCTCTTCGCGCGCATTTCGCGGCGAATGTCCGCCTTGGGGGGCATGAAGTCAGTCGAGGAGTTTCTTGACCGCATCCTCTACGGGAGCGATCCCTGCCGTGGGCTCGAAGCGCTCCAGTATCCGTCCTTCGCGGTCGATGAGGAACTTCGTGAAATTCCACTTGATGTCCGGCTTCTTCGCATAGTCGGGGTCCGCCTCGCCGAGCATCTTCTCGAGGATGGGCGCGATTTTCCCGTCCGGCGGGAATCCGTTGAAGCGCGTGTTCGCGACGAGGAACTTGAAAAGCGGATCTGCGTTTTCGCCGTTCACCTCCACTTTCGCGAACTGCGGGAAGGCGGTCTTGTAGTTTATCTGGCAGAAGGAGTGGATCTCCTCCGCAGAGCCGGGCGCCTGCTCTCCGAACTGGTTGCACGGGAAGTCGAGAATCACGAAGCCTTCGGGGGCGTATTTTTCGTAAAGGGCCTCGAGCTCCGTGTACTGGGGCGTGAAGCCGCAGCGCGTCGCGGTGTTCACGACGAGCAGTATCTTTCCTTTGTAGGCCGAGAGCGCGACATCGGCGCCCGTGCGATCCTTGACGGTGAACTGGTGGATCGAATCGTTCATTTCATCTGTTCCTTTCTGGATCATGCAGCCGCAGAGCGCGACGGCTGCCGCTGCGGATATGAGTTTCGTGATGTTCATGGGGTTTCAAAGTATAGCATATTTAAACGCTTGCGGCTATGGCAAAATGACAGGTGCCGGCCGGTTCTCCGGGGCATCGGGAAGGATCGCGGCAATATTGTGCGGACTTTCCTTTGCGGCGAAAAAGTTCCAAGCTTTGCAATCGGCGTTCACTAAACCGCAGATTTTTGGTACAATATGCGGTGTCATAACTGAAACTCTCACAAACAAAGGACAAGTCCATGAGCATCTTCAAAGCCTACGACATCCGCGGCATCTACGGAACCGAACTCACCGAAGACATATTCTACAAGATCGCCCGCGCCTATGCGCAATTCGCCGGCGTGAAGGGCGGGAAGGTCGTCGTCGCGCGCGACTGCCGCAAGTCGTCCGATTCCCTTTTCGCGTCCTTCGCCAAGGGGCTCGTGGACGAGGGCGTCACCGTTCTCGACATCGGCCTCGCCTCGACGCCCATGAGCTATTTCGCCAACGGTTCGCTCAAGGCGGACGGTTCGGTCATGATCACGGCGTCGCACAACACCAAGGAATGGAACGGCTGCAAGCTCTGCAAGGCGAACGCGGTCCCGATTTCGGGAGCGACGGGCATCAAGGATATCGAAAAGCTCGTGGAGGGCATGACCGGAGCGGAGCCGCCTTCGGGCGCGGGCAAGATCGAGAAGGTCGACATCGCCGCGGCGTATGGCGAGCATGTGCGCAAGTTCGCCCACCTCGCGAAGCCGGTGCACGTTGCGATGGATTTCGCCAACGGGATGGGGATCGCCGAGTCGGTCGCGTTCACGGGGCAGGACATGCTCACCCATGACGATCTCTACGGCGACTATGACGGAGATTTTCCGAACCATGACGCCAACCCCCTGCATACGGAGACGCTGAAGGATCTTCAGGCCAAGATCAAGGCCGCTCCTGGCAAGTATGCCTTCGGCGTCGCGTACGACGGCGATGCCGACCGCGCCGGATTCATCGACGAGAAGGGCGAGATCATTCCGATGGATTTCATCACGGCCCTCATCGCGCAGGACCTTCTCAAGTCCAATCCCGGCGCGGCATGCTTCTACGATTTGCGGTCCACCAAGATGGCCGAGGAGACCATCGCCGCTGCGGGAGGCAAGCCTATGATGTCGCGCGTCGGGCATTCCTTCATCAAGGAGCAGATGCGCCAGAACGATGCGATTTTCGCGGGCGAACTTTCCGGACACTACTACTTCAAGGCGAACTTCACGGCCGAATCGTCTTCCATGGCGACATACGCGCTTGCGAACATCGTCTCGGCGGGCGGGAAGCCGCTTTCCGAGCTGATCGCGCCTCTCAAGAAGTATTCGCAGTCGGGGGAGATCAACACGAAGACCGTGACGCCTCCCGCCGAGGTGCTCGCGAAAATCAAGTCGCTTTACGCTGAAAAGGCCAAGGTTTTCGAACTGGACGGCGTCAGCGTGGACGCGTGGGAGACCGAGGGATGGTGGGCGAACGTCCGCATGTCCAACACGGAGCCTCTCGTCCGTCTGAATCTCGAAGGCAAGACACCCGCCATCATGGAGGCAAAGCGTGACGAATTTCTCGCTGTCATCCGCGCTTAAGGCCGCATGGCTTTGCGGACTCTTCCTTCTCTCGGGCTGCGGATGCAGCTCGGATGAGAAGTCGGGGTCCGCTTCGGAAGAGATTGTTTACGGACCCGACGACGTCCCGTCGATCGAGTCCGTCGCACGCGATGCGTTCGCCAAGGGCGACTTCTCCGCAGCCGAAACCGCGGCAAGGCGCCTGTCGGAGGACAAGACGCTGCCGGCCGCGGCGCAGTCTGAAGGATGGAACATCCTTGGCGCCATATCCGCCCGCAAGGCGTCCAAGCCGGGCGCCGCGCAGGAAGCCGCCGCCGATGCCAGATGCAAATATCTGAGGGCGATCGTGCTGGATCCCGGGAACTTCGGCGCACGCTACAACCTGGCGTGCCTTTACCGTGACGAGTTTCGCAGCAACAGGGCCGCCTATGTGCTGTTCGGAGCTTGCGCCGCGGCGCTGAGCCCCTCCGGCGACCCTTACGGCGCCAAGGCCGCCGCAGCCGCCGAAAAGCTCGCCGGCCAGGCCAGAGCCCGTCGCGGAGCGAAGAAAGGGGCCTTGCCGCGCGATGCGGTCAAGGCGCCCGCCTCCGGGATCTGCAAGGATCTTGACGCCTTTGCATGGGAGGATCACGCATGGGATGACGCCAAGGCTAACGCAAAGTATGCCGAGCTTCTTGTGACGGCGAGAATGGACGCGAAGCGCGGGAATCTAAAAATTCTGGCGGCGGAGCTCGCTTCCGATATACTGGCGTCGCGTCCGCCTGACGATGTCAAGGCTCTCATCGCGTTCGCAAAGTCGATCGTTGCGGATCTCAAGGCTGTGGGGCGCGCAAAAACCGCGGCCGTATATGAAGAGTTCCGCGCTTTTCTGCAGGAGCGAAGATAAGCCATGAAGCCACCCGCGCCCGATTGCATTCTGGGGGGGCTCTGCGCAGCGATGGCCATTCTCGGCCTAATCCGCGGCTTTTCCGGAATTTTCGCGTTTCTCTGCGGCACGGCCACTGGCGCCGCCGCCGTAGTCTGGGCCTGGCCGACGCTTCTTGGCGGCTTCGACCAGGTTTGGGTAAAGGCTCTTTTGGCAACGGCCGCCTTCATCGTGATTTTCGGCATTGTCCGGATGGTCGTGAAGGCGATTGCGGCGAAACTGCTTGATACGCCCGCCGACAGGCTTTTCGGGGTCTGCTTCGGACTCCTCTGCGGGGCGCTTCTTCTTTGGGCGGCATCGATGAATCCCGAGGTACGCGAAAGATCCCGCATCGCCCGGGAGGTGCATGTCCATGTCGGCGGACGGTGAGGGGCTGATTCTCGAAGCGAAGAAATTCGAGAAAAATCTTTTGAACTTCTTCTGGCGCCAGGGCGTTTCATATTCTGAAGGCGAAGATCTGGTGCAGGAGACGTATCTGCGGCTGTGGAAATACCGCGGAGAGTACAAGCCCACGGCGAAACTTTCGACTTTTCTGTTCCTCATCGCACGACAGGTGCGTCTGGACGCGTTGCGGGAGCACACGCGCAGGGAGAGAAGGGAGGATCGCTGGGGGAAAGACCAGCCGGACGTTCAGCCGCCGCCTGCGACGGGAACCCGCGAGGACGTGCGCTGGGCCATGTCGCGGCTCTCGGAGCCCCTGCGCGAGGTGGTGGAGCTTGGTGTCTTCCAGGATCTCCCGTATGCGGAGATCGGGGAGATGCTGGGGATACCGGTGGGGACGGTCAAGTCCCGCATGTTCAACGCCCTCAAGAAACTTAAGGAGGTGTTCGATGAACGCGGATCTTGAAAATACGCTGGCGGAGATGGGCGACGGCTACCGGGAGGTTGTCGACCGCTTGAGACGTCCTTTCGAAGAGGGGGCGGCGTCCGGGAGCGGCGGCTCGAAGGTCCTTCCTTCCATCGGTTGGCGGCGGCCTGCGCTTGCGGCGGCGGCGCTTGCGGCGGCATGTTTTTTCGCCGTGCATATCGTTGGGCGCGGCAATGCTCCGGAAGGAGAGCGGGCTTCGGCGCAGGCGCCGGAAGCCGAACCTCCGGTGTCCACGTACAAGCTCGCCCTGTCGCATACGCCTGCGGCGATAGACGAGATAATCCGCACGCAGGGTCCGGACGGAAGCTGGGCGAACGATTTCCTCACGCGGCAGAACGCAGCGGCTCTGAGGGGGGTGGCCGGAGCGGCGGTCCCGTACCGCCGGGCGCTGCGCTACCTGCGCATGCGCGGGCTTTCACCTCTTACGGATGCGGAATTGCGTTCGCGCGCCGCCAACGCCGTAGCCAGCCTTTGACTTTATTTTCCCTCAGACGGCGCGGATTTTGGTATAATAGTCGCTCATTTGAGGTGAACTATGACATTGGCAGAACTTGAGAACGAGAAGGCTGCGAGCCTTAAGGCGGTTGCGGAGGCGTCCGATGCGTCCGCGATCGAGGCGTTGCGCGTTAAATATGTGGGCCGGAACGGATCCATACCCGCGCTCATAAAGGCCATGAAGGACGTCCCCAAGGAGGAGCGCCCGGCATTCGGCAAGGCTGTTCAGGCGTGGCGCGCAGAGGTCGAAGCCGCGCTTGCGTCCAAGGGCGTCGGCGGCGGCGAGAAACCGGTCGATGCGGACCTCACCCTGCCGGGGCGTTGGCGGAATCTCGGCGTGCAGCATCCGCTTTCGCGCGTCATCGAGGAGACTGCTTCGATTTTCGGCCGTCTAGGCTTCACCGTGGCGGACGGTCCCGAGCTTGAGAACAAGTTCAACAATTTCACAGCTCTAAACACGCCTGCGCACCATCCGTCGATGGACCGCTCCGACACCTTCTGGTTCGGCGACGATTGCCTTCTCAGGACCCAGACCTCTCCGGTGCAGATCAGGACGATGATGGCGAACAAGCCCCCGGTGCGCGTGATCTGCCCAGGCCGCACATACCGCAGAGACACGACCGACGCGACGCACTCGGCGAATTTCCATCAGATCGAGGGGCTTTACGTCGACACGAAGCCCGTCTCCCTTGCCGATCTCAAGAGCGTGCTCGCCTATTTCGCCAAGGAGATGATGGGCTCCGGCGTGACCGTAAGGTTCCGCCCCCACTTCTTCCCGTTCACCGAGCCTTCGGTCGAAGTCGACTTCTCCTGCCACGTCTGCAAGGGCAAGGGCTGCAACGTATGCAAGCAGTCAGGATGGATCGAGGTCGCGGGCGCGGGGATGGTCGATCCCAGGGTCTTCGGCCACGTGGGTTACGATCCGGCGAAAGTATCCGGCTATGCCTTCGGATTCGGCGTGGAACGCATCGCAATGATAAAGTACGGCATTCCGGATATCCGTTGGCTCTACGAGAACGACATCAGGTTCCTTGAACAGCTTGGATAATGATTACAATCTACCAGTGGGAAAACGGCGGTCTCAAGGAGGCCCAGGACTTCGGCTCGTCGTGCTGGATCAATCTGGTCGAGCCGACGACGACCGAGCTTGAGCGCGTGTTGACGTTTTCGGACGTCCCGCGCGATTTTCTCACCGACCCTCTCGATACCGACGAACGCCCGCGTTTCGACTATGACGACAATGCGGCGATGCTGATCATCCATGTTCCGTGCCCCGTGACGGAGGATGACGCGGTCGTCCCCTACAGGACGGTTCCGCTGGGCATAATTCTCATGGGGCAGTCGGTCATAACGGTGTGCAGCGCCCGGACGCCGGTTACGACGGCGTTCCTGGATCAAATCCGCAGAGTCTGCCCTCCGAGCGACCGCTATCGTTTTGCATTCCGCCTCATATGGCATGCGGGAGTCCTTTTCCTGCGGTATCTGCACGATGTGCACCAGCGCACGAACGCCCTCGAGGACGAACTGCACGAGTCGATCTCAAACGAGGTCCTGTTGAAGCTGCTGACGATCGAAAAGACTTTCGTTTATTTCACGACATCCCTCAAGGCCGATACCATCGCTCTCGCCAGAGCCAATACGGCGCGGCAGCTGACCCTTTCCGAGGACGACCGGGATCAGCTTGAGGACGCGATGGTCGAATTCCAGCAGGCCTTGGAGACGGCGACCATCCACGCCAACATTCTCAACGGCACGCTCGATACCTTCGCCTCGCTGATCAACAACAACCTGAACAACGTGATGAAGTATCTGACGGTGGTCACGATCTTCCTCGCCGTTCCGACGCTCGTCACGTCCGCATACGGGATGAACATCAACCTTCCGTTCGTGGACGGGACGGGCAGCCGCGCCGTGTTCTGGGCGATTGTCGCCGTTTCGGTTTGCGCCGCCGGGCTGATAGGCATAATCCTGTTCATTCTTTCTAAGAAACGGAAATTCTGAGAGCCGTCCGGCGGGGGAAAACAATGCGGAAGCTTGCGGTAGGGTGGTTCGACAACAAGCCTTTCATCGACACGGTGAAGCCGTACGCAAGCCGCGTGAAGGAAGTGTTCTTTGCGTGGCCCGGGGTCGTAGCCAGCCGCCCGATGGACGATTGGACGCCCGAGCGGCGCGAGCGGATCGTCTCGGATCTCGCATGGGCGCGGGAAAACGGCATCGAACTCGATACGATCTTCAACGCAAGCTGCTACGGCGACATCGCGATGACCGAGACGCTCGCCGATCTTGTCACGGAAAAGCTGAGGGAGATGGACTCGGAAGGTCTGTTTCCGGAGCATTTGACCACGACATCCCCCTTCATCGCGACGGTCGTGCGCCAGCGTTTCCCGTCGGTGAAGATACGATGGTCGATAAACATGGAGATTTCCGCCCGCGGAGCGTTGGAGTATGTGACGGATCTTTTCGATTCGTTCTATGCCGGCCGCGACAAGCACCGCCGGCTGGAATACGTGAAAGAGATGTCCGCCTGGGCCCGGGAGCACGGCAAGGAGATGGGCATGCAGGCCAATCCGGGCTGCCTGAAGAACTGCCCGTTTCACCATTTCCACAACAATCTCCACGGACACAACCGCATTGGACAGTCTGCGGCGGCGGCGAAGTTCAATTTCACGAACTTTCTCTGCCGCACCAATTACGAGCGGGGCCGCTACGAGGATTTTCTGAGGTCAATATGGATACGCCCCGAGGATCTTCCGCGGTACGAGCCGTACGTGAGCGTGGTCAAGCTTGCCACGCGCCGCCACCCGAATCCGGACAAGATCATAGCCGCATACGCCGGCTGCAGCTACGACGGAGACCTTGCGGAGATAATGGATCCGTTCTACAGATTTCCGATGGTCATAGACAACAAGGCGCTCGGCGAATCGAAACTATGGCCTAAAATACGCGACGCCGAGGATACGTCCGGTCCGGAAATGGACCATCTTGCGCGCGAGCTCCTTGCGGAAGTCTCCAGGGAGCGGGGAGCCGGCGCCGAGGACATGGGAGGCTGCTTCCGCGGATTCTTCAAAGGCTGACGGCCGTCACGAGCCAATGCGGCATCGGCGGCGGCACGTGAAGCGTCGTCTCAGGGGAAAAACCCGCTTCGGACAGCCATTTCTTGAGTTCGCCGTCCGAGAAGACCCACCCGTTCTCGGTCGTAAGCGCCATGTTGATGGCGAAAAGCGCGGAAAACGTTGGGGACGTGTGGGTGTCGTCCGTCATCATGTCCAGGATGAAGATGCGCCCGCCTTTTCTGAGCGCACGCTTCGCCCGCTTCAATATGTCCAGGATCTGATCGGGCGACTCCTGGTGAAGCGCGCCGAATATCGTTACCGCGTCATAGGCCCCGTTTTCGTACTCGTCGGAATGGTAGTCGCCTGCCCGGCATTCGATGCGCCCGCTTAGATTCGAGTTTGCGACGTACTGCGCGGCCTCGGCGCTGATGGCGGGAAGGTCCACCGTCACGATCTTCACGCCGGGGTTCGCCTGTGCGATCAGAATGGCGTAGGCGGCAGGCCCGCCGGCCAGGTCCAGGATGCGGCCATCGCCCGGTGCGAAGTCCAGCATCGGCACGACCGATCGCCCTATGCCCATCGCGCGGCCGAACATTGCCGCGGCGAATGCTTTTGTGCGGACGGAGTCCTCTCCGAGATGGATCTGGGGGCGCTCGACAGGACGGCCTGTGCGGACGAATTCCGAGAGTTTCCCCCAAGCCGGATAGACATCCCGGTTGTATCGTATCGCCTTTGTGAGATCTGCCTTTCCGCCGGGAATCAGCGCAATTTTCGATGCCGGGGTGTTGAAGTATTTTCCGTCGCGTTTTTCGAGAAGGCCTTCTGCGACACATGCATCGGCCAGAAGCCTCGTTCCTCGCGAGGAGGTGTCAAGCGTTCCGCTTTCGACGTTTTCGAAAACGCGGCAGTCGATCGCGGCGAAAAGGACCGCACTTCCGTAGTATGCGCTTGCGAGGTCGACGATGTCCTGGACGGATTTCATGGCGTTTGTTTTTGCTTTCATTGTTACTGCGCCGCAGTGGCGACTTTGCATTGGCGTCCGTGCGTACCTTTTACGGTGCCGCGGCCGAAGAAAAAAAGCTCTGTCGGATCGAATCCGGGCTTGTTGTGGATATCCACGTGGCTGGCGTAGTCCGGAGCTTCGCGCCGGTCGGTCCACCATGGGTATGCGCACCAGCTCCCTTTGCGGGCGATGAGAGTGATTGCTCTGGCATCGACTTTGGCGGCCTGCCCGCAGAGTCCGGTGGAGAGGAGCGATTTCGCCGCCTCTTCCCGCTTTTCGCCGTAGACAAGGCAGATTTCATGGTCGCAGAGGGCGAATGCGGAAGATTGGAAGAAGTCGGGATAAGATCTGCCGCCTACCTGCCTGGTGCGGAAGAAACCATCGCGCCTTAGGATTGTGTTGGGCAGGAATGGTTCTGCGGTAACGGGGGTGATTGCGTAGTCGCCGGTCACGGAAAGCGAACAGCTGCGTTTCTGGCAGATGTCGGCGAGGCGCTCCAACTGCCTGCGGAACTCGGCGAAAGCGGCATTGTCGGCGGCGGAGCCTGGACCGCACTTCTGCGCCTTGTAGTCGAGCGACGGCAGATAGAGCCATGCTTCGTCGACATCGGACAATTCCGTCATGGCCTCGAACCAGTCGATGCAGACGCGTCCGACCTTGGGGGAGGCGAGCGGTCCCCAATAGCGCCACAGCGGAAAGCGCCCGAGCTTCTTCTCGATTTCAGCGGAAGCTTCCGTCGGTTTTGTGTAGCAGCTCATGGCCATTCCGCCGCCGTGCTTGTGTATCGGCGCGGGCGTGATTATCGAGTCCGCACTCTCCCCCATGGACTGCTGGAAGAAATACATGCCGACCGTCCCGCCGGCCTCGCGGCGCTTCGCCCACACGCGTTCGCCTTTCACAAGACGTGCGCTTTGCTCCCAGAACATGGGCTTCACGAGTTCCTTGAACCAATAGCCGTTGGAGGACATTCCGTGGGCGATGGGATCGAGCCCCGTGCGCATGGTCGCCTGGGCCACGCAGGTTACGGCGGGGAATACGCTGTCTGCGGGGGAAAACTCCAGTCCCGCCATGCGAACGGCATTATGCCTTTCGAGGAGATTCCATCCGAGGCCCGCGGCGATCACTTTCAGGTTTTTCATGATGCACTCACTTTCGGCATTGAACGCTTGGCGAGACGAAGTAGAATCAGCATGATCGCCCCGGTCACAAGAAGGGGCTTGATGCGTCCGTCGAGAAGGGTCAGGACGAGCAGCGCCGCAAGCTGGAGATAGATCGTGGATCCTATGAGCACGCCGACGAACTCGCGCTTCGATGGATCGGTCTCCTCGCCTTCGGAATATTTTGTGACGGCCGCGAAATAGACGGTCCAGATTGCGGCCAGGGCCGCGCATGCGGAAAGCGGACGCGTTGCCGCGGAGACGGCGGCGCCGCCGCACATTACGTCGAGCCCCCGGCAGAGTCCCATGAAAAACGGCCGTTTCGTCCTGTTGTACATCGCAATCGAAGCGAGAAGGGCGGTCGCCGAGATCCACCATGCCGGGGGCAAATTTCCCAAGGCCGCTGAGACGAGGGCGGCGCCAAGGCAGAATCCGCGGGCGATCCGTGCGCCCGCAAGCGTTATCTCCCCGTCAGGGATCGGACGCCCGCTGTCGAGCCCGGCGCCGGTCACGTCGTTGTCGGCGAGGCCGAACATGTAAAGGAACACGGACGATGCGGCCGCCCACGCAGCAACCCTGAAGCATACAGGGGAAATGTCGGCCGAGAATGCGATCGCCGCCGCCGCGCCTGCGAGAACGTCGCCGGGGACGGTAGGCAGGTTGACCGCGCGGAAAAAGCGCAACCATCCATGCAACCCGCCTCTAGATGCGGTTTTGCGGGCGGTGGTGTCGTCGGTCTGTTCCATATGGGGGAGTATTGTCTCATAAAACCGCCATGAACGCAAGGGGGAATTGGCGTTTGCCGCATATTCCTGGAATCGGCCCAAGCGCATGCAGCTCTGCGCGGCGGCAGATCCGCCGAAATGGCCTGCCATGGCGCGCGCCTGCCCATGGAGATCGGATTTCGCACTTGACATACCTACCCGAAAGTATGTATAATATGCGCCAATCATGCCCAGGAAGACGAAAATCGAGGCTGAAAAGACGCGCGAAAGGATTCTTTCGAGCGCGCTGACGCTCTTTGTCAAGAAGGGTTACGAGCGTACGACCTTCAATGACATAGCCGCACGTCTGAAGATGACGAAGGGTGCCGTATATTGGCATTTTGCCTCCAAGGACGCGCTTTTTGTCTCTCTTGTAAGGGAGATGCTGGACAAGTTCTCCCGCCAGACGCACGAGCTGATGCCCAAAGAGGAGGATCTGACATTTCCCGCCGTTGCCGATATGATGGTCGCCACGGCCAGCCGGATCATGGAGGATTCAGTCGGCAAGTCGTTTTTCATGCTCATGTTCACCCAGATGAAGTGGGGTGACGCTTCAATGGCCAAGGTGCGCGAGGAGATTCTGGCAAACAGCAAGGAAAGCCCATACCCGACTTTCATCCGCGCAATCGAGAACGACAAGGCCGCCGGCCGCGTCAAGAAAGACGCGAATGCCGTCGCCGTCGCGGCGGCAAGCGTGTCGGTGTGGGACGGACTGGTTCGCGCCGCCATCGACAGGATGCTCGAATGCGATCTTTTGGAGACTTTGCGCATGGTATATGCGTCATACTGGAATTCAATAAAGGCTTAACAGCAAAGGAAAGATGAAAATGGCAAGCAACGAAGAGAAGAAAAGCATGGCGACGGCCGTAGGGTCCGCAATTGCCACATTTGTGCTCGCGGTGGTCTGTGCGGCCGGCGGATGGATCGGCCACGGAATGTGGGCGGAGCGTCAAGAGGCTGAGGCGCCCAAAAAGCCGGTCGTGCCGCCGGCGACGGTCGCGGTCACCAACGCGCAGATGCGCGTGTACAACCTTCCCGAAAGCTTCGTGGCACATGCCGAAGCCATGCAGGAGGTGGATCTTCTTCCTCAGGTGGACGGCTACATCAGGGAGATGCTCTTCAAAGAGGGAGATATAGTCAAGGAGGGGGACGTCCTTTACGTTCTCGACGACGAGCGCTATCAGGCCGTCGTGAACCAGCGCAAGGCCGATCTCGAGGCCGCCGAGGCCGAAGAGCGCCGCGCCCGGCGCTACTGGGAGCGCATGGAAAAGGCCGATGCGCGCGGCATAACCCAGCTCGAGCGCGACAATGCCGAGGCGGCGGCGGAATCGGCAAAGGCGCGGGTTCTCCAGGCGAAGGCGAATCTCGTGGTCGCCGAATACGACCTCAAGAAGGCGAAAGTGGTCGCGCCCATCGGCGGACAGATAGGCAAGAGCGCCGCGCATGTGGGCGATTACGTGGCCCCGTCGAAGGGTGCGCTCGCGAGAATCGTCCAGATAGACCCGATCCGCGTGACATTCCCGCTGACCGACCGCGCCTACATCGCATGGCGCGAGGCGCAGAAGGAGGGGACTGCGACAGACTACCGCATGCGCCTGGTGCTGGCCGACGGCAGCGCGTACGAGCAGGACGGCGCGTGGGATTTCGACGACAACCAGATGTCCAGAGATACGGCGACGATACAGATGCGCCTGAAATTCCCCAATCCCGAGCGTCTTCTGATACCCAACAGCTACGTGACGCTCGTCACCGACAACAAGAATCCGCCATCCTACCCGTCCGTTCCCCAGACGGCATTCTTCGACCTTCCGGGCGGAAATCTCGGGGTTTACGTCGTGAAAAACGGAGTGGCCGAGGCGAGACCCGTCGAGACGCTCGGCGTCTATGACGGATGGCGCGCCGTCAAATCGGGCCTCGCGGAGGGCGAGACCGTCGTAATCTCGGGAACGGGAAAGATAGTCCCCGGCGGCAAGGTCAATCTCGGCGTTGCGACGCCCAACGACGACACCAATCCCGGCTTCAAGCCGACGCTTCCTGAGAAGTGACCCGACGAGAGACCTGAAGGGACACTGATAAATGAAGAATCCAATAAGAGCTTCAATAGACAAAATCAAGACGTTTTCCAGGACGTTCGTGGAGCGCCCGCGTTTTGCGATGGTCATCGCCATCGTTCTTACGATGGCCGGCGTGATGGCGATCATGAATCTGCCGATTGCGCAGTATCCCCAGCTTACGCCGCCTGAAATCCGCGTGAGGTACTCGTATCCCGGAGCGAACGCGCAGGAGGTTCTGCAGACGATCGGCACGCCGATCGAGGACGAAATAAACGGCGTGGACGACATGATCTACATGTCGAGCGAATCTGGCGACAGCGGCACATACAATCTGACGGTTTCGTTCAAGGTCGACTCCGACAGGGACATGGACCTCGTGAAGGTGCAGAACCGCCTGACGCAAGCCGAGGCGAAGCTGCCGTCGACCGCGCGCGAACTCGGCGGAAGCGTAAGGGCGATGTCCACGGACTTCCTCGGCTTTTTCGCGCTCCTTTCGCCAAAGGGCACGATTTCCCGTCTGGACCTGTCCAACTACGCCTACCAGAACATCAAACCTGCCCTGCAGCGCGTGGACGGCGTAGGCGACATAACGATTTACGGACCTAAGCTCGCCGTGCGCGTGTGGCTCGACCCGCAACGCCTGGCTGCGCAGTCGATGAACTCCGAAGAGGTCATAGGCGCCATTTCGCAGCAGAACATCCAGGCGTCGCTCGGCGCGGTAGGCGCGTCGCCCGTCGGCGAGCATGGCGCTTTCACCTACACGCTCGTCTCGAAGGGCCGTCTGCTCACGGCCGAAGAGTTCGAGGAAATCGTGGTCCGCCGCGACGACCAGGGGGGGCTCGTCCGCCTCAAGGACATCGCGAGGGTCGAGGTGGGCGAAGAGAACTACTCCTTCTCGGGGCAGTACAACGGCGGAAACGCGATATCCATCGGCATCCAGCAGAAGCCCGGCGCGAACGCCATCAAGTCCATGGATGCGCTTCTTGCGAAGATCGAGGAGCTCAAGAAGGATTTCCCCGACGACATGGACTGCATCTGCCCCTACGACGCCACCGACTACGTGAGAAGCTGCATAAGGGAAATCGTTCTGACGCTTCTTCTCACGTTCGGGCTTGTCGTTCTCGTCTGCTACCTGTTTCTCCAGGACTGGCGCGCAACGCTCATACCGTGCCTGACGATCCCGGTGTCGCTGTGTTCAACGTTCATCCTGATGGCGATTCTCGGTTATTCGATAAACATCCTCACGCTTTTCGGCCTGGTTCTGGCGATCGGCGTCGTCGTCGACGACTGCATCGTGGTCGTGGAGCGCGTGCAGTTCCTCATTGAGACGCGCGGATACAACGCCAAGGAGGCGACGATCCAGGCGATGAGCGACGTGACCAGCGCCGTCATCGCGACGACATTGGTCCTGCTCGGCATATTCGTCCCCGTGGGCTTCATGACCGGCATCACAGGGCGCATCTACCAGCAGTTCTCGGTTACGCTCTCGGCGGCCGTATGCTTCTCGACGGTGTGCGCGCTCACGCTCGCGCCGGCGCTCTGCTCGCTTCTCCTTCATGAGGCGAGACCCTACAAGCATGGGCCCTTGGCCTGGTTCAACTGGGCGCTGAATGCGTTCAAGGGATTCTTCATACGTCTGGCCAAGTGGCTCGCTTCGCGTCTCTTCCTCACGGCCATGCTTCTGCTTCTGACGATTCTCATGACCGTGAACATGTTCATGGGCACCAAGACGTCGTTTCTTCCCGACGAAGACCAGCGCGTCCTTTTCGCGGCGCTGGAGCTTCCCGAAGGCACCACGCGCGCCATCACCCAGGAGGTGGCGATACGCGGCGTCGAGATGCTGCGCCAGATGGAGGAGGTGAACAGCGTCCTCTCCATCGCCGGCTTCTCGCTCGTCGGCGGACAGGGCGAAAACCAGGCGATGCTGATCGTCGACCTCGTGCCGTGGGAGAAGCGCCCGTTGCCGGAGCAGCACGCGTTGAGTCTCATCGCCAAGGCCCAGGGAATCCTCTCGGCGCTTCCCGAGCCGAAAGTCACGGTGTTCGTGCCGCCGGCGATTCCGGGCCTCGGCGCGGACAACGCCATATCGATGTACCTGCAGTCGAAGAATTCGATGGACCCCGCCAAGCTTGACGCGATGAAGAACAAGCTTCTCATGCGCTTCAACACGAGCCCGTCGGTGAGCTTCGCCTATTCGGGCTTCTCGTCCAGAAAGCCGCGCCTCCATCTCGATCTGGACCGCAAGAAGGCCGAGCTCTACAAGGTCCCGGTGGCGACGGCCTACGCGACGCTGCAGAACTACCTCGGCTCCAGATACGTGAACGACGTGAACCTAGGCACGCAGGTAAACCGCGTCACCGTGCAGGCGGACTGGTCGGGCCGCGCCACGCCCGAAGCCGTCGAGAAGCTCTACGTTAGAAGCGAAACGGGCAACATGGTGCCGATAGGTTCGCTCGGCACGATCAAGCGCGAGACGGGTCCGCGCACCATGAAGAGCTACCAGAAGTACCCTGCGGCCGACATCAAGATCATGCCCAAGCCCGGCATCGCAACGGGACAGGTCATCGAAGAGCTCGTCGCCATAATGGACGAGGAGCTGGACGACGACTTCGGCTACGAGTGGAGCGGCATCACCTATCAGGAGATGGAGAATGCGGGCTCGGCGGGTCCGCTGATCGCCCTTGCGATTCTCTTCGGATATCTCTTCCTCGTGGCGCAGTACGAGTCGTGGACGATTCCTCTGCCCGTGATGCTGTCGATTTTCGTTGCAGTCTTCGGCGCCCTTTGCGGACTCAAACTCTACGGCTTCTCGCTCTCGATCTACGCCCAGCTCGGGCTCGTGCTGCTGATCGGCCTTGCCTCGAAGAACGCAATCCTGATCGTCGAGTTCGCCAAGGACAAGCGCGAGAAAGATGGCGTCCCGATAGCCGAGGCCGCCGGATTGGCCGCGGGCGAGCGACTGCGCGCACTGCTTATGACGGCTCTCACGACGCTTCTCGGCACGTTGCCGATGATGATCGCGACAGGCGCCGGCGCCGCGAGCCGCAACCACCTCGGAACCACCGAGTTCTTCGGCATGCTTTTCTCGGTCTCCTTCGGCATTCTGCTCGTTCCGGGCCTGTATGCGCTGTTCCAGACATGGCGCGAGAACGTGAAGCGCTTCTTCGCCTATCTTTCGGCAAAGGCTTTGCGTCGCCGTACGCTCAAGGCCCGCGAAAACGATTGACCATTACGTGAAAGGACCGTTGATATGAACATAAAGACACTGACGTTTGCGTCCCTGGCGCTTGCGGGCTGCTCATGGATGCCATCGGTTGGACCGGATTACGAAAAATCCGATGATACACTTCCCGGGCTTCCGCTTCCGGATGCAGGACTGCCGACTACCAACAGGACCGCCGTCGGCGAGTACAAGCCTGCGGAAGGCGCCGAAGATACGCGCGTAGTCATCGGCGAGGCCGATCTCAAAGAGTGGTGGCGCAAGTTTGACGATCCCATACTCGTCTCGCTGGTGGACGAAGCCATCGCCACAAACCTTTCTTTCCGCATGGCGCAGGAGCGGCTTGTCGCCGCGCGCTGGCGCGCTTTCGGCGCAGGGGCCGACTGGTGGCCGAAGCTGAACGCAACCGCATCCGGCGTGCGCACCGAGCGAGGGCCCAATACGTCGTCGATGGTCGGTTCCGGCAATACGCTTCACCGCGATGTCTTCTCGACCGGCTTTGACGCTTCGTGGGAAATCGACATTTTCGGCGGCACGCGCCGGAGCGTAGAGTCCGCGAAAGCCACGGCTGAAGCCGCTGAATGGTCGCTGGAGGACATGCTTGTGTCTTTGACTTCCGAGGTCGGCAGAAACTATATCGACTTAAGGACGACCCAGCGCAGGATCGATGTCGCCCGCACCAATCTCGTCCTCCAGACCGAGACGTATGATATTCTCAAGTCGCGCATGGATTCCGGGATTGGCGACGAGCTGGCCGTCAACCAGTCGAAGTATGTTGTAGAGCAGACGCGTGCGGCGATCCCCCCGCTGCTTGCGCAGGAGGAGAGGCTCAAGAATGCCCTCGCAATACTTGCAGGATGCATCCCCGGCGATCTGGAGAAGGAGCTGGAGTCAGTAGAGGGACGCGACTGGCTGCTCCCTGCGTCGAAGCTGGAATCGATCCCGCTCAATCTCATCCGCACCCGCCCGGATGTCCGCGTGGCCGAGCGCCAGCTGGCGGCACAGGTCGCCGCCGTGGGCGTTGCGGAATCTCTTTGGTATCCGAAACTCTTCATAAACGGCTCCATAGGGCTCGAATCCACCCACCCTGACAAGCTTTTCAAGCGCAATTCGCTCTATGGCTCAATCGGTCCCGCCGTCAGTTGGCCGATTTTCCAGGGCGGGAACATCGTCGCCAACATAAAAGCGGAAGAGGCCGCGATGAACGAGAAGGCTTTGGCCTATGAGCTTGCCCTCGATACGGCCTATGGGGAGGTGCGTGACGCATATGCCGCATACACGCGGGAATACCATCGCTACAGGTCGCTTGAGTCTGCGGTCAAGGCGGCTCAGGATGCCGTGACCATCTCCAAAGATCTGTACCGCAACGGCCTCAAGGACTTCACTGCAGTCATTGACGCGCAGCGGTCGCTTCTGTCCCTCGAGGAGGCTCTCGTCATATCGCGCGGCACGATAACGACAGATCTGATAGCCCTGTACAAGGCCCTGGGCGGCGGGCTTGCCGGCGAGCGGGACTGATCGAGCCTTGTCAGGTTGTGCTTCCGTCCGCACCGTTCGTCCGGTGCGGACGGATTTGTTTTATATTTCCGCGTCGCGCAATCTTTCGCCGAGGCTGGACAAGCTCGCGTAAGCAGAACCGATTGAGATATGGTATAATATTCCGGACAAAGGAAGGAGTGTCTTGAAATGGATTTCAATGAATTGCTTGCGGAACTCGGCTCTGAGATTGGATTGGAAGAGATGGAGCCGGACTCAAACGGAATCGTCAGCCTGGATGTCGACGGCATGTCTGTGGTCATTGCCGCCGTTTCCGGTGGCGATGCGATTGTCCTGCGCGGCGATGCCGGCGAGCCGCCTCCGGAGGCTGCCGATGCCGTCAGAAAGCTTATACTTGAAGGTGTGTTCGCCATGCACTCGTCTACAGGTTGCTTTTTGCGGAGGACCCTGAGTCCGGCAGGTTCATGCTTGCAGACCGGCTCCCCGTTTGCGCGCTTACGGCACATGGCCTTGCGGAAAAACTTGAATCGTTTGTGAACGCGCTTGAATCGTGGAGAAAGATAATATCTGACTTTCGCGGGTACGCCGAGACCCGTCCCGATGAGACTCCTCTGCCGGAGGCGATCGCCGGCAACTTTTTGAGGGTCTGACCGCGTTCCCGGAGTAACCTTTCCCTGATGCAGGTGCATACACGACGGATATAGAGCATAAAGTGAAGAGGAGAACGCCATGCCAGTAAACTTTTCAGCCTATGTTGACGCTGCCGTGCACTATGCCGCAACGCATACAAGTAGAGAAACGGACGGCAAAGCCGTCGGATTTCTGAATGGACGGCTTGTGACTGCTGGCCGGCCGGGCGAATGTGCTGTCCAAAATGCGTCGCGAACCGATTTTCTCGACTCTTTCGAGGCGGAGTTCGGTCCTGAACTTCGTGTCGAGGCCGAAAGAATGCTCGGGACCGGAGAGAATGCCGTTCCCCTCACCTCGCGCTTGATACTGAGCATCAATGAAATGGGGCGAGAACGCTCTCAAGGGACAGTGGCCAGCCGATTGAAAATGATAATCGCCAATGCTTCCCGCCGGGATACGGTTATGCTCTCGCAAGGGCAGCTCGAGGAGCTAAAGTGTAAATATGCTCAGACCCCGCAGCTTATCGAGCTTTTTTCAGAAATAGCGCGAGTCCGCACTGAGGCGGAGGCGGCGTTTGCGGCGGTAGGGCAATACACGATTGCGGAACTTGCACGTGCCGTAGCGGATAGATCGCCGGTTGATCCTGCAAATCCAATCAGCGTCAAGAACCATGAAATCGCCGATACGATGCGCGCGGCGATAGAACGGCAATCCGACCTTTCTCACAAGCTGAACCGCATATACAGAGCGTCAGGCGGTGCATTTGCGGATATCTTCCCTGCCATACAGCGGTGCGACATGAGAGGGACGGAGCTTAACATGCTCATGAAGACCGCCGGGAAAATCGTTGAAAACGATGGAGAACGGGCTCGGAAGACCGTTTTTGAAGGCTTGCCTGACATTGCAGTCGAAATGCATGGAACGTCTGCGGCGCTTGACAGTCTGCAGGGTTATCTGCTTCCCGTTGCGAACGGATTCGATGCGCTCAAGCACGCGGCGGAGACCGGGAGCGCCGATTGGCGGAATCTGGAAATGCTCCGGAAGGACTTGGATGCCGCCGGCAAGGCTCTCGCCGGAGCGGCAGAGCAGGGCATACAGTATCCTGGAACAGACTCCGTGTTCCGTCCCGACCCTGGACTTCTTGTCTCGCTTTCCAAACTCCTCGACGGCATACGCAACGACATTGCGGCTTTTACCGCAGAGTATGAACGCGCTTCGCGCCTGGCGTCGATTGAGGGCAAATGCCCCGATATGTCGGGAACGAGGCTTTTCTCCGTCTTTGGACAGAAAATCGTCGATAAAATAGCGGGAAAGGGCAAGGCGGCCGAGTTTGTGCAGTGTTTTGCTGCACTTAGAGCGATGCTTGTGACCATAATGATATCGCGAAGCCTCAGCATTTTCTGCAACATGAAAGCGGCGATAGACAAAATCATGTTCGAAAACCGGTCGCTTGCGGATGATGCGGCCGAACTTTCCAGAAATCTCAGGGCCATGCAGAGAATCTTGCGTGGCGAGGATGAAAAGGATCCGAGACTTGCGGAGGTCGAGTCGAAGTTGAGGGAAACCATCGATTCTCTTGCGCCATCAGAACGCGATGAACTAGAGAAAGAGCTTGAGGACGGCAAGGTTATCGAGGCGATTGATGAAATCGCCGCCATGAACGAGGCTTTGCTGGAGCAGACGGCCAAGCGACTTTCTGACAGAATGTCCGTGCAGAAGATGCATTAAAAATGGTATAATAGCATCCCGAAAGCCGGGAGAAGCCATGTCTATAGAAAAAACCGAGATTGCGGTCAACCGCTACGCTCCGTCGGGGGCGGAGTCGATAAGCCTCTATTCAAATGGTCTGGCGTCCGGCCTTTCGCTCGGTCAGCTCATCGCTTCAACCTGCCTCAGGACCGCTGCGGCGCTCGAGGCGCAGAGCATCGTCAAAATGAACATCGTATCAAAGGGTTCCGCGACTCTCGACGAAGCCTCCACTTGGCTTGAACGCCTTGCCGCAGGCCGTGCGAACTGGTCGCTTGCGAGGGCCTTCCTTACGGGAACCATGGGCATCGCCGCGAGCGACCTTCCCTCCAGCGTAGACTCCTATGACGACAGGATGGCCGCAATCGCGGCGCTTAAGTCCAAGATGGATCTTCTCGCCCAGCAGCAGCAGCAGGACGTGATCGATCTGCAGACGGCGGTCAACCGCCGCGATGTAGCCTATTCCACGTCGTCCAACACCATACGCGCGCTCGGAGTCTCAATGAATTCGAACGCAGCCAACTTCTGAAAGGAACGGTACGATGTCATCTTCCATAGAAACGGTAGGATTCGATTTGTCTCTGGTGGACGACGAAGGTTTCAACCTTCGCGCGAACACGTACACGGTTCCGGGCGTGGAGAACGCGGACGGCTCCTTGAGGGAGCTGTCCATAGGCCAGCTCGTGATGGCGCTGTGTTTGCAGCGCGCAGCCGAACTGGAGGAGAGCGTAATCGGCCTGATGAACACCATGGACCTCACTTCGGCCCAGCTTGCCGCGCTTACCGAAATCGAGCAGAAGATCGTCGACACGACGAGCGGGACGATTTCCCTTACCGGCAACTCCGTGACCGTGAACGGCAAGACGTACACCTACGCCGCGTTTTTCGACAGTCTTGGCATTTCGTATTCATCCACAGACGTCAATGCCGACAGTTCCGATCTGATCAATGCGATCGAATCGCAGATGGATTCGATGAACTCTTTCAGTCAGCAGTCGATGATCGAACTCCAGTCGTTCACCAACAAGCGCGACCAGAGCTATGACATGATCTCCAACATACTCAAGAGCCTTTACAACCAGCTCAGCGGCAACGTAAACAATCTGTAGGGGGGCTTTGTGCGGAGGAAGGGATTTTCTGCGGTTGTCCTCTGCTTCGTTGCGATGTCCGTCGCGGCGATGTCGCGCCGGTACGTGACGCAGAATACGCAGAATCTCGGCCGCGACGCTGTTTACACCGTGACGAACAACGTCACGATAGCGCCGACGGCTGCGGGGGAAAGCGCGCTCGTGATTCCGGCGAGGGCGAACGTCGTTCTCAACATTCTGTCCAACTGCACGCTGACCGTCATAGGAGCTTCGGCCGATGGCAACATCGGGGCGGGCGCCGGCATCCTCCTGCCGCCTACCTCCACTCTGTACATATGCGGCGAAGGAAAGCTTGTCGCCAGGGGCGGAGCCGCCGCGGACGGCTCAAACGGCTCGCGCGGAGGCAACGCATATGTCAACAACGATAACGGCTATGGCGGTTCGGGCGGAAGCGGCGGTGCCGGCGGCGGCGGCGGAGCTCCCGGCATAGGCGGCGACGGCGGCTGGGGCGGGTCCGGCGGCACGGGCGCTCCGCGTTCCGCGACGAAGGAATCCTACACGTCCAAAGCGTTCGGCGACGGGTCTTCGGGGATTGCAGGGGAGGGCGGCGACACCGGCAGCGGGTGCGGAACTGTGTACATCGTAGGCAACGTTACGGTCGAATCCTCGCGGGGCGGCGCCGCGTCCAGCGACGGCTCCGGCGGAGATAGCGGCAGCAAGGACCACTATGACGCCAATTTGAACGATTACAACGCCGGCGGTGGCGGCGGCGGCGGCGGCGGCGGCCGCGGACAGATTGCGCCGTACGGAATCGGCGGCGGCGGCGGCGGCGGTGGCGGCGGCGGCGGCGGCGGAGCGGGAGCGACATCATGCAGTTCCTGGGACGGAACCGAGACGGCATGGGGACAGGGCGCATCGGGCGGATATGGATGGAAAGAGGACAATGGCTGGACGACGACGAAGGGCGGCAGCGGCGGCAGCGGCGGCAATCGCACAGTAAACCTTTATTACGGTTCAGCCAGCGGCGGCACAGGCGGCGGATCGGGCGCCGCGGGGGGCTCGGGCGACAAAGGCACAATATTCATTTCAAGCTCGGTCGGCGACCTTTCCGTCACGCCAGCGCGTGACGACGTCAAGAATGCCGTGGCGCGCCAAATTGGGATACACTCGCTATCCGTGGTATTCCACCCGCATGTCAACGGGCGCACATCAATGACAAAGACGGCTTCCTTCATGGCGGCCTTGCCTGTCGCTCCGCAGTACACCAAGAAGGGATATGATTTCAAGGGCTGGTTCACTGGCGAAGACGGCTCCGGCGAGATGGTGTATGATTCCGACGGCAATTCAAAATGGGACTACTGCCAGATTGTCGATTCATTCGAGCTGCATGCATATTGGGTGGACAACGGATCGGGTTCGCCTGGAGAAGATGACGAAAATCCAAAAATCCACACAGGGATTACGATCGACGGCGTCGATCCGGGACAGGTTCTGAATGGCGACGGATGGTATTTCAAGTCCCGGACGGGGATTCTCACCATAACAAACGCCGTCTCCCACGAGCTCAGCGGCCAGAACACGACCAACATGACAATTTGCTGCATCGGCGCGCCCTCGGCGAGTCTTGTGCTCGAGGATCTCGACCTGTCGTCCACGGGCCATGTGATAGACGCCTTCACGAACAGCTTGACGGTTACGGTGACGGGGAAAAACAGGCTTGAGACGACCGGTGTGAACCGCTCTGCAATACATATCTTCAACATGGGCGTGTTAACTCTCAAGGGAACGGGCCTCCTGGAAGCGTATGGCCTTGAAGACGCGGGCGCCGCAGCGGGGACCGGCAAAGCCGCATCGGTGATAGGCGGCGCCAACCAGCAATATTCGAACATAACCATCATTTCGGGGACATACATTGTCGGGCCAACGAATGTCGTGGACAACCTGGCCTACAACGGGTGCTTCGACATCGGCGACAATTACGCTGCGAGCAAGAGCGGCTGCCAAATCATCAAAGGAGGCAGCATACACGCTTTGCGCAAGACCGAAAAGCGAAGAGCTATCGGCAGAAGCCGTCCGGTGAACGGATCGTCGGTGGACGGGCTAGAGTGCGTAACGGTGGACTGCGGCGTGGAGGAGTGGTCGCAGGTGTCGCTTGCGGTCAGAGATTCTTCCGGGAACGATTCGGGGTATAACGCTGCCGATCTTTATGCTGATGGAGACGGCAGGGTTTATCTCTGGCTCCCGCCGGGGTCGTACTCCATTTCCTTGGACGGCTCTTCCGCCACATGGTCCGCAACCGTCGACAACAAGCCCGTAGTCGCCGAACGGACAGGCTACTCGACTTTATCGGACGGGCTCCTTGTGAACGGCATCCCCGCCTCGACAGGCGGAGACGGGGCGACATGGGCTTGCGCGAACGGCGTCCTGTCGCTGTCCCGGGATGCAGCCTACAGGCTCGATTCTGACGACCGCGACACCACCGCCGTTTCCGTAGAGGTGTCGGGCGATGTTGCATTCACCAACGGGCTCGCGCGACTTTCCGCCACATCCGTGTCGTCTGCGTCAGAGTCCTCCATCGTCTCTTTCTCGGGCGGGACATACGAGTTCAAGACAGTGTCAGTTCCCGTTTCGATAACCGGCGGCTCCGTAAAGGCGGCGTTTTCCGACGGTATCGCGCCATCAAACGGGACAGAGCGGGTCGCGCGCATCGTGTTGGGCGGATTCAGCCCCGGAGAGGCTGTTGAACTTAATGTCAAGGCGTCCGTTTTTGGAGGAGAGGCCGATTACCCATATGGCACGGACGGACTTTTCGCCGATGACAACGGAGAGATAAGCATATGGCTGCCCGATGGGCGCTGGCTAGTCGAGACGGAGGCGTCGACGAGCGCGTATCTCATCCGCAACGGCCTTGTTTCTGCCGTGGATGGCGGCTTCGCGTGGCCGACGCAGATTTCCGTGACGGGACTTTCGATTGCGGGGGAAAGCGGCGAGGTCGCCGTTCAGGCCGACCTGCCGCTTGAGGATTTCACCGATGCGTTCAAGGTATATTCTTCCGCGACGCCCGACTTCGCCTCCTTTTCGGAATGCGACATAAGATCCGTCGAGGAGATGGATGGAGATCCGAAATCCGTGAAAGTGCGTTTCGCCGTCGATGGAGGCGGAACGAACAGATTCTTCCGTGTGCACATGGAATAGCAAGAGGGGACATAAGCAATGGCCGAGAATACGCATATAGCACTGCCGCTGAAATATCGTCCGATGACATTTGAAGATGTCGTCGGACAGGAACACGTGGTGCGAACTCTGCGCCATGCCATAGAGGCCAAGCGCATCGCGAATGCATATCTTTTCATCGGTCCCCGCGGCATCGGGAAGACTACCCTCTCCAGAATATTCGCAAAAGCGCTGAACTGCCTCTCGCCCAATGGCGTCGAGCCCTGCGGCAAGTGTCTCAACTGCACCGAAATCGCGGCGGGCCGTTCGCTGGATGTCACCGAGCTCGACGCTGCCAGCCACAACAAGGTGGAAGACGTGAAGCCCATCATAGATGCGGCACCGTTCAAGCCTGCCGCTTCGCCATACAAGATTTTCATCATCGATGAATGCCACATGCTTTCAAACGCGGCATGGAACGCGCTTTTGAAGACGCTTGAAGAGCCGCCGCCCCACGTAAGGTTCATATTCGCGACCACGGAGGGGGACAAGGTACTGCCGACGATCATCTCCAGGTGCCAGCGCTTCGATCTTCGCCGCATTCAGACGAACGACATCGTAGCGCGCCTTCAGCACGTGTGCAGGGCAGAAGGCGTCAAGGCGGAGGATGATGCGCTCCTGGCGATAGCCCGCGGAGCAGAGGGCGGCATGCGCGACGCGCTTTCGTCCCTCGATCAGCTTATATCTTTCAAGGGCGACACCGTCACCGAGGATGATGCCCTTGGCGTGTTTGGCCTGGTCTCCCGCAGCGCCCTTGAGAATCTTGCCGGGGCGATCCTGAACGGTGACGTCGCCGGGATACTGAAGTCGATCGAAATGTTCGATTCCGCCGGGAAGAACATGCGCCGGCTTTCCGGAGAGCTCTTGACGCACTTCCGCAACCTTGTCGTAGTGCAGGCGCTCGGGACGGAGTCGAAATCGATCGCCGCCACCCCCGACCAGATAAAAGTCCTCGCCGAACAGTCGAAGGGGATAGACCCCGGACGCGTTTTCAGGATTTGCGACCAGCTCGCGGAGATGGAGGACAAGCTCAGATACGTTCTTAGCGTGCGCACTCTGATCGAGATGACTCTCATCCGCGCCTCAAGGATAGCGACGACAGCGACGGTGGAGGAGTTGATGAAAGCGGTAAGGCAATTGAAGGAGTCCGGCGGCGCCAATGAAGATGTCCCCGCCCCTGCGTTCGCCGCACAGCGTCCTGTCCCCCGGCGCCAGCCTGCGCCACCAGATGCCACGCCTCCTCCGGCGCCGCAGCATCCCCGCCCGGAGCCTTCTCCGGCCGACCCGCCTGCGCCTGCGCGCGGCAAGGCCTTCGCTTCCCGGAGTGAACTTCTTGACGACCCCAAGCTGAACGCCATTCTGGCCGCGGTTCCGGGGGCATCGGTGACCGACATAAAGGAAAGGAACTGACATGGATATGTTCAGCTGCGCATGGCTGTGGATGTACGCGGGAGCGATTCTGATGCTCCTCGAGCTTGCTACGCCGGGGTTCGTGATGTTTTTCTTCGGACTCTCCGCCGCGACCGTGGGACTGTGCCGCTTTGCATTCGGCGGAGCGCTCGGAGCCACATGGCAGATCGTCCTGTTTTCCGCGTTCTCGATCCTGTATCTTGCCGTTCTCAGGCGCTGGCTGAAGAGAATTTTCAGGGGCGATGTCACCACCGCCCAGACGGATTTCAACAACGACTATCTCGGACGCACCGGCAGGGTGACGGAGGCAATAGCGCCGCCGCTCACAGGGCGGGTGGAGATAGGCGACGCGGAATGGACCGCGGAATCGGACGTCCCCCTCGCTCCGGGTGCGACGGTTAAAGTGGTGTCTCAAAACAACCTGACAATGAAAGTGGAGGAAATGAAATGAACATGATCGGTGCAATGTTGGCCATGGACGGGGGAGACCTCGGTCTCATATTCGCGGCCATAGTGGCGGTAGTCGTCCTTGTGGCGATAGTGAAAACGGCGGTTATAGTGCCGCAGAAAACGGCCTTCATAGTCGAGCGGCTGGGGAAATACCGTTGCACGCTTGATGCCGGCTTTCATATACTCGTTCCGTTCTTCGACAGGATCGCCTACAAGCACACCCTGAAGGAGCAGGCGATAGACGTCCCCCCGCAGGAGTGCATCACGAAGGATAACATTGCCGTCTCAGTGGACGGAATCCTCTACATGCAGGTCATGGATCCCGCGAAGGCCAGCTATGGAATCGGCAACTACCTTTTCGCCACGACCCAGCTTGCGCAGACTACGATGCGATCCGAAATGGGCAAACTCGATCTGGACCGCTCTTTCGAGGAGCGCACTATGATAAATTCCGCCATCGTCACCGCCGTAGACAAGGCGAGCGACCCCTGGGGCATCAAGGTGACGCGATACGAGATCAAGAACATCACGCCTCCTCGCACGATCCGCGATGCCATGGAGAAGCAGATGCGCGCAGAGCGCGAGAAACGGGCGATGATTGCGGAGTCCGAGGGCGAGAGGCAGGCGAAGATCAACCGTGCCGAGGGCGAAAGACAGGAGGCGATCGCCCTGTCCGAAGGCGAGAGGATGAGGAAAATCAACGAGGCCGAGGGCAAGGCCAAGGAGATTCTCCTTGTCGCCGAGGCCCAGGCGACGGGCATCCGCAAGGTCGCCGAGGCTCTCGGGGAGAAGGGCGGTCTGGAGTCGGTCAACATGCAGCTTGCGCAGCAGTACATAAACCAGTTCGGCAATCTCGCCAAGGCGAACAACACGATGATCCTGCCGTCGAATCTCGCGGACGTTGCGGGCGTAATAAAGGCCTGCACAAGCGTGGTCAAGAAAATCGAGTCTTGACCGATGCCATTCTAGATGCGTTGTGGCCGCGCCGTTGTGCGGTATGTGGACGCCCGGCCGACAGGCCCGGGCGTCACGTCTGTTCGGCATGCCTGATGCGGATTCCGTTCATCCCGCCAATCGGGTGCTGCTCAAGATGCGGACGCGCCATAGAAGGTCACGAGGGCGAATATCTCTGCCTGGACTGCGAGCGGAACAAGCCTTTTTTCGACAGGGCGGCAAGTGCGTTCCGCTTTGAGGGCGCTGCGCGAGAGCTCCTTCTCGGATACAAGTTCAACGCGCACCTTTGGCTCAAGGACGATCTTTCGGACTGGCTGGAGGCATGCATAAGGGCTCATTTTGCGGCGCCATCCGTGGATTTGATACTCCCGATGCCCCTTACCCTTTTTCATCGCATCGACCGCGGCTACAACCAGAGCGCCTATCTGGCCGAAGAGGTAGCCCGGCGCATCGGCAGAAAGTGTCGCGATGACATACTCAAGAGGACGGGCCGCCCGAAGCGTCAGGCGGGACTGGACGAGGAGGAGCGGCGGCAGAACGTGAAGGGCACTATCGCGGTAAGGCGTCCGGAATTCGTCCGCGGGCGCACAATCCTTCTCATAGACGACGTCATGACGACGGGCTCCACCCTATCCGAGGCTGCGCGCGTACTCAAGCTTGCAGGAGCCTGGCGCATTTGGTGCGCTACGCTGGCGAGAAGCATCCGTTCGTGATTTTCCACCGCGTTTCCCTTTCGATCGCAGGCCCTTTACCGACTCACCCTATGGGGTACTTGCGGAATCTGCGCGGTTTAGGTATAATACGACGTTTTTGAAAGACCAGGAGAAGATAGATGACAGACAAAGAGTGGTTCAAGAGGCAGTCGGAGAAGATCCGCAAGGCCGATTACATCGACCCGGCCCTGTACCGCAAGTACGGGGTCAAGCGCGGCCTTCGCAACGACGACGGTACCGGCGTTCTAGTCGGGCTCACGACAATCGGCAGCGTCCATGGCTATGTCGTCTCCGAAGGCGAACGGCAGGCGGTTCCCGGACAGCTTTTCTACCGCGGGATAGACGTCAACGACATTGTGGCGGCCGATCGCCGGGAACATCGCTACGGCTACGAGGAAGTCGCGTATCTTCTCATGTTCGGAGACCTACCGACCGTCCACCAGCTCTCAGACTGGAACAAGCGTCTCGGCGCGTACCGCAAGCTTTCCGACGGGTTCAAGGAGAATGCCATAATGCGCCATCCCTCTATCGACCTGATGAACGCCATCGCGAGGGCGATTCTTTTTGCGATGGCATACGACGACGATACCGATCAGACGCAGATAAACGACCTGTCGATCGAGAAGTGCTTGGAGCGCTCCGTCGCGATCATGGCCGGGATGCCGACGATCGCCGCGTATGCCTATCAGGCCAAGGCCCACTATCACATGGGCGAATCGCTGATGATACGCAATCCCGATCCCACCAAGTCGGGAGCGGAAAATTTCCTCATGCTCATACGTCCGGACGGCAAGTACACCCGGCTCGAAGCTGAGACGCTCGATCTCGCGCTCATTCTCCATGCCGAGCATGGCGGCGGAAACAATTCCTCCTTCACGACCCATGTTGTCACGAGTGCGCATACCGACATATACTCCTCGATTGCCGCATCGGTTCTCGCGCTTAAGGGTTCGCGCCACGGCGGCGCCAATCTAAGAGTGATGCGCCAGATGGACGAGATAAAGAAAAAGGTCGCAGACTGGCGCGACGAAGATCAGGTAGTCGCGTATCTGGAGAAGATAGCGGACAGGAAGGCTGGGGACGGCACGGGGCTGATCTATGGCCTTGGGCATGCCGTCTACACGATTTCCGATCCCCGAGCCCAGCTCCTGAAGAGGAAGGCGCGCGCCTTGGCGAGAGAGAAGCATCGCGAGGACGAGATGGCTCTTTTCGAGCTTGTAGAGAACCGCGGCGCCGCGGTCGTCAAGTCTCGCCATCCCCGGGCCGAGGATGTTTGCGCAAACGTCGACCTGTACTCCGGTTTCGTGTATGAGATGCTCGGCATCCCGCGTGATCTCTACACGCCGCTTTTCGCCGTCGCCCGCTGCGTAAGCTGGTGCGCCCACCGCATGGAAGAGCTGATCAATCAGGGTCCCATAATACGTCCCGCGTACAAGCCGCTCTACCATCCGCGCAAGTACGTTCCGATCAAGAACAGGAAGTAAGGCGCAAAGGTCCGCTTCGGCCTCTGCATGGGGCTCGGGGGTTCATGCCTGTTCCGGAGGGGGTAGGGCTTTCAGAAGCGCCGTGCATCCGGCAAGGATGTCATCCCATGTCGCGTCGAAATCGCCCGTGTACCAAGGATCGGCGATAGGCCGCTCCGAACCTGCGAAAGAAAGCAGGCTTTTGATCTTGGAACGGTCTTCAGGGTATGCGAGCCGCCGCAAGTCCGCGAGATTGTAGGCGTCCATGCCGATAAGGAGGTCGTATTCTTTCGCCTTTTCTGCCGTAAGAAGCCATGCGGCGCGACGCGAGAACGGAATTCCCATTTCGCGCAGCTTGTTTCGGGTTCCGTAATGGAGGTCATTGCCTATTTCGTCGGTGTGGAGGGCGGCGGATTCGACGGCTATGTCGTCCCTGCCGGCGTCCGCCAACAGTTTCTTCATAAGGAATTCGGCCATCGGCGAGCGGCAGATGTTTCCATGGCAGAGAAAAAGTATTTTCATGTGCATGTGCGTATTATAGCACAAGACGGGGCGCTCCAAGCTGCGCCGGAGAAAGATTTCTCCGGGCGGACGGATTCGCGGCGGCAGTGACGGTTTAGATATGGTATAATATCCGCCGATGAAGATGTGCAGATGCGATGAGGCGGGACTTGAAGAAGCCGCCGCCGTTCTGATGTCCGGCGGTGTCGCCGTAATACCGACCGACACCGTCTACGGGCTTGCCGCCCATCCGGATTTCCCGGATGCCGTGGAGAGGCTTTACACGATCAAAGGGCGCGAGGCCAAGAAACCAATTGCGCTCCTTGCCGCAGATGCGGAGTCTACGCCTGTCGTGGGCGTTCTCGCTAACCTCTGGCCAGGCGCGCTCACCATAGTTTGCGAAGGGGAGGGCTATCGCGTTCCCGATCACGAATGGACGCGCCGGCTCATACGGCGCTGCGGCGGACTTCTAAGGGTTACGAGCGCGAACCTCTCCGGCCGGCGGCCTGCCGCCGATGCGCCGGCGGCGCTTGCGGAGGTGGGGCTTGCGGCCGACATAACGATAGACGGGGGGACGAGCCCGGGGGGAGTTCCGTCCACCGTGGTGAAACTTGCGCCGGATGGTGCGATCGAAGTGCTCCGCGAAGGAGCCGTGAAAATAGGATCCCCCATATGAAGACATACGTCTGCGGACACCGCAATCCCGATACCGATTCGATCATGAGCGCCTATGCGCTCGCAGACCTCCGCCGCCGGACCGGCATGGCCGATGTAGAAGCCATTTGCGCCGGCCGCCTTCCCGAAAAGGCAAAATGGGTTTTCGACCATTTCGGGGCCGAGCCTGTAAGGGCCAAGCGCGACGTATATGTCCGTGTCAGGCATTTGATAGACCGTTCGGTCCCGATGATAGACGCCGACATCTCGCTTGTGGATGCCTTGCGCAAGCTGGAGGCGAGCGGCGAATCGAGCCTGCCCGTGCGGGGCAGGGACGGCTCTTTCGCGGGTATGCTTTCCCCGGCGAAGCTTCTCAACCTGTTTCTGTCGCGCGGAGACCTGACCATCCCCGTAGGTCGCGCCCCGCTGCACCATTGCGCACAGGTCCTGATCGACTCCGATCCCGTCCACGACATTCGCGTCGCCGCTGTGAAGAGCAGCCACAACCATTTCCCCGTTGTCGACGAAAACGGAAAGCTGATGGGGACGGTGCTCAAGCGTGCGTTCGCCGAGGAGCCTCCTTTTCGGATGATTCTGGTCGATCACAATGAGACGGATCAAGGGATACCCGGTCTGGAGGAGGTTCCGGTCGTGGAGGTGGTGGATCATCACCGCATAGCCTTCGCCGCGACACGCGAGCCGATACGCTACACGGCGGATGTCGTTGGCTCCACATGTACGCTGGTCGCGCGCATGTTCCGCGCCGTCGGAGAGAGGCCTACAAGGGCGACAGCCGGGATACTCATAGCCGGCATTGTTTCCGACACGCTCCTTTTCCAATCACCGACCACCACGGATGCCGACAGGTCTCTCTGTTCGTGGCTGGAGAAACTGTGCGGCGAGTCCGCGGAGTCGATAATGGAGGGGATGTCCTCCATCGCCTCGCCTCTCACGAGCCTTTCTCCCGACGATGCCATAGCAAGCGACGCGAAGACATACAACGAGGCCGGGCGGAAATTCATGCTGGCCCAGATAGAAGAGACCCATATGGCGTTTTTCCACCGGCACAAGGACGAGCTCTCCGCCGCGATAGACCGCGCCATAAAAGCGAATGCCCTGGACTTCTTCGCATTGATGGTGACCGACCCCGTGCGTGGCAATTCGGAGCTTCTTTTCCGCGGGTTGGAGTCGGTGCGGCGCGCCCTCCCGTACAGAAAGGGCCCGAACGGCACGCTCGTCATGCCGGGGGTCCTTTCGAGAAAGAAGCAGCTTTTGCCGGAAGTTATTGCGGCGCTGTCCTGAGCCCTCAGACGGTTCGGTTCATGAAATCCGCAGGCGGCGCAGGCAGGTTGAATGCCGCTTTCACCAGTTCGCCGAGATGATCGTTGCGCGCGGCGTTTTCATCCTCGGGGAAGTCTATGTCGGGGATTTCTCCCGGGGCCATGCCCGCGGCTGTTGTTATGGAGAGGTCAGTCCCTCGGCCGGCTGACGCCGTTTTTGCTGCGGCGGCCTTCCCCGCCTCCAGAGCGGGTGATGTATTGACGATGTTTGACGTGTTCGCTGCTTTTGCGTTGAAATCGATGTTCATGTCGTTCTCCTTTGTCGTTTCCGCGGGGACTACACGCAGAAAAGCGGAAGGTTACAGAAAAACATCAAAAGTTTTTCAGGTCCGAAAGAATTACCTGCAATTTCTCTTTTGCGCGATGTATTCTCACTTTCACCAGGTTTTCGCTTGCGCCGGTCTCATGCGCGATTTCCCTTATGGACAGCTCGCCGATCTGAAACAGCGTGTATGCTTCGCGGAGCAAAGGGGGAAGCTTGGCGAAAGCGGCCGTCAGGCGCTTTCTGAGGTAGGCGGCGTCCGTCGCCGCGGACGTGACGGCCTCTGCCGCCGCTCCGGCCTGCTCGTCGGTGATTTCGTCAACGAATGTTATTCTGCTGTCGTCGCGCGCGCGGTTCTTCCTAAGGTTGCGGGCGATGGTGAAGGCAAGGCCGGATACGGCGCCGTCATTGTCTCTAAGGTCGTCGCGCATCGACCACAGCTTCGCGAACACGTCCTGCACTATGTCGCAGGCGTCGTTGTAGCCGGAGCCTGTCGCAACCAGCCAGTTTGTGATCTTCGGCGCTAGCGTATTGTATGTTTCTTCGATAGTCATGGCACTCCTTAAATCGGTTCGTCAAGGCTGACGGAGTCGAGGTCGGATTCTTCCTTTCGTGCGTCCTCGAGTTGTTTTGCCCATTTGAGCACTTCCGCGACGGGTTCTATCAGGTCGTCGGGTATGAATTCGTCGACACGTCCCTTTGCGTAGAGCTCTCGTGCGAGGGGGACATTCTCCATTATCGGAATGCCCTCGGCGAGCGCCGTTTCGCGGATTGTCTTCGCAATGGCGTCCGCACCTGCGATGCAGATGCGCGGAAGCGGAGCCTCGTCGGCCCGGTAGCGGATGCCTACGGAGATATGGGTAGGGTTGGTGACGACGACATCCGCGCTCTTTGTGGCTTTTGCGGGGTCGGGTCCGTTCAGTATCTCGTCGCGAAACTGGCGTTGCGCCTGCTTCACCTCTGCCGAACCTTCCATTTCCTTGTATTCGCGCTTTACCTCGTCTTTTGTCATCATCATCTGCTTCGTGAAGTTCCGTCCCTGGAAAATGCGGTCGACGATGGCGATCATTATGTAGCCGAAAGCCGTGTACGCGGCGAGGCGCTTGAGCATCAGCTTGAGGCAGGGGAAAATGTCGTCCACGGTGCCGTAGCAAAGCGTCAGCAGTTCTGGTATCGACGCCCATATTATCTTGTACACCAGATAGCTGAGAAAGCAGACCTTCACGACGTTTTTCAGGAATTCGAAGAGATTCTTCATGCAGAATATCTTCTTCGCCCCTTCGACGGGATTGAGCTTCTCCAGCTTCGGGACCAGGGGTTCGAAGGTGAAAAGAAATCCGATTTGCGCAACGTTGCCTACGATCCCGACGGCTGCCGCAACAAGGACGAATATGAAGGAGTGCTTGCAGACTATCCACGCGAAGAGCTTGGTCGACTCTCGCACGGCGGGGTAGTCGTTTTCGGCTATGCGGCCGGAGACGAATGCCATGGCAAGGTCCCAGTCGTCGACAAGAGCGATGGCCGTCCAGCCCAGAATCGCGAAGAGCACGACGAGAATCGCGGTTGAGACTACGTCTTTGGATGTGCACACCTGCCCCTTCTGCCGCGCATCACGCAGCTTTTTCGGGGTTGGCATCTCGGTTTTTTCGCCGCCTTCGCCGCCCATGGTCAGCCTCCGAGGATTCCGCGCACCGGAGCGAGGATGTCGGCTTTTTTGGTGTACATGAGCATGTCCATTATGAACGGGAGATAGATTATCAGCATCGCGACGCCAAGGGCGCTTTTCACCGGCATCGAAAGGAAGAAGACGTTGAGCTGCGGGGCGGTCCTGTTCACCAGGCCGAGCCCGAGCGTCGCGAGAAACATTATTATGATGACCGGCGCGGCGATGACGATCGTCGTCTTCAGCATCCCGTCCAGGGCTCCGAGTATCTGCGCGGGCGTGTTGGGCGCAAAGCCTATCCAGCTTTCGAAGACTGGCCATATCGCATAGCTCTCGTAGAGCGCACCGAGGACGAGAAGGACCGCTCCGCTTACGAAGAAGATCGTGGATGCAAGCTGCGAGAAGAATATGCCGGTTGTGGAGACTTGCGATCCGTTCAGCGGCGAATAGACTTCACCCATCGTCGCGCCGCGCTGGTTGTCGATGAGATTGCCGACGTTTTCGGCGACCCAGAACGGTATCGCCGAGAAGAAGCCTATGAAAAACCCTATGAGAGCTTCTTTGGCGGCGATGAGGCCGAATATCCACATCTGCGGTTCGCCGGGGGGCATTCCGTCATGGATGAAAGGGATGGCGAGAAATGCGAATCCCAGCGTAGCCGCGCGTCGCGCGACGCCCGGGATCATGGATTCGGTGAGCGCCGGGCATATGGCGAACGCCCCGCCGAACCGTGCCATTGCAAGCACGGCTGCGAGAATCCAGCGGTGGAATTCCAGATATGACACGCTATTTGCCGAGAAGGGCGAAGTGAACGAAGATGTCCTGCGTGTACAGGAGGAGCGTCGACCCCATCCACGATGCACAGGCCAGGAGCGTTATGGATATCGCGATGAGCTTCACTGCGAAGCCTAGAGTCTGCTCCTGGATCTGCGTAAGGGCCTGCAGGAGCGAGACGATGACGCCGATCACCGTTGCGACAAGAATCGGTATGAGAGATAGCTTCAGGACGAGTATGAGACACGTCTGGGCATAGTCGAGAATCTGCGCCTGGTTCATGTGGCGTACCCCCTCACCAGTCCCTGGATCAGAAGCGTCCACCCGTCGACCATGACGAACAGGAGGAGTTTGAAGGGAAGGGAGATCGTCACCGGCGAGACCATCATCATGCCCATCGCGAGCAGGATGTTGGAGACTATGATGTCGATCGCTATGAACGGCAGGTAGACGAGAAAGCCTATCTGAAAAGCCTTTGTGAGTTCGGAGACGCAGAATGACGGCAGAAGTATCGCGAAACTTTCAGGGTCGACATTGGCGGGTTCTCCGTCCTTGCTCCAGAGATGTTCGGCCGTGGTCACGAAGAAAGCGCGCTGGCGGTCGTCGGTCTGCTGGACGAGAAATTCGCGGAAGGGGTCCGCCGCTTTTGCGACGGCTTGCGTCTCGTAGGCGCCGGCCGGCTTGCCGGCGAGCTCCGTTTTGGCGATCGACCACGCTTCTGAGCATATCGGAGCCATGATGTAGAACGAGAGAATCATAGCCATCGCGTTAACGACCATGTTGGGCGGTATCGACTGTATGCCCAGAGCGTTGCGTATGAGAGAGATTACGACGACTATCTTCAGGTAGCTCGTCGCGATCATTGCGATGAACGGCAGCAGAGAGAGTCCTACAAGCAGGACTATCAGTGAGAACGGATCTGTCTGAAACATGGCGTGCGTCCTGATTTAGGCTGTTGCGTCGATTGCGAATGCGGTCTGGGCGCCAAGACGGGCGAGCCGCCCTGTCGCGATGGTTTTGCCGGCCCGAACAAGCGATAGTGCCGTTTCGGGCGGAACTTCGCCGAGTCTGGCGAAATCGGGTATGTCGCTCCATGCCGCTGCGCCTGCGGCAAGGTCGGAAAGGGCGCCGAAGGGTACTTCGATGCGGCTGGAGAGCACGACGCGCCAAAGTCCGGCATCCTTGAGTTCCGTGACCCCCGTCCCTTCGTCTACGTTGAAGCGTCCGTCGACGGCAAGCTTTGCATGGACCGGGGCGGAGGGATCGACTTCCGGAAGAAGCAGCATGTCGCCGGTCATGGGGACGTCTCCCGGCGAAAGGGCGAACGATGCGATCTCCACCTCGGCGGGGAGGACGCGGCTGCGGACCGTCTGGCTCGCTATGTCGATGTACCGAAGCTGCCCGAGAGTGTCGGTAAGCGAAGGGGAATTTGAAACGGTGAATGCGACTAGGTCGTTTCCTGCCGAGACTACCCGCCCCGCCAGCGAATCCTTGCCCGCGCCTTCCCTGGCCATGCCGGTGATCGCCAACTGGCGGCGAAAGGCGTTTTCGAGAAGCTGGAGGAGTTTTCCGCACTCTTTCTCGACAAGCGCGAGAAGAATCGGCTCCGGAACATCTTTCCGCGACGGCCATATTTTGTGCAGTTCCGGGAAAATGGCGCTGTCGGAAATTCCGATCGCATGCTCCTCGTCCTCTAGTTTCACTGCGATGTTCAGCGTGTCGGCAGGGCGTATCGCGTCAAAGCGCAGCATTGCGGGCGTGTCGCCAAGGCGGCATGGAAGCGCCCACGCGGGGTTGGACAGAAGCTGGGCCGGCGTTGCCGACGACCACTCGGGGAGCGCTGCGAGGATTTCAGACGGTTTCATTTGTTTTGCCCTTGCGGGGTGTTACGGAGACTGTGACGGCGAATGCCGGTATGCGCGAAGCAAGATGCTGCTGGAACTGCGATATGTTGCGCTCCATGATCTGCGCGACTTCGGGCGTGGCCGGGGTTATGGCGACGGTGAGCGCCGAGCCTTTGGCCTCTACGCGTATTTCCGAGCCATCCAGCACATCGGGCTTCAGTACGATTTTCACCTCGCCTTCTCCCTTTGCCAGACCGGGGGTCACGGATACGGTTGCCGCGACGGTCTCCACCGCCGAGACGACTTCTCGCGTGCGCGCGCTTGCGGCATTTGCCTCGGCGGCGGAAACCTCGGCTGCGGTCAGGACGGGCGCGATGCCGGTTGGCGTCAGTGGCGTGACAGATGCAGGGGATGCATGGATCGCCCCTGGGGATTTCATCGACTCGTCGTCTTCTTCAGGCTTTGCCGGCGTCGATGGCGCCACGGGCTTTTTCGCGGCGACAACGGAACTTTCGGCGTTTTCGGCAGTGACAGGCGCAACGGCTGGACTGTCGACGGTTACGGGCGTTTGCTCGGGTTGCGCAACTGCAACAGGCTTGTCAATAGAAACAGTAACTTCTGCAGGTTTGTCGGCTGCGACAGGCACAACGGTTGGCTTGTCGACGGCGACAGGCGCTTGCTCAAGTTGCGCGGGGGCGTCAGCCGTTGGCGCAGGCGGCGTTACTGCAGTAGGCTTGTCTGAGGAGACAGGAGCTTCTGCGGGCTTGTCGACGACCGCGACGGGCGCAATGGTTGGCGTGTTTTCGCCGGTTACGGGCACTTGCGCCGGTTGTGCAACTGCAACAGACTTGTCTGAGGAGACAGGATCTTCTGCGGGCTTGCTGACCGTGACGGGCACAACGGTTGGCTTGTCGGCGGCTACGGGCGCTGGCGCAGGCTGTGCAACGGCAACAGGCGCATCAATTATGGCGTGCTCACCGGCGAGAACTGGAGCCTCGGCTGCAACCAGACCTTCGGCAGCGGCGACAGGATGATCTGCGGACTCTTCTGCGACGTACGGACCGGCTTGCATCGCCGAGGCGTAAAGCCAAAGCGCTGAGTGATTCGGCCCGTCGCCATGCATGGCCGCCTGAAATCTCGCGACGGAATCTTCAAGCGGCGGCAGTTGTGCGGCCTTGGAAGATGCTCCGCATTCCCCGAACTCTGCAATGGTATCGCCGGCCGGGGACGCTGGCATGGAGGCGGGGGATATGCCCAATGGTGCAAAATCAATCATCCTGCGGCCTCCTGGTGAAATCCTCCAATTCGCTTTCTGCGCGCTGTTCCTGCTCTTCGGCCTCGCGTTTTATCCAATCGGCTTTGTGTTCATCTATCTTCATTCTGTTCTTTGTCGCTGCGTTGAAATTGTCGCGCGCGTTTTCTTCGTTACGGGTTTTCGCTTTCAGATCGTCCTCGGCGCGCCTCACGCTTTCGGCCTTGACGATCCCCTCCTCGTCAATTTTGGCTATCCCCTCCTGGACGAGATCTATCTGCTCGCGAGAGACCGGTTTGCCGATTATGTTTTCGTAAAGCCTGTCGCGCCGTTCATCCTTTGTCTTCTCGTATTCGGCAAGCGTGCGCCGCCTGGCCGTCAGCGTTTCCGATGCAGCCGCAACCGCCCTGCGGGCGGCGGTAAGCTCGCCGCTCGCGCGGTCTTCGCGCATCGCTCTTATGCGCAACAGACTCTGTAGGACATATGCCATTTTCGTTAACTGTCGCAATTATACCATAATTTCGCGCACGCGGGCGCGCGGATTCCCCAAATTTTTTCCGCGGACGCGGCGGGAAATATGGTATAATTTCTTCAGCCTTGAAAAAGTTGAAGCGATGCGGGAATGAAATCCAAAGAAGAACTTGACGCATACCTCGCAAAAATCCGCAAGACGATTGCGGATTCGCGGGCGCTTGTCGAACAGACCGAGCTTCGTTTCGCAGAGACGGACAGGCTTCTCGCGAGCCAAGGGCTTACCCGCGAAAAGGTCAAGGAGTTCCGGTTCACCGAACGTCAGCGCGAAGCCGTGAATCGTGAGATGGTTCGCATGGGGCTGGAGCCTCTTTCCGAAGACGAAACCAGGCCCATCCCCGCTGGCGGACAGCCCGAAGAAATCGCTCCTGAGAAAGAATATTACGCGGATTGTGCCCAAAATGGTGAATTTTCGGCCGAAGATGATGAATTATCCAACAGGAGAATGAAATTTGCGATGATGATGAAGCCTTTTCGTATTTAGTTTGTAACTTTTCCGCGTCTCGCGTGTAATCAAGGCAAAGAAGGAGAAAAGACATGACAAACATAGAACTCAACAATCTCAACGCGACTGCAGCCGCCGCGGCGGTCTCCTCTGCCGATGCCCCCGTTTTGGCCTCTGTGCAGACCAAGGCGACGACCTCCATTCTTTCCGGGGATGCGCTTACCGTATCTCACGCTTTCAGCGATTTGGAAAAGTTGCTCGCCCAACTGAAGGATGAGGACGCGGAGAACCGCGTATCCGTCGCAAAGCAACGGTTGGCGTCTGTCATAGACGTCTTGAACAGCTTTTCTGAAGAGCAGACCGCCGCGCTGGCGTCCATAGCCGATCTTGATGCCAAGGTTAGCGCTTACGTGCAGTCTGCATCCGAGCTCAACACCCAGCTTGCCCCGCTCAACGCCCGTTCGCTCGAGCTTGATCTTCTCATCGATCAGCTTGAGAAGGCTGTGCAGCAGAACATCAAGGACGGCAAGGTGCACCGCGAGAACGTGGAAAAGCTGAAGGCGGTGCGCGAGGAGCAGGCCGCCGAGCTCTCCGCCGCCGAGGAGTCGCTCGCTGCGCTCAAGAATGCCGCCGAGCAGGATGCGACGGCCATAAAGGCCGCCGAGAAGCTCGTTGCCGAAAAGAAGAGCGCCCTCGATGAAACCGACAGCAACATAGAGACGGAGACTGCGGCCTTGGCGGCGACCGAGACGGCGCTCAAAAGCAACGAATCCAATCTCGCGAAAGCCCAGTCGGAAAAGGCGACCGTCGACGGCAAGATAAAGTCGATAAAAGACTCCATCGCGGACATCGATTCAAAGGTGAGCGCACTTCAGGCGGATATCAGCGCGGCGTTCAGCGTTTTGGGCGAATCGGCCCTTGCGAGCCTTGCCGCGGCGCTGACGGCAGATGCGAAAGCCGGAAAAGTCATCGACGGCGAGAGGGCCGAGACGCCGGCCGAGGTCGCCAAGGAGGATCTCAAGGATATCCGGAACGACCCTCTGAGGGTGGTGCGCGAGTCCATGGACCGCGTCGGCGAGCTGCTTGAGGATCTCAAGACCCTGGACTCCAGCCAACCGCTCAAGGCATAAGTCGCATATTTTGATGGAATTGAGTAAATTTAACCCAAAAGGAGAAGAGACATGGACTCAAAGACGATCACCAACGATGAAATCGCCGAAGCCGCCCGCAAGTTCATAGCAAGCGAGGCGTCGCTTGCGGAACTCAAGGGAATCTCCCATGACGAACTCGAGGCAGTATATTCGCTCGGGTTCAATTACTACCGCACGGGAAAATATGAAGAGGCGGCGAAGCTCTTCAAGTTTCTGGTCCTTTTTGACCATCTCAACGCAAAATACTGGATGGCGATAGGCGCGGTGCAGCAGGTTTCGAAGGATTATGAAGGCGCTGTCGCGTCCTATGCGTACGCTTCGTTCCTTGACATATCCAACCCGAAGCCGCAGTATCATGCCGCGGAATGCTTCCTCGCCATGGGGGACAAGGTCAACGCGCGCAGCGCAATAGACGCCTTGGAGATGTATTCGCCCAAGGATACGGAGCTCGGCCGCACCTACCGCGAAAAGGCCGCCGCGCTCAAGAAACTCGCCGCCGGGGAAGAAACCGGCGAAAAGGCGTAACCTTTCGCGCCGCTGCGTGTAGACAAGGCGGAACGATCAAGAAAGGAGAAATCCATATGTCCGACACGATACCCAATGTGAATACCGGCGCGCCGCAGCGCCCCTCTTACGTCGACCAGGCCGACACGGCCGCGAAAGGCGCCGGAATTTCCCAGAAGGCCACCCAGATCGCGAAGGAGGTCGCCGCTCTTCTCGGCGGCCGCGGCGTGACTGTGAGCACCTCCGTTTCGGCGTCCTCCGCACAGGAGACGGGTACGCCGACCGGCGCCACGGGGATACCCTCGCTGGACAACCCCGACAGCGTCAAGCAGCTAAACGCCAACCTCGAAAAGCTTATCGCCTATCTGCAGCTCGACAACGACGAGCGCCAGGCCCAGATGGCGAAGGACCGCATCGAAATCAACCAGAACGATCTCGAAAAGCAGCACAAGGAGCGCATCGACAAAATAAACGAATCGCTCGAGAAGATGGATAAGGCCTCGAAGATGGGCATCTTAGGCAAGATTTTCGGATGGGCGATGGCGGCTCTGGCCGTTGTCGCGGCCGTCGCCGCGTGCGTTGCGACAGGCGGCGTCGCGCTGGGGCCGTGCGTAGGCGCCCTGGTGGCCGTCGGGTCCATGGTCCTCTCCGAGACGGGGACGATGGACAAAATCGTGAAGGGGCTGTCGGATCTGCTCCAGAAAGCCGGCATGAGCAAGCAGGCCGCGCAGATAGTCGCGCAGGTTGCCATCTGCGCCGCCATCATCGCGGCTTCGGTCGGCGCGGGATACCTTGGCAGCGCGTCCAAGCTTTCGGGCCTGTTCACCACAAGCGCGACATTGCAGAACATCGCGCAGAACGCGAGTCCGGTGCTCCGGACCGTAATGGTGGGCATGGGGATTCTCGGCATCGGCATGGGCGGTTACACGGCGAAGATCAACTACGATTCCGGCAATGCCCAGGCGGACGTATCCGAGGCCGAGAAGTTCCTCGAGATCATGCGCCAACGCCTCGCGGAGAGCGAGGAGGAGCTCAATCAGATACTCCAGTCGCTCCAGAACGGAATAAGCGATGTGGCGGAGCTTATCGCGTCCCATACCGACACGGCGGCCTCGATCGCCCGGAATATCGGCCAGATGGCGTAACCATTTGCCTCCGGGCGTGTATACAGCGCGGAGCGTCAAAACGAAAGGAGCTTTGAAATGGCAGTGACGAACGTAAACAACGGCATGGGCGTCAATTGGGATTCGCTCATCAACGCCCTGAACGGCAGCGGAGAAGCCGGGAAAACGGTGAATGTCGATACGGTGAACAAGACGGTGACGTTCACCGTCGCCGGCGAAAACGGCGCGACCCGCGAGGTCACCGCCTCCATCCCCGATCTCGACATCCCAGAGACTGTCGACGCCGCGGCCATAGAAGGCATCTCCGCGAAGCTGACGGCGCTTTCCAAGGAAGGAGTGCTGACCCTCAGCGCGGCCGACATAGAGAGCATAAAGTCTACGATGACTGAGGCTCTTGAGAAGGCCCGGGCTGAAGGCATACCGTCCGCATCGGGCAAGCGGTCCAAATCCGTCATGTTCGACATCTACGCTCTCATGGCCGTTCTCATCGAGGTCGCCCAGAAGCAGCGCGACGCGACGCGCCAGATGCGGCTCTCCGAGAACCAGTCCGTCCAGAAGTCGATCCAGAACCAGGCCGAGCAGCAGAAGACGGCGGCGTGGACGGGTCTCATGGGCAGCCTCGCATGTTCGCTTCTTCAGGCGGCCGTATCGATCGGGGCTCTCAAATCGATGTCGAGCGCCTTCAACAAGCAGCTTACCGCCATGCAGCAGGGCGGCGTGAATTCCGCCCGCCAGAACGTGCAGATGATGACGGCCATGGAGTCGGAGCAGTCCGCCCAGAACCAGCTGAATGCCGTCGCCGGCAAAACGACCGTTGGGATGAAGGCGAGCGTGCGCGCCGACGGGTTCGGTACGGCGGACGGCATCAAAGCGAAAATCCAGAACCTGCAGGCCGACTCCGCCGCCAAGAACGGGGAGCTCGCTCAGCTGAACGAGGCAAAGACGAACCCGGGAGGGGTGAACAGGGCCGATCTCAAGGACCCGAAGGTGATCGAGGCGTACGACAAGATGGCGAACAACAAGGCCGAGCTTGCGCAGAAGGTTACTCCGGAGCAGGCCCCGAAGGCCGAAAGGCTCACGAACTTGTTGGCCAAGGAGTTCAGCGCCGAAAAGTTCGGCGGCGAAAAGCTCAGCGTCCAGGAGCAGGCCGAGAAGATGAGCCTCAGCACTGAACTCGGCGAGAAAATCACCAAATCTTGCGAGGCCTGCGGCCGTACGCAGTCGAACTTCACCGGCAAGGTGATCCCCGAGCGCGAGGCGGCGCTGCAGAAAGAAGTCAAGGCCAATGACGACCAGATCACCGGCAAGCTCCGCAGCGAATACCGCTCAGCCGTCAAGGATGGCGTAGAGATGTACGAAAACAAGTACCAGAACGCCCTCTACGAGCAGAAGAACCTGCCGAAGACAGCAACCGCCGCCGAACGTGCGGCCGCGAACCAAAAGGTCGTGACGGCCGAGAGTGAACTCAAGTACGCCCGCGCCTACGGCTACAGAGAGCTCGCCGGCTCCATAGGCGATCTCAAGGTGACGACCAAGGCAGAGTACCAGCTGGACATGAAGACGGCGAACGACGCGTCGGAGACTCTCGCCGCAAGCGTCCAGAGAGCCGACACGTCGTATCTCAAGGCCATGCGCGCGTTCGGCAAGGCCGAGATGCTCAACATGCTCTTCAACTCCCTCGGCAACGCCTTCCAGTCCATGGTCTCCGCCGGTTCGCAGCTCAGCCAGGCCGAGGCCACCAAGGCCGGCGCCGAGACGGAGAAATCCAAGGAGGAGCTGGATCAGACAAAGGACCTTTTCAGCCAGGCGGAGTCGCTCGTGAACGATGTCATACAGCTGCTGCAGGCCGTGATACAGGCCGAGGCGCAGTCGATGCGCGACGCGATCCAGGCGTAAGGCGGGGTGTTGCCGATGGCGAACATGATAGAGCCCAGCGCGATCGAAGGGGCGAGCGTCTACGGGGTTGCGCAGATGCGATACTCCGTGGACGGCGCCGCCGACCAGGATTACGGCGCGGCTCTTGCCGCGGCCGCTTTCCGCGAGTCTTCGGCGATAGAGACTGCCTCGGCGGCATATGCCGCCGTGGTCCGCACCCGCCAGCACAAGCTCGAAGATCTCGGCGAGGCGCTGGCGGTCATCTCCAAGGCGGTGGCGACGCTGAAGGTCAAGGACGCGTCCTCCGGCGACAAGTCGGACGCCGACGACAATCTCATCACGGCGCGCAACCTTGCGGCAAAATACGGCTTCACGGTATCGCTCACCGACGGCAACAGGATCACGCGCGAAAGCGCCGAGAAAGCCCGCAACGAAATCCGCTACATGCTCGATGTCGAGGACAACAAGCTTCAGCAGGACATGGTTGCGTTGCAGAGTTTCGTCACCAAGAGGGACAATGCGTACAATACGGCCTCGCGGCTGGTGAAGAAGTCGCTGGATGCGGCGTCTTCCACGATATCGAACATAGAATGACCGGCGATTGCGGAAAGGAGACTGAAACATGGACGCTTCGAAAGCCATAAGCGGCGACATCGGCAAGGAAAACGTGAATCTTTCGATGTCATGGGGGGCGAACTTCGGCGACTACTCCATAACGGACGGCAACGGCAAGACCCGCAAAGTCGATTTTCAGGACATCATGGTCTCAGTCAGCGAATTCCGCGCCGTGTCCGTCGAAGGCGAGGTCGCGCCTCTGACGGCGCGCATCAAGGCCCGCAACAACTACCTCGACAAGCTTGGCGAGGCTCTCGCGGCCGTGACGAAAAAGCAGGCCGATTTCAAAAGCGATGACGAAGGCAGTAAAACCATGAGCGGATATTTCTCGGTCAATGTCTCGGATACGATCCGCAAGGCCGGCTGTGCGCAGTATCTCAAGACGAACAACGGCGCGGGCACCGAGGCCGACGCCACAAAGGCCGGGATAGAGGGCATTCTGCAGCAGCTCAAATCGACGATCGACGGGCTCAACAACCGCGCCCAGGCGGACATGACGCGCCTTCAGGGCCTCGTCGACCGCCGCGACGAATCTTACACCACGGCCTCGAATCTGATGTCCGCCGTGAGCGATACGCGCTCCAATACGATCAGGAACATGTGACGATGGCGGCGCTTTCGCAGGGAACCGTAGCCTTCGTCGCCGCCATGGAGTGCGAGGCGGGGTGCGTCACCGCCCGTCTCGCGAACGCGGTCGAGACCCGCGAATTCGGCAGGCGCGTCGTCAGGGGGTTGCTTGGCAGACGCTCCGCGATGGTCGTCGTATCCGGGATCGGCAAGGCAAACGCAGCGGCGGCCGCCCAGTTCGCGGTGCAATCCGGCGCGTCGGAGCTTGCCAGCGTCGGGGTGTGCGGCGGCTTCGAGCCCGGGATGAAGCCCGGCGACGTGTATGAAGTCGACAGGGCGGTGCAGTACGATTTCGACCTTTCCGCCGTTGACGACAAAGGCCCCGGATTCATCGACGGACGCGACACCCCATATTTCGCTCTTGCGGCGTGCGGGCTTTTCCCCGCTAAGACCCTCGGCACGGGCGACAGGTTCACCGAAAGCGATGCCGATTTCCCTCTTTTGAGACGGCTCGGCGTAGGCCTCAGAGACATGGAGGGCGCCGCCGTGGCACAGGTCGCCGAGACTGCAGGGATCCCCTGCCGGGCGATCAAATGCGTGACCAACACGATAGGGGAGACCGCCGGCGCCCAATATTCCGGGAACCTCGTGCGATCTCTCGAGGCTCTGTCCAAGGCTGTCGCAGAGGCGTGGAATATTTGATATAATATAGCCCATGAGCGAAAAAATCAGAATGCAGGATGGGAGGCTTGTCGTTCCGGCCGACCCTGAAATACCTTTCATCGAAGGAGACGGAACAGGTCCGGACATTACGCGCGCGGCAATGGGAGTGTGGAATGCAGCCGTGGAGAAGGCCTACGGGGGGGCGCGCAAGATAGCGTGGAACGAGGTTCTCGCCGGAGAGAAAGCCTTCAATGCGACGGGCGAGTGGCTGCCGAAGGCGACGCTGGACGCATGTCGCGATTCTCTCGTTTCGATAAAAGGTCCGCTTACCACGCCCGTCGGCGGCGGGATAAGATCGATCAACGTACAGATGCGCCAGGCGCTCGATCTGTACGTCTGCCTGAGGCCGGTGAGATGGTTCAAGGGCGTCCCTTCCCCGGTGAAGCGCCCCGAACTTACCGACATGGTGATTTTCAGGGAGAATACCGAAGACATCTACGCGGGGATAGAGTGGATGAACGGCACGCCCGAGGTCGAGAGGGTCAAAAAGTTTCTCATCGACGAGATGGGCGTCGCCAAGATCCGCTTCCCGAAAACCGCATCGATCGGCATAAAGCCCGTTTCTCTCGAAGGCACCGAGCGCCTCGTCAGGGCGGCGCTCGATTATGCCGTCGCGAACGACCGCAAATCCGTGACGCTTGTACACAAGGGGAACATCCAGAAGTTTACGGAAGGCGCCTTCCGCGACTGGGGCTATGCGCTCGCCAAGAGGGAGTACGGCGCGACGCCGGTCGGCACGGGCCCGTGGTGCGAGTTCAGGAATCCGAATACGGGCCGCACGATCGTCGTCAAAGACTGCATCTGCGACGCGTTCCTTCAGCAGATACTTACCCGCCCCTCGGAATACGACGTCATAGCGACGCTCAACCTTAACGGCGACTATGTCTCCGATGCGCTTGCGGCTACGGTCGGAGGAATCGGCATCGCGCCCGGGGCCAACATCAACTATGCGACGGGAGTCGCCGTCTTCGAGGCGACCCACGGCACCGCCCCCAAGTACGCGGGCCTCGACAAGGTGAATCCAGGCTCGCTCATACTCTCCGGCGAGATGATGCTGCGCTACATGGGATGGACCGAGGCGGCCGATCTCATCATAGCCGCCATGGACCGGGTAATCGCCGCGAAAACCGTGACGTACGACTTCGCCCGCCAGATGGAGGACGCGATCGAACTCAAATGCTCGGAATTCGGCGCGGCGCTCGCCGCGGCGATGTGACATGGCCCGTAGGCGGGAGCGGCTGCTGCTTCTGACGCCTCCCTTGGTGCAGACGAATACGCCATATCCGGCGACGATGCACCTTGCGGGATACCTGCGCTCGCAGGGATGCGCCGTAGAGCAGCGCGACCTCGGCATAAGGGTCGTCCTCGATGTCTTGAGGGCGTATGGGGGCGACGAGGCGGACGAGCTCCTCGAGCTTCTGCAGAGCTCCGCCCCGGCCGAGGCCAAGATCGAGGCGAGCAGAATCATAGACGACCTCGCCCTCGACATACGCGACAGCGTAGACCCCGGCTTCGGTTTTTCGCGCTACGCCGAGCGCATAAGCGCCCAGGCCTCCGACTTCGGCGAAGTGGAGAAGCTCGTAAAAAGGCGCGGCGTCATGGATGAATTCCTCGATCGCCGCCTTGACGAGGCCATAGCCGAGACCCGCCCCACCGTCATAGGCGTGACTTGCCCGTTTCCGGGAACCTTGGTCGCTGCGTTCAAAATCGCCCGCCGCGTCAAGAAACTCCATCCCGGAATACGCCTTGCGCTGGGCGGCGGATTCGTCTCGACCGAGCTCAGGGACATGACCGATCCACGGCCGCGGAAATATTTCGACGAATTCATGTTCGACGAAGGCTACGCGCCCATGATGAAGCTTGTCGGGCGCCGTCCGAAACCCGTCCCCTCATTTGTCGAGCCTTGCTACGACGGCATAGACTGGGGCGACTACTTCGATGTCGTCGAGACCGAGAATCCGATGCACAGGCTGTGGAGCGTCGGACGCTGGCGCAAGCTTCAGATGGCCCGCGGCTGCTATTGGCACCGCTGCGCGTTCTGCGATGTGAAACTGCCCTACATCAATTGCTTCGAGCAGCCTTCCGCCGCAGAGATAGTCGACGCCATCGAGCATCTCGGCGGAGATGTCCATTTTGTGGACGAGGCGATGCCCCCTGGTCTTGTCAGAAAGGTCTGTGAAGAAATCGTTCGCCGCAGGCTCGATTGCGGCTGGTGGGGGAATGTGCGTTTTGATGCGGCATACACCCCCGAGCTATGCAGGCTCATGGCCAAGGCGGGCTGCATTGCCGTCACTGGCGGGCTGGAGTGCGCGAACGACAGGCTTCTGAAGCTTATGGTAAAGGGAATAACGCTCGAATCCGCGGAAAAAGCGTTGCGTTCGTTCCGTTCGGCCGGCATCATGGTGCATGCGTACCTTATGTACGGCTTCCCGACCGAGACCTTGGACGAGGCGCTCGGGGCTCTTGAGTTTGTCCGCGGGCTCTTCCGCCGCGATCTTATCCAAAGCGCCTTTTGGCACAGGTTCGCCTTGACCGTACACTCTCCCGTCTACCGCGACGCGGAGAAATTCGGGATTGCCGTCTGCGAGCCGCCGCGCCCCAAACGCCTTTTCTGCAGGAACGAAGTCCCGTTCACGGAGTCCGGCGCCCCCGATTGGGACGAAGCGGGCCGTGCGCTCGATCTCGCCCTGTACAACTATATGGAGGGAAGGGGACTCGACAAGGATGTCGGCTTTTGGCTTCGTGCTGTGCGCAAAAACCGCCATAAGGGGTTCAAAAAGTCTAAATAACGGCACTGGGGGTTGCGCACTGCGGCGGAATAGGTTATAATACCGCCCATGAAAACGACAAAGAAGGCTTTGGCGGCCATGGTCGCCCTCACCGGTCTCGGGGCCCTTGCTGCGGGATTCGGTCTGTATGAAATGGACGCAGGCTCAACGGCAATGGGTGGGCATGTCTTCGGCAGCCCGCGCAACGCCTCCGCAGTCTATTACAATCCCGCCGGAATGAGCGGGATGACCGGAACAGTGTTCACCGTCGGCATGACGGTGATCAATCCGAGAGCCGATGCGCGCGTCAACATGGCGCATGACACACGCATGAACGCAGGGTGGATTTTCGCGCCTACGTTCTTCGTGACGCAGGAGCTGCCCTGGGGCTTCCACTTCGGTTTCGGCGGCTTTGCCGACTTCGGTATCGCTTCTTCCTATAACAATCATTGGGAACTCAAGCACGACTCCACAAAGACGATGCTGGAGGGCTATACGCTTCAGCCCGTGCTCTCCTACGACATACTCGACAACTGGTCCGTAGCCGCGGGCCCCCGCTTCACCTTCGTCAATTTCGAGACGAGGCAGCGCCGCGACTTCGGCTTTGCCGACAAGCTCTCCCTCGCCCAGTCCATGGCGCTCTACGGAGTGCCGGTCCACGCGGCCGCGCGCGGGAGAAACCGTCTCAAGATACAGGCGGACAACGAGGACGACATCGGCGTCGGGCTTGTTGTGGGCACGCAGTACCGCCTTACCGACAAGTTCGCGCTCGGCGCGATGTACCGTTCGCGCGTGAAGACCACTCTCAAGGGCCATGCTTCGTGGAAGGGGGACGACTTCTCCCACCACGGCAACGATCTCTCCGAAACTATCCAGCTGCCTGCCCAGATCACCCTCGGCTTCAACTGGGACGACGCCCTCTGGCTTGACGACCTCCACCTCGGAGCGTCCGTTAGCTGGATAGAGTGGTCAAAGATGTCAGCTCTCCGGTTCGACGTCTACAACCCCATATCCAAGAAGGTGGAGAACAACGAAATCAAGATGGACTGGCGCAACACCTATCGCGCCGGGTTCGGTCTCGGTTACGACGTCACCGACAATTGGGAAGTCATGGCCGGATATACTTACGACTGGGATCCCTGCCGCAACCGTCTTGGCTACGACCACACGATGCTGCCGATGGGTGACAGGCACATCGTCACCTCCGGCCTCGCGTGGACGAGCGACGACGGAGTCTGGGAAATCGCATTCTCCTACGCGCTCGTGATCCAGGAATCCCGCTCGCAGCGCATCCCTGACGAATACTACGCCTACAACAAGAAGGTGCACAAGATGCACGTGCACAACGGCTATTCGCACATCTTCTCGTTCGGCGTGACGTACAGGTTCTGAGCGATGAAGGTCGCGCTGGCCGGCGACGTTGCTCTCGATCTTCTCGCGCCATATTTCCGCGAGGCGGGATTCGAGACGTATGTCCCGGCCGGTTTCGGGACATGGAGGCAGGAGCTTCTCGACGGAAACTCCGGCCTCCATCGTTTTTCCCCCGATGCCGTGTGCGACGTGAGGTCGTACGACGGCGTGCTGGCAAGGGAGATCCCGGGCTTTTTCGACGAAAGGATGCGCGTTCTCGCGTCCATGCCATACTCGCTCGCCGGGATCCGCGCGATCGTGGATGAGTTTTCCTGGAGCGTCCTTTCGTCGTCCAGGAAGATTCTGGCCGTTGACGCCGACGAGACGCTATGGCGCGGGATACTTTCCGAGGACGGCAAGGAGAACCTCTCGCCGTGCACTTCTTTCCAGGAAGGCCTGAAGGCCCTGCGGGCCGAAGGCGTGACTCTCGTCCTGCTCACGAAGAACGATCCCGTTTTTCCGTTCATGCGCGGGGACATGCCGCTGAAAGACGGCGATTTCGCCGTGATGAAGGTGAATTGGGGACCAAAGGCCGGCAATCTTCTGGAGGCGTGCCGCGAGCTCAATCTCGGCGTAGAATCCGCCGTCTTCCTCGACGACAATCCGTTTGAACGCGCCCAGATGAAGGCGCAGCTCCCCGAGGTTGCCACGGCTCCGTGGAATGGATGGGACGGCGGCTGCCCGGCCGTGACGCTTCTGAGGAGGCTTAAGTCCTGCTTCTTCTCCGGCATGGGCGCGACCGCCGAAGACAGGCTCAGGTCTGCCGACTACTCTGCGATGGCCGCGAGGGCGGAATCTCTCGCCGGGGCGAAGACGCTTGAGGGGTATCTCGATTCGCTTGATCTCCGCGTCGAGCCGTCCGCCGCCGGAGAGCGGGATCTCGACCGCCTCGCACAGATGGCGGGGAAGACCAACCAGTTCAACGCAACGACCATAAGGCGCTCGCGCGCATGTTTCGCGTCGCTCATTGCGGACCCCTCCAAACGCGTATTTGTCTTCAGGTCCCGCGACCGCTATGGCGACCAGGGGCTTGTGTGCTATGTCGTGGCCGATCTCCCCTCGCGCAGAATCACCGATTTTGTCATGAGCTGCCGCGCCATGGGCAGGACCCTCGAACATTTCGCATGGCGGTATGTATGCGATGCGCTCGGTTTCGTCCCGTCCGTTGATTTCGTCCCGACGGCGAAGAACGGTCCGTTCAAGGCCTTTCTCGATTCGGGGATGGCGGTGAGGACTCGGTACAGGACATGAGAGTCTGGATAATAAACCCTTTCGACAACTTGCCGCAGGAGGGCTACAGGCCGATGCGGTTTTGGCTCATGGCGTCGGCGTACGCCGCCGCCGGACACGAAGTCACATATTGGTCGGCCGATTTTTCCCATGCAAACAAGGCTCTGCGCAGGATGGACGCCGCCGTGCCGCCGCCTCCTTTCAGGCTGGTTCTTCTCAAGGAGCCGCCCTATTCCTCCAACGTCAGCTTCAGGCGGATGTACGCCCACTGGCGCTGGGCGAAGAACTGGCGCGCCGCGGCGGAGGGCGAGACGCGGCCCGATGCCATTATCGCGAGCACTCCGCCCCTTTGCATAGGCAGAGAGGTGCGCCGCTACGCCGCAAAGACGGGCGCGAAGGTAGTCGTGGACATAATGGACGATTGGCCGGGCACCTTCGAACGCGTCGCGCCCCGGTTCTTGCTCTGGCCGCTCAGGCGGCTTGCGAAGGCCAACCTGCGCGCCGCCGACGCCGTAAGCGTCGTTGCGGACAGGTATGCCGATCTCGCCCGCGGTTTAGGCTTCAAGGGCCCTCTCAGGCGATTCTATCACGGAATAGAGATGCACCCCCTCGCCGCGGCCGGAGCGGAGAGGGGCGGTGGCCTGCGGCTCGTCTACATAGGCAATCTCGGGCGCACTTACGATTTGACGACTGTCGTCGAGGCCTTGCCTCTTCTTCCGGGAGCGACTCTGGATATCGCCGGAGAGGGAGAGCAGCTCGATCGGCTGAAAGAAACCGCAGCCGGGCTGTCCGTCCGTTTTCACGGCTATGTCGGCGAAAGAGAGCTTGCCGAACTCCTTTCAGGCTGCGACGTCGGCATAGTCCCCATGCAAAGCGAAAGCTGCGTCGGGGTGCCCTACAAATTCGCCGACTATGCGAAAGCGGGGCTTGCCATAGCGAGCAGTCTCGGCGGCGAAAGCGGAAAGCTTCTGGCCGTGTACGGAGCGGGAGTCGCCTACAGAGGCGGCGATCCCCGGTCTCTCGCATCGTCCCTGGCGTCGCTCCGTTCTCGCCTGGAGGAAATGAAGAAGGGCGCGAGAAAGATGGCCGAGACCGAGTTCGACGCAAAAAGGATATATGCCGAGCACGTACGCTTCACGGAAGGGCTTTTCCGGGGAAAGGAAGGATAGGTTGGAAAAGATCGAATTGAAGGCAGGGCGCGAAAAGAGCGTCTTGAGGCGCCACCCGTGGATATTCTCGGGCGCGATCGCCTCCGCGACGGACGGCATCGGGTCCGGCTCGACGGTGGAAGTCGTCTCCGCGAAGGGTGAATGTCTAGGCTACGGCTCTTTCTCTCCCGCATCCCAGATAAGGGTAAGAATGCTCTCCTTCGATCGCGGCAGGGTCCCCGATGCGTCGCTCGTCTCGGAAAGGATCGCCCTCGCCGCAGCGAGGCGCGAAGCGCTGCTTTCCGCCGGATATTCGAATGCCGCTAGGCTCGTCAACGCCGAAAGCGACGGGCTCCCCGGGCTCGTGGTCGACTTGTATGCGGGGCACGCCGTCGCCCAATTCACTTCGGCCGGGGCGGAATATTGGAAGGGGACGATAGTCGAGGCGCTTATGGCCAACTTGAGGGGCATAAGGTCCGTCTCCGAGCGCGCCGACGTCGACGCAAGGCGCAAGGAAGGGCTGGATTTCAAGGAGGGTCTCCATCTTCTCGCAGGCGAAGAGCCGCCAGAGCTCATAGAAATACATGAAGGCGCGGTGAAGCTCTTCGTCGATCCGCGCAAAGGGCACAAGACGGGCTTCTATCTCGATCAGCGGGCGGCGAGGCGGACTGTCGGCTCGTTCGCAAAGGGGAGAACCGTCCTCAATTGCTTTTCCTACACGGGGGGATTCGGGATTCACGCCGCGGCGGCAGGGGCGGCCCATGTGACGCAGGTGGACGTCTCCTCCGACGCCCTCGCCCTGGGAAGGCGCAATGCCGAGGCGACATTGGGCCCGGGGTACGGCGAAAAGATGGATTTCGCCGAGGCCGACGTCTTCAAGCATCTGAGATGGTGCCGCGATTCCGGAAAACGTTTCGGCATGATAATTCTCGATCCTCCGAAATTCGCCGAGTCGAAATCGCAGGTCCTCAAGGCGGCTCGCGGCTACAAGGACATCAATCTCCTTGCAATGAAGCTTCTGGAGCCGGGAGGGATCCTCGCCACGTTCTCCTGCTCGGGCGCAATGACGGAAGACTTGTTCCTCAAAGTCGTGGCCGAGGCCGCGGAGGATGCCAAGAGGGATTTTCAGATAGCTGCGCGCACGGGGCAGGATGCCGATCACCCCGTTTCTCTTGCATTCCCCGAGGGGCTTTATCTCAAGGGGCTCGTTCTCAGGGCGGTGTGAAAGGAGGCTTCCGTGACAAAGGATGAATTCGATCTTTTCTTCATGCGCATGGCGCTTCGCGAAGCGGAGAAGGCTGCGTCCGACGGCGAGGTGCCGACAGGATGCGTCATAGTCGAGCCGGCGGTCGTCGAGCCTGCGCACGACGGGCATCCTCCCGTTTTTGACTGGAATCCGTCCATCGCCAGAATCCTCGGCCGCGCCCACAACCAGACCGAGGGCCTTTGCGACGCCACTGCCCACGCCGAGATGCTGGCGCTCTCCGGCGCATTCTCCGCCAAAGGCGACTGGAGGCTTTCCGGAACGCGCCTCTACGTGACGAAGGAGCCGTGCCCGATGTGCGCGGGGGCGATAGTGCTGGCCCGTCCCGATTCGGTCCTGTGGGGCGTGTCGGACCCCAAGCGAGGCGGCGGTTCCGTCTTCGGGATTTTCAACCATCCCGGCGTCAACCACCATCCCGAGACGTCGAGCGGCATCCTTGAAAAAGAGTCCCGCGCGGTCCTGCAGAGGTTTTTCGCCGCGCGCCGGGGAGATTGAAACCGGCCGGCGCGGGCGTATGCGAAAAACGGGTGATTTCCTCTCATGGCGCGGGCGGGATATGATATAATATCATCCTATGAGCAGCGACCTATCGAATGTAAGGAACATAGGCGTCGTCGCCCACATCGACGCGGGCAAGACGACCACCACCGAACGCATCCTCTTCTATACGGGGAAAATCCATCAGCACGGCGACGTGCACGACGGCAACACGACGACCGACTTCATGGTCCAGGAGCGCGAGCGCGGCATAACGATACAGTCCGCCGCGATCACCTGCGAATGGAAGGGAACGACCATCAACCTCATCGACACTCCGGGACATGTCGATTTCACGATGGAGGTCGAGCGCTCGCTCCGCGTCCTTGACGGCGCCGTATGCGTTTTCTGCGCCGTCGGCGGCGTGCAGCCGCAGTCTGAGACCGTCTGGCGCCAGGCGGACCGCTACCGGGTTCCACGGATCGCCTTCGTGAACAAGATGGACCGCATGGGCGCCGATTTCCCGCGCGTCGTCGACGAGCTGAGGAGCAAGCTCAAGGCCAACGCTTCGCCGATCGACATCCCGATCGGCAGGGAGGATTCATTCAAGGGCGTCGTGGACCTTCTCGACATGAAGGCCATCGTCTACGACGAGGAGAGCGAAGGCAAGACTTTCACCGTCGGCGAAATACCCGCCGAAATGAGGGACGATGCCGAATTCGCCCGCGCCGAACTCGTGGAGAAGGTGGCCGACCTCGACGAAGGCGTCATGGAGTCGTTCCTCGAGAACGGCGATCTCACGAAGGAGGAGCTCGTCCCCGCCATACGCAGGCTCGTCGTGGCCGGAAAGTTCGTCCCGGTTCTCTGCGGAACCTCCCTCAAGGACAAAGGCGTGCAGCCTCTCCTCGATGCGGTTTGCGCATATCTGCCAAGCCCCATGGACCGCCCGCCCGTAACCGCGACCGACCTCAAGACCGGAGAAACCGTTTCCCGCGAGCAGAAGGACTCCGAACTGCTCGCGTCCCTCGTCTTCAAGATCGCGACCGATCCCTACGTCGGCAGGCTTTTCTTCGTGCGCGTCTATTCGGGAGTCCTCAAGAAGGGCGCCAATGCCTTCAATCCCCGCACAAAAAAGCGCGAGAGGATAATGAAGATCGTGCGCCTTTTCGCCGACGACCAGATAGAGGTGGACGAACTGCGCGCGGGCGACATCGGCGCCGTCGTCGGCCTGAAGGAGTGCACCACCGGCGACACGCTCTGCGGCGAGATGAAGCCGTGCTACCTCGAGCGCATCGTCGCCCCCCAGCCGGTCATGTTCCTCGCGATAGAGCCCAAGAGCTCCGCCGACAAGGACAAGCTCGTCGACTCGATGAAGGCTCTCGCCGCCGAGGACCCCACTTGCCAGTTCCGCGAGGACGAGGAGACTGGGCAGACGATCCTCTCGGGCATGGGCGAGCTGCACCTCGAGATTCTCGTCGACCGCCTCAAGCGCGAATTCAAATGCGCCGCGAACGTCGGCAAGCCGATGGTCAGCTATCTCGAGACGGTGACCGCGCCCGCCCTCAAGGAGTTCACGTTCGACCGCGAGCTCGGCGGCAAGCGCCACGCCGTCACGCTCAAGATCGAGGTGAAGCCTCTAGAACGCGGCAAGGGGACGCAAGTGTCGCTCGCCCGCGATTTCCTGAACGCCATCCCCGACAGACATCTTGCGGACTGCGTGAAGCAGGGGCTGGAGGACGGCATAGCGACCGGCGTGCTCGCGCGCTATCCGATGACCGATATCGAGGCGACCTGCCTTTCCGCGACGCTGGTTGATCCCGAAGTCTCCGACGAGGTCGCGTTCAGGTCGGCCGCCGTGATGGGGTTCCGCGAAGCTGCGGAGTCGGCCGCGCCGGAGTTTCTCGAGCCGATAATGAAGCTCGAGATAACGACGCCGCCCGAATCGGTCGGGGAAATCCTCGGCGACCTGAACGCAAGGCGCGGAACCGTCCTGGACATGGACATGCGCGGCGACCTGCAGATCATACACGCCCGCGTCCCCATGGCGCAGATGTTCGGCTACTCGACCGCGGTGAGGTCCCTCACCAAAGGGCGGGCCTCCTATTCCATGGAGCCGGACATGTTCGAAATAGCCCCCAGGAACGTCCGCGAAGAAATCCTCAGCCGCTGATGCGGGAGCAGTCTAAAGAAAGGAAGAACGGAATGAAGAAGATGAATATGGTCATCGCCCAGTCGGGCGGTCCCTCCATGGTGATCAACCAGTCGCTCGTCGGCGCGGTGCTTGAGGCGAGGAAGAGTCCCGCGATCGGAAAGATTCTCGGCGCCCGCCACGGCATCCTCGGCATCCTCGGCGACGATTACATCGACCTGAGAAAGCCGTCGGTCAAGAAGCTCGAGGCGATAGCGGCGACGCCCTCCTCGGCTCTCGGCAGCTGCCGCAGAAAACCAGACGCCGCCGACTGCAAGGCCATTTTCGAGGCTTTCCGCAAGAGAGGGGTGGGCTACTTCTTCTACATAGGGGGCAACGATTCGGCCGACGCCGCCCGCATCGTCGCCGAGGAGGCCGAGAAGGCCGGCTACCCCCTTGTCGTCTACCACATCCCCAAGACGATCGACAACGACCTCAGAAGCTGCGACCACACCCCGGGCTTCGGCTCCGCCGCCAGGTTCGTCGCGACGGCCGTGCGCGGCGACGACCTCGACAACCGCGCCCTCGGGGGCGTCAAGATCGACGTTATCATGGGCCGTGACGCCGGCTTTCTCACCGCCGCGTCGGCCCTCGCCAGGACGCGCCCAGACGACGGACCCCACCTCGTCTATCTCCCCGAGGTTCCGTTCTCGGAAGAGAAATTCATCAAGGACGTGAAATCCGCCCTCAAGAAGTTCGGCCGCTGCGTCTGCGCCGTCTCCGAAGGCATCCGCGGCAAGGACGGCGTGCCGATCGGGGCGAAGCTCGGCTCGGGCGAGAAGGACAGCCACGGCAACGTGCAGATGTCCGGCACGGGCGCCCTCGGCGACGCGCTCGCGAAGATCCTCAAGGACAAGGCTGGCGTGAAGCGCGTCCGCGCCGACACGTTCGGCTATCTCCAGCGTTCGTTCCCCGGCGTCGCATCCCCCGTCGACCAGGCCGAGGGCCGCGCCGCCGGCGAGGCCGCCGTCAAGGCCGCGCTCAAGGGCAAGCTCGCGAAGGGCACCATAGCGATACTCCGCGAGGACGGCCGCAGATACAAGGCCGCCTTCGCCCCCGTCCCGATCGCCGAAGCCGCGAAGTACACGAGGAGCGTCCCCAAAGAGTACATCGCCCGGAACGGACACGACGTGACCGATGCGTTCATCGCGTACGCCAAGCCTCTCGTGGGGGACCTCCCCCCTTGCGAGGTTTTCTGAAAGATAGTATAATAGCACGGTCATGGAACTTTCTGAACCACAGCGCAAGACGATCGCATACGGCCTGACAGTCGCGGCCGTTGCCGTCGTGGTAGCTTTCGTGGCCCTGCTGGGGTGGCTGGCCGTGAGGATACTGTCGTTTCTCGCGCCGGCCATAACCCCCGTCGTCCTGGGCATGTTCCTCGCCATGTTCTTCAAGCCGTACTACGCCATGTGGCGGCGGTGGATACGGCTGCCCGGGCTGGCGCTGGCTCTGATGATGCTCTCGCTGCTGGTTCCGCTAGGCTTTCTGGTGTGGAATTTCGGCTGTTTCGCCTTCGAGCAGGCGATGGAGTTCGCCCAGTCCGCGCCCGAGCGCACGGCCAGGTTCGTCGAATGGTTCAACGCCAAATTCCCCAACGCGCTCGACTACGCCGGAAAATTCGGCATACCGTACAAGGATTGGATCGAATCCGTCCGCCTCGGCGTCGCCGACATGGCGGCCGGCGCGCTCGGCACCGTGTCCGGCATCTTCAAGGGGCTCGTCTCGCTCATATTCTTCGCCTATTTCGTGACGCGGCCCAGCCGCGGCGGAGACGATTTCGTGCGCGAGTTCGCCTTTCTCAAGCCCGACACGAGAAAGTTCGTCGCCGCGCAGATCGACGCGTTCCTCGCGATAGTCGTGAGCTTTTTCCAGCGCCAGATCGTCATATGCCTGCTGGAGGGTCTGATGTACGGCGCGGGATTCTGGCTCGCGGGCGTCCCCTACGGCTTTCTCCTGGGCTTCCTGCTCGGCGTGCTCAACCTCGTGCCCCTTTTCGGCACGGCGGTGTGCCTGCCGATGGTCCTTATGATGGCGTCGTGGGGCGACGGAGGCTCCGCGTGCCGCCTTGCCGTCGCGACGGGCGTATGGGCCGCGGGCCAGTTCCTCGACGGCTACTACATAACGCCGAAGATCCAGGGCGACAAGACGGGGCTCGGCTACGCCGGCGTCATATTCTCGTTCTTCTTCTGGGGAGTCGTTTTCCAGTCTCTCCTGGGGCTTCTCCTGGCGATACCGCTTTCCGCTTTCTGCGTCGTCCTCTGGCGCGCCGTCAAGTCGCGCTACATCAAGCCGGTGATCTGACGCGTTCGCCGGCGCAATGACAAGGATACATCCAACAAGAAGGAAGAAAAACATGATTTCCGATCAGGTGAAATCCGGAAAGGAGCGCGCGCCGCACCGCTCGCTCCTGTTCGCGACCGGCATGAAGCGCGCCGACATGAAAAAGCCGTTCATCGGCATATGCAACTCCTACGAGTCGTTCGTCCCGGGCCACTGCCACCTGAACAAGGTCGGCGAGTATCTCAAGAAGTGCGTCGAGGAGGCCGGCGGCGTCGCGATGGTCTTCAACACAATAGCCGTATGCGACGGGATAGCGATGGGCCACTCCGGGATGAAGTATTCCCTCCCCAGCCGCGAACTCATAGCCGACTCCGTCGAGACGGTCGCGCGCGCCCACTGCTTCGACGCGCTCCTTTGCGTCCCCAACTGCGACAAGATCGTTCCCGGCATGCTCCTGGGCGCGCTCAGGGTGAACATCCCGGCCATCTTCGCCTCGGGCGGACCCATGGCCCCGGGCAGGAACCCGCTCACGGGGGCCGATTCGGACCTCAATTCCGTCTTTGAAGGCGTCGGCGCCGAGAACGCCGGCAGGATTTCTGCCAAGGACCTCCAGAAGATAGAGGAGACCTCCTGCCCCGGCTGCGGCAGCTGCTCGGGGATGTTCACGGCCAACTCCATGAACTGCCTCTACGAGGCGCTCGGCCTCGCGCTGCCGGGCAACGGCACCATCCTCGCGACCGACCCTCGCCGCGCGGACCACTACAGGGCCTCCGCGCGGCGCATAGTCGCGATGGCGAAGAAGGGCGGGCCGCTGCCGCGCGATCTGGTCACGAAGGAGTCCCTCGACAACGCCCTCACCCTCGACATGGCCATGGGCGGCTCGACCAACACGGTCCTCCACACCCTCGCCATAGCGCGCGAAGCGGGTGTCGATTTCTCGCTAGAGCGGATGAATGAACTTTCCGCCCGCACCCCCTACATATGCAAGCTCGCGCCTTCGGGCAGCTACCACGTCTCGGACCTTGATCGCGCCGGCGGCATAATGGCCATCCTCAAGCGCCTGCCGAAGGAGCTGCTGCACCTCGACGCCATGACGGTCTCCGGGAAGACTCTCGGCGCGCAGGTGAGGTCCGCCAGGATCAAGGATTCCGACGTGATCCGCACCATCCCATGCGCCTATTCCAGGGACGGCGGCCTCGCCGTCCTGTGGGGCAATCTCGCAGAGCGCGGCGCCGTAGTCAAAAAGGGCGGCGTCGCCCCGTCGATGATGAAATTCACCGGCAAGGCCATCTGCTTCGATTCCCAGGAGGACGCCTGCAAGGGCATCCTCGGCGGCAGGGTGAAGCCCGGCCACGTCGTGGTCATAAGGTACGAGGGACCCAAGGGCGGACCCGGCATGCAGGAGATGCTCGCGCCAACGAGCTACATCATCGGCGCGGGGCTCGGCGAGTCGGTGGCGCTCATAACCGACGGACGCTTCTCCGGCGCGACGCACGGCGCGTGCGTGGGCCACGTATCGCCCGAGGCCGCGGAAGGGGGGCTCATCGGCCTCCTGGAGGACGGCGACGAGATCACGATCGACATCCCCGCCCGCTCGATCTCGGCCGCGCTTTCCAGGAAGGAGATCGCCGCCAGGGCCAAGAAAGCCAAGCCCTGGACTCCCCGGATACGCGGCGGATGGCTCGAGCGCTATGCGCGGTTCGTCGGGAACGCATCCACCGGGGCGAGCCTCAAGTTTTGAGTCCGCCGCACGCGGGGCTTGAATGCAAATGACGGATTTGATAAAATACCAACCGAAATGAAGATGAGCAACAACAAGAAGATACGCATCACAGACACGACCCTCCGTGACGCGCACCAGTCGCTGTGGGCGACGCGCATGCGCACGGACGACATCCTCGGCATAGCCGAAACGATCGACAACGCCGGCTACTACTCTCTCGAATGCTGGGGCGGCGCAACCTTCGACGTATGCATGAGATTTCTCCGCGAGAACCCGTGGGAGCGGCTGAGGAGGATAAAGAAGGTCTGCAAAAAGACTCCGCTGCAGATGCTTTTCCGCGGGCAGAACATTCTCGGCTACAAGCATTACCCCGACGACATCGTCGAGCGCTTCACCGCGCTCGCCTGCGAGAACGGGATGGACATCTTCCGCGTCTTCGACGCGCTCAACGATCCGCGCAACCTCGAGCAGGCGATCAGGTGCGTCAAGAAGTACGGCGGTCACGCGCAGGGCACGATCTGCTACACCACCTCCCCCGTCCATACCGTCGAGAACTACGTCAAGCTCGCCAAGGAGCAGGAGGCGATGGGCGTGGATTCGCTCTGCATCAAGGACATGGCGGGAATCCTCACGCCGGGGGCCGCGCGCGAGCTCGTCGGGGCTCTCTCCAGGGCGCTCCCCGGGATGCCGGTGCAGGTCCATTCCCACATGACGAGCGGCATGGCCGCGGCGATGTACATGGCGGCGGCCGAGGCCGGCGCCGGATGCCTCGACTGCGCGATCTCGACGATGAGTTCGTTCTCCAGCCAGCCGCCGACGGAGTCGGTCGTCTCCATTCTCGAGTCCGAGGGCTTCGACACCGGGCTCGACCGTGCGGCCCTCTCGAAGATCAACGCGTATTTCAGGAATATCAAAGCGAAGCGCCAGCCTGCCGCGACGGCCAAGGTCGAGCCCGTCGATGCGGGCGTCCTCGTGCATGCGATCCCCGGAGGCATGATATCGAACCTCCGCTCCCAGCTCGCCGGCCAGGACGCCCTCGACCGCCTCCCCGAGGTTCTCGAGGAGCTACCGAAGACGCGCGCCGACATGGGCTATCCCCCGCTCGTCACCCCGACGTCCCAGATCGTCGGCGTGCAGAGCGTGCTCAACGTCCTGTCCGGCAAGCGCTATTCGATGGTGACCGACGAGACAAAGCGCTATGCGGCGGGCTATTACGGGCGGACGCCCGCGCCGATCGAGCCCAAGCTGAGGAAGAAGCTCTGCGGCGGGCTGAAGCCCATAACGTGCCGTCCTGCCGACCTCCTAGAGCCAGGTCTCGTCGACGCCGCCAAGGCCCTCCCCCCGGGAACGGTCCGCGCGGAGGAGGACATCCTCTCCTACGCGCTCTTCCCCGAAGTGGCGCTCGGCTACTTCAAGTGGCGCAACGAAGGAGGCCCGATCCCCGCCGATGAAGAGGCGACGGCCGCCTCCAAGGCGGCACCGTCGCCGGCGGCCCCCGCGCAGGCCGGGGAGGCCAAGGCCGCCCCCGCGGTCGAGGGGACTCCCGTCCTCGCGCCCCTCAACGGGACATTCTACCGCAGCGACGCTCCGGGCAAGCCGCCGATGGCGGCGGACGGCGCGGCGGTCAAGGCGGGCGACGCCGTGTGCGTCGTCGAAGCGATGAAACTTTTCAATCCGATCAAGGCGACTGCCGCGGGGAAGATAACTTTCCTGGCGGCGCACGGCAAGCCCGTCACCAAGGGACAGGTTGTCGCGACGGTCGCATAACAAAATACGCAAGGAGATTCAGCCATGGCCAAGGAGAAAGTGAAGAATCCGAGAATACTCATAGTCACGCCGGAAATCACGTATCTGCCCGAGGGGATGGGAAACCTCGCAGGCAGGATGTCCGCCAAGGCGGGCGGCATGGCTGACGTCTCCGCGTCGCTCACGTCGGCGCTCTACGAGCTCGGGGCCGACGTCCACGTCGCCCTCCCGCACTACCGCAGGATGTTCCACGTCGAGACGGCCCAGCTCGTCTCCGAGGAGCTGCGCAAGTACAAGAGCCACCTCTCCGACGAGCGCATCCACCTTGCCGAGGACCGCTGCTTCTATTACCGCGACACCGTCTACGACCGCGGCGACGGCAATCTCAAGCTGGCGCTCGCGTTTCAGCGCGAGGTCATCAACAACATCATCCCCCACGTCCAGCCAGACCTCATCCACTGCAACGACTGGATGACAGGCCTCGTCCCCGCGGCCGCGAGGCGCATGGGCATCCCGTGCCTTTTCACGGTCCACAACATCCACACCCAGAAACTCACTCTCGCCCAGGTCGAGGACGCCGGCATCGACGCCGCCGAGTTCTGGAGCAACCTCTACTACAGCTATCCCCCCTACAGCTACGAGGAGTCCAGGAACGGCAACCAGGTCGACCTCCAGGCATCGGGATGCTTCGCGGCACACTTCATCAACACCGTCTCCCCGACGTTCCTGACCGAGATCGTCAACGGCTGGCACTCGTTCGTCCCCGACTCCATCCGCAACGAGATGCGCGGCAAGTTCAACGCCGGCTGCGCCGCCGGCATCCTCAACGCGCCCGACGCGGCCGACAACCCCGTGACCGACGACAAGATCCCGTTCAAGTACGGCCCCGACAACCATTGGGACATGAAGCGCCAGAACAAGCTCGCCCTGCAGCACGCGCTCGGGCTCGAGGAGAACCCCGACGCGCCTCTCTTCTTCTGGCCGAGCCGCCTCGACCCCGTGCAGAAGGGTCCGCAGCTGCTTACCGACATCACCTACAAGTTCCTCTCGAAGTACGCCGGGGACGGCGCCCAGCTCGCGATCATCGCGAACGGACCCTACCAGCAGCCTTTCTGGGACATCCAGAACTTCCACGGCCTCCACAAGCAGCTGGCGGTCCACAACTTCGACGGCCGCCTCTCGCAGCTCGGCTTCGCCGCGAGCGACTTCACCCTCATGCCGTCGCTCTTCGAGCCGTGCGGCCTCCCACAGATGCAGGCGCCGATATACGGCTCCCTCGCCGTCGCCCACAACACGGGCGGCCTCCACGACACGGTCGAGCCCCTCGACTGGAACGCGTCGCGCGGCAACGGCTTCAGGTTCGACACCTACGACTCCGGCGGGCTCATGTGGGCCATGGACCGGGCGATGGAGTTCTTCAGGCTCCCGCGCGAGATCCGCGAGCGCGAGACCGCCCGCATCATGCGCGAGTCGCTCGGCCGCTTCAGCCACAAGGAGTGCGCGAAGGAATACATCAAACTGTACGAAAAGATGCTGGACCGTCCCCTCGTGAAGGACGACGTCGCATCGTGACAAGGAGGGCACATGGCGAAACTCCTCGACGACGCGTATCTTAAACCATTCGAAAAAGCGATCCGCGGCAGGGCGGAGCATGCCTTTGCGCGCGCGCGGGAGCTTACGTGCGGCCGCGAATCGCTGGCCGACTGGGCCCAGGCCCACAAGTTCTACGGCCTGCACCGCACGGGCGAAGGGTGGGTCTTCCGCGAGTGGGCCCCCAACGCCACCTCGATGTGGCTCGTGGGCGACTTCTCGGGTTGGAAGATCGATCCTAGATTCGAGCTTTTCCGCATCCCCGGCACCGATACGTGGGGACGCGAATTCGAGGCCGGGCTCATAAAGGACGGCGACAATTACCGACTTGAGATGCGCTGGGAGGGAGGGCGCGGCGAACGGATCCCCGCCTATGCGCGGTATGTCGTGCAGGATCCCGAGACCCATCTCTTCTGCGCCAGGGTCTGGGAGCCGGGGAAGAAGTTCGTCTGGCGCCATTCGCCCCTCCCGAAGCGCGGCGACCCCGAGGCCGCAAAGCGCGCCGCCGCGTTCGTGCCCACGATCTACGAGGCGCACGTCGGCATGGGCGGCGAGGAGGAGAGGGTCCACACCTACGCAGAATTCCGCGACAGCGTCCTGCCCAGGATCAAGAAGGCCGGCTACAACACAGTGCAGCTCATGGCGATAATGGAGCATCCCTACTACGGTAGCTTCGGCTACCACGTAAGCTCGTTCTTCGCCGCCTCCTCCAGGTTCGGCACGCCCGACGATCTCAAAAGCCTGATCGACACCGCCCACGGGATGGGGCTGAAGGTCATCATGGACCTCGTCCACTCCCACGCCGTCAAGAACGAGCGCGACGGGCTTTCGCTCTTCGACGGAACGGACTACCAGTATTTCCACTCCGGCGCCAAGGGCTGGCACACCGCCTGGGACAGCCGCTGCTTCGACTACGGCAAGACGAACGTCATCCACTTTCTGCTGTCGAACTGCCGCTTCTGGCTCGAGGAGTACCGCTTCGACGGCTACCGCTTCGACGGGGTTACGTCCATGCTGTTCTGGAACCACGGCCTCGGCGACGCCTTCACCAACTACGGGATGTACTTCAACGGGTCCATGGACGACGACGCGTGGTGCTACCTGCAGATGGCCAACAGGGTCATACACGAGGTCGACCCCGAGGCGATCACGATCGCCGAGGACGTCTCCGGGATGCCCGGCTGCGCGGCGCCCGTGGACGATTGCGGCATAGGCTTCGACTTCCGCATGGCCATGGGCGAGCCAGACTTCTGGTTCCGTCTCGCAGAAAAGGTGCGCGACGACGATTGGCCGATGGGCGGGCTCTTCTGGGAGCTCACCAACAAGCGCGCCGAGGAGAAGGTCGTAAGCTACGTCGAGTCCCACGACCAGGCGCTCGTGGGCGGAAAGACCTTCTTCTTCCAGCTTGCCGACGCCGCGATCTACTGGGGCATGGGCAAGGATCAGCACGGCCTGGAGGTCGAGCGCGCCATAGCTCTCCACAAGATGGCGAGGCTGTCGACGTTCGCCCTCAACGGAGGGGCCTACCTCAACTTCATGGGCAACGAGTTCGGCCACCCCGAGTGGATCGATTTCCCGCGCCAGGACAACGGGTGGAGCTATCACCACGCCCGCCGCCAGTGGTCGCTGAGGGACGATCCGTCGCTGCGCTTCAAGGCGCTCGCCGATTTCGACGAAACGATGCTCGAGGAGCTCAAGACGGCTTTGCGCCCCCGCGGACGCGGCAGGCAGCTCAGGGCGATGAAGCTTCTCGCGAACGAGCCGGACAAGGTCCTGGCCTTCATCCGCGGAGAGCTTCTCTTCGTTTTCAACTTCAATCCGGTGCAGTCGTTCACCGACTATGGCATAATCGTCCCGCCCGCCACGAAATGGAGGCATCTTTTCGATACCGACGAAGAGCGCTTCGGCGGACAGGGCCGCTACGAGGCCGGGCGCACGTACGAGCCGTTCCTCGTCGAGGACGGCCCCGAGCTCGTGCAGCAGGTGAAGCTCTACCTCCCCGCGCGCACGGCGACCGTCCTCAAGCACGCCAAATGAATGTAGGGGGACTTGCGCCCTCAGGTGCTTTTTTGCTAAAATATATCATCATCAACCAAACAGAAGAGGTGGGTTATCGCACAGTTCACTCGTGTCAACTACAAGATCCGCGTGCCGCAGGTCCGCGTTCTTGATGCTATGGGAAATCAGCTCGGCGTCATGTCGACGCGCGACGCGCAGCGCTTGGCGGAGGAGCGTGGGCTGGATCTCGTCGAGATCACCCCCAATGCCGTGCCGCCGGTCTGCAAGATAATGGACTACGGCAAGTTCAAGTACGAAGAGTCCATAAAGGAGAAGCAGGCCAGGAAGTCCCAGAAGGTGCAGAAGGTCAAGGAGATCAAGTTCCATCCCGGCACCGATACGAATGATTTCGACTACAAGCTCAAACAGATCCGCGGCTTCCTGGGGGAGGGATGCAAGGTGAAGCTCACCCTCCAGTACCGCGGCCGCGAAAACGCCCACCGCGAGCTTGGAGAGGATGTGATCAACCGCGTCCTGGCCCAGCTCAAGGACGAATGTTTCGTCGAACAGGCCCCGAAGACGCTCGGCCGCGTCCTCGGCGCGCTGATCGGTCCGCCGCGCAAGAACGGCCCGAAGGCGCGTGCGGCGGCGGATCAAGCCGCGGGCGGCGGCATCCGCATTTCGGTCAATTGATCCCTGGGAGGTTTTTCCTCATGGGCAAGTTCAGATTGAGGGGGCAGCGCAGGCGCAACCGCGCCTTGCGCGCGCGCACGGTGCCGCTGAGGGCGATGGTCCCGAACCTGGTGACATCGCTCGCCGCCTGTGCGGGCATAACCTCCATGACGCTGTCCAGCGAAGGGCGCTTCGGGGAAGCTCTCGTCGCGCTTCTCGTCGCGTGCGTGTGCGACGGCATGGACGGCAGGATCGCAAGGCTTCTCAAGGCCAGCAGCAAGCTCGGGGCGGAGCTCGACTCCCTCGCCGATTTCGTGAACTTCGGCGTGGCGCCGGCCCTTTTCATGTTCTTCTGGCTCACGGGCGGGCCGACCCACGTCGCCTCCGGCGGGCACGTGAACCCGACTGTCGTCAGGATGGTCCTCGGCTGCTCGCTCTTCTACGCGATGTGCGACTGCTTCCGCCTGGCGCGCTTCAACACGATGCTGGAGGAGACGCCGCTTCCGTACTGGAAGCATTTCTTCACCGGCGTCCCCGCGCCGGGGGGATGCTGGATGGTTCTTACGCCGTACATCCTCCTCTACGCCTTCAATGCGCCTGAGACGTCGGCGGCGTACCGCATCATGGGCTCGCCCTGGTTCGGCATGGGCATGCTTCTGTTCGTCGGCACTCTCATGGCCTCGCGCCTGCCGACGATATCGCTCAAGGCCATACACATCCCGAAGAGGGCGCAGCGGCCCGTGCTGGCGTTCGCGCTCCTCCTGGTGGCTTCTCTCTTCATCGATCTGTGGATGACCCTGGGCATCCTCGGCGCCGCTTACGTGCTTACCGTCCCCCTGACGGGGCTCGCGTTCCTCAAGGCGAAGGCGAGATACGAGAGGGGCGCCGGGGCCGACCAGGCGAAAAACATTCCTGTCGGGGCTTGACTTCGACAGGCCATAAAGGGTAAAATATCCCAACAATCTTTCAAGTCTCAAACCAAAAGGAGAATCAATGAATCGTACGATAAAGATCGGTATTGCGGCGCTTGCGCTCGCGGCTACGGCTCCCGCCTTCGCGCAGGGCAATGAGGATGAAGGCCCCGTGGGCTGGACTCCTGTGGCAATCGGCCTGGCCACCCCCGTTCAGCTCCCCTGGGGGCTCAACCGCTGGGATGTCTACGGCCTCGACCTCAACCTCTTCTATTCCGACGCTCCGAAGATGTACGGTCTCGACGTCGGCGGTCTCGCCGCCCTCACCCGCACGAAGATGTACGGCCTGCAGGTCGGCGGTCTTGCGAACGTCGCCCTCGAAGGGCCCGTGCGCGGCGCGCGCGTCACGCTCGGCCTCAACTACGCCAAGGATGACGTCCGCGGCTTCGAAGCTGGCCTCGTCGGCTTCCGCGATTCGTTCCATGGCCTTGACGTGAACTTCCTCGCCTCCTTCCAGCGCGCAGAGTGCGGCTGCCAGATCTCCGGCCTCGCGAACGTCGCGACCGAAGAGAGCTACGGCCTCAACGTCGCCGGTCTCACCAACCTCTCCAGCGGCAAGGCGTACGGTCTGCAGCTCGCCTGCATCTTCAACTACACCGAAGAGCTCCACGGCGCGCAGATCGGCCTCGTGAACTACACGACCCATTGCCCCTCCGGATTCCAGATCGGTCTCGTGAACATCATCATGCAGAACCAGATCAAGGTTCTTCCCTTCGTGAACGGCTACTTCTGATATCATCCCGCGATGTCGAAGAATCCGTTTCTCAAGAAAGCGACGGGGGCCGCCAAGGCCCCCGTGCGCGTTGAAAAGAAGAAGCACGGTCTCGGCCGCGGGCTAGATTCGCTCATCCCCTCCAAGCCGGCGGGGCCGATGGCTCCCGTGCCGGCCTTGAAGGCGCCGCCTCCCGCGGCGCCGTCCGCGCCGGCGGACCCACTTGAGCTCCCCATACTCGACATCGCCCGCAGCCCCTGGCAGCCGAGGCGCGAGTTCAAGGAGGAGGAGCTTTCCGAGCTTGCCGAGTCTCTCAGGAACAACGGCCTCGTCCAGCCCCCGACCGTCCGCAGAAAGGCCGACGGCAAGTACGAGCTCGTCGCCGGCGAACGCCGACTCAGGGCGGCGCTTCTCGCAGGGTGGAAAAAGATCCGCGTCACGCTCATCGAGGCGGACGATCTTACGGCCGCCGCGATGACGACGACCGAGAACCTCCAGCGCGAGGATCTCAACCCGATAGAGGAGGCCGTAAGCTACAAGACGCTCCAGGACAAGTTCAACCTGACCCAGCAGGAGGTCGCGGAGAAGGTCGGCAAGGGCCGCGCCACCGTCGCGAACTCCGTGCGCCTTCTCGAACTTCCGGAAGAAGTGAAGGAGCTGGTCCAGAACAGGCTTCTGTCGGTCGGCCACGCCAAGCTTCTTCTTTCGGTCGACGGCGAGAAGGACAGGGTCCTCCTCGCACGCGACTGCGTGAACGGCCAGCTTACCGTGCGCGCGCTCGAGAAACGCATCGCCCGCATGCGCGCGCCGGTCGCCGAAAAGCCGCGCGGCACAGCAGACCTCCCCGACGGCTACGTGCGCTCGCTCGCCGACAAGCTCCGCAAGTTCTTCGGCTGCGCCGTGAGGCTCACGAGCGGCGTCACCCATGCGAACGGACGCCACGTCAAGGGCGTGCTGGAGATCGATTTCTTCGACAACGACGAGCTCGACAGGATAATCCGCATGATCGGGGTCGAGGTCGACTGACGATGCTTTGCGCCCTGCTTGCGGCCGCCATGGCCTTCACCCCCGCCGATGCGCGTCTCGCACGGGACACCGCGGCGGGGCTTGTCGTCCGCCACACTCCGCGCGACGCAGGGACGATCCCCGGGCGCCTCGCGGCTAACTACATCCTCGATGCCGCCAATGCGACCGGCATGGACGCGCGGCTCGACAGGTTTTCCGCGCAGACGCCCTCCGGCATGCGCAATTTCGTCAACGTCGAGGCCAGATACGTGTCTGACGAATCGGCCCCATGGCTTGTGTTCGTCTCCCACTACGACACCAAGCCCGGCGTCGACTGCCCCGGCGCGAACGACGGGGCATCCACCAGCGGACTCCTCGTCGCTCTCGCCAACGCCATCTACGACCGCCGGCCCAAGGGGATAAACATCATATGCCTCTGGACCGACGGCGAGGAGTGCCAGGTGGCGTACGGACCCGACGACGGTCTTTGGGGGGCGCGCCACGCCGCCGCCAAGTACAGGCGCGAGGGGCTTAACGTCCGCGCCGTCATCTGCTTCGACATGCTCGGCGACGCAGATCTCCACATCACCATGCCGAAGAACACGACACCCGGCCTCAGGCGCGCCGTCCTGAAGCTCGCGAAGCACCTGAAACTTGAGGACAAGGTCAGCGAGAGCGCGGAGCCTCTCCACGACGACCACGTCCCCTTCATCAAGGAGGGCTTCAGGGCCGTCGACCTCATCGATTTCGACTACGGCGGCGCGAAGGGCGAGAATCTCCACTGGCATACGCCCGCGGATACGATGGACAAGGTGTCGGAGGAGTCGCTGCTTGTCGCGGGCCGCATCGCCGCCGGCCTCATAAATGGACTTTCTGACGGCCGATAGCAGCGAAATATGGTATAATAGTCAATTGCGACAAGGCGATATCGACAGAGAAAGGATGCGAATGAGCAAGGAAAGCAAGGTTGCGGAAAGAATCCGCGCGTACCGCGAAAAGCTGGGACTCTCCGTCCCCGATCTCGCGGCCAAGAGTTCAGTGGACGGAAAAATCATCGAGTCCATAGAGGCGGGCGAAGTCATCCCCGCGCTCGGAGTCCTCACGAAGCTCTCCCGCGCGCTCGGGCAGAGGCTCGGCACGTTCATGGACGATCAGTTCAAGCCCGACCCGATCATCACCCGCGCCGCCGACCTCGACGCCGCGTCCGTCCGCAAGGAGGGCACCAACGCCCTCGGCTACGCGTCCCACTCGCTTGCGATCGGCAAGCCCGACAGGCACATGGATCCGTTCAGGATCGAATTCGACGCCGATGGCGTCGACATGGTCTCCAGCCACGAGGGCGAGGAGCTCATAATCTGCATCGATGGCGAAATCGAGCTTTCGTACGGAGAGGAGAAATTCACCCTCCGCCCCGGCGATACGGCATACTACAACTCGGTCGTCCGCCATGGCCTCAAGGCCATCGGCGGAAAGGGCGCCTCGATCTACGGCGTCGTTTTCATGCCTCTTTGACACATCCAGGAGAAGAACTATGAGCTGGTTCGAACCCAAGGCGGAGAAACCCGCGATTCCGCCCGCAAAGGCTCTTTGGGCGATCTGCCCCAAGTGCAAAAGCCACATGCCCAAGGAGGAGTGGAAGGCGAACAACGCCATCTGCCCGAAGTGCAACTACCACGGCCGCCTCTCCGCGCGCGAGCGCATAGCCCAGGTGGCCGATGAGGGGACTTTCTCCGAGGTGTTCCGCGAGGTCAGCTATTCGGACCACCTCGGCTTCCACGACGCCTCGGGCGACTACAGGACGAAGGTCGAGGCGACTATCGCCAAGACTGGCGAGAAGGAGTCCGTCGTCATGGGGACGTGCGAGATCTCCGGCCACAAGGCGATGCTCGGCGTCATGGACTTCTCGTTCATGGGCGGCAGCCTCGGCACGGGCACGGGCGAGCGCATAGCGAGGGCCTGCGAGCAGGCGATCGCCGAGCGCCGTCCGCTGGTGATCTTCTCCGCCTCGGGCGGGGCGCGCATGCACGAGGGCATCCTCTCGCTCATGCAGATGGCCAAGACGTCCGCGGCGATCGGCAGGCTCAAGGACGCGGGCCTTCCCTACATAAGCGTGCTGACCGACCCCACGACAGGCGGCGTGAGCGCCTCCTACGCGATGCTGGGCGACATCAACGTGACCGAGCCCAAGGCCCTCATCGGCTTCGCCGGACGCCGCGTCATCGAAAACACGATTCACCAGAAGCTGCCCGCCGACTTTCAGAGCGCGGAGTATCTGGAGAAGCACGGCTTCATCGACAAGATCGTCGAGCGCAAGGACATGAAGTCCTTCCTCGCCAAAATGCTCAATTACTGGGGGTTCTGAGATGGCGACCAAGACAGCGAAGAAAACGGCGGCGAAGAAGTCCGCCTGGGATTGCGTCAAGCTTGCGCGCGATGCGAAGCGTCCGCATGTCATGGACTTCATCGCGGCGCTGTGCGATGATTTCGAGGAGCTCCACGGCGACAGGCTGGTGAACGACGATCCCGCCATGGTCGCGGGCTTCGCGACTCTGGATTCTTTCAAGGTTCTCGTCCTCGGCCACCGCAAGGGCGCGACCGTCGAGGAGAACGTCGCCGCCAATTTCGGCATGGTCAACCCCGACGGCTACCGCAAGGCTATGCGCCTGGCGAAGCTCGCCGAGCGTTTCGGCAACCCGATAGTCACGTTCGTAGACACCCCCGGCGCATATCCCGGCAAGGAGGCCGAGGAGCGCGGCCAGGCCGAGGCGATCGCAAAGTCCCTCGAGTTTTTCGCGGGCCTAAGGACTCCTATCGTCGTCGTCGTCACCGGTGAAGGCGGCTCGGGCGGAGCTCTCGCGATAGCTGTCGGCGACAGGGTTCTCATGATGGAGAACGCGGTCTATTCCGTGATTTCCCCGGAAGGCTGCGCCGGCATCCTCTGGCGCGACGGCAAGGAGGCCCCCGCGGCCGCGGAGGCGCTCAAGATAACGGCGGGCGATCTCCTGAAGCTCGGCGCGGTGGACGAGGTCGTCAAGGAGCCCGCGGGCGGAGCGCAGAAGAACCCCAAGTCGGCTTGCGCGGCGGTAAAGAAGTCCGTCGTCGCCGCATTGAAGGAGCTCGCCAAGCTTTCCCCAGAAGAGCTTGTCGAAAAGCGCTACGCTAAGCTGCGCGCCTACGGCAACTTTTTCTGAGGCGGGCGTCTCTGTGCGCGCGATCGTATCGCTCGGCTCCAACATCGAGCCACGCCGCGGTTATCTCGATCGCGCGCTTCGCATGCTCTCGGCGCTCCCCCGGACGCGTCTTCTGGCGGCGAGTTCGGTCGTCGAGACCGAGGGCGTGGGCGTTCCCGAAGAGTTCGCGGACCTGAAGTTCCTCAACCAGGCGGCCGTTTTCGAGACGGATCTCCCCGTGCGCGAGTTTTCACGTCTCATGCACGGGATAGAGGACGCGCTCGGGAGGGTTAGGACGGTGCGGAACGGTCCGAGGACAATCGACCTCGATCTCATCGACTTCGGTGGGCTCTCCATGGACGACCCCGAGATCACCCTCCCCCATCCCCGCGCCCGCGAGCGAGCGTTCGTGACGGAGCCTCTCGCGGAGCTCGGCATCGAATTGCAAGCCCCGTCCGCAAGCAGAGCCGGTTGAGATATGATGCAGTAAGAGGCTTAGTCGCAATCTTTCGCCGAGGTTGGACAAACTCGCGTAAGCAGAGCCGGTTGAGATGTGGTACAGTAAGAGGCTTAGTCGCAATCTTTCGCCGAGGTTGGACAAACTCGCGTAAGCAGAGCCGGTTGAGATATGGTATAATATCACCCAATCATGAGAAAACTCCCTTTCGACAAAGCATGGATCGCGCAGACGTCAAAAACCTGGCCGACTCCGTTTCACGTCTATGACGCCGCGGCGATACGCGCCAACGCCCGCCGTCTCAAAGCCGCCTTCGCATGGAATGCGGGCTTCCGCGAATTTTTCGCCGTCAAGGCCGCCCCCAATCCCCATCTGATGAAGCTCCTGAAGGACGAATTCGGCTTCGGCAGCGACTGCTCGTCCATGGCCGAGCTCATCCTCGCGGAGAAGGTCGGCAACACCGGCGAGGCGATAATGTTCACCTCCAACGACACCCCCGCCGAGGAGTTCGTCAAGGCGTGGGAGCTCGGCGCGATCATAAACCTGGACGACATCACCCACTGGCAGTTTATGCTCGACGCCGTTGCGGCGAAGGGCCTGGGGACGGGTCCGGAGGATCTTGCCGGGCGCGTATTCTGCTGCCGCTACAATCCCGGTCCCCTCAAGGGCGGCAACGCCATCATCGGCAAGCCCGAGGAGGCGAAGTACGGCTTCACGCGCGAGCAGCTCTTCGACTGCTATGCGCAGATGAAGGCGGCCGGCGTGAAGCGCTTCGGCCTGCACACGATGGTCGCCTCCAACGAGCTCGACCCCGAGTACATAATCGACACGGCCAAGCTCCTCTTTTCGCTCGCAGCCGAAATCCACGAAAAGGTCGGAATCGACTTTGAATTCGTCAACATCGGCGGCGGAATAGGGATCCCATACAAGCCCGAGCAGAAAGCGATGGACATTGAACGCGTCGGCGAAGGCATCCGCGCCGCCTACGACAGTCTCGTCGCCGGGGCGGGCATGAAGCCGATACGCCTCTACATGGAGTGCGGCAGGTGCATCACCGGCCCCTACGGCTATCTGGTCGCGAAGGTGCGCCACATCAAGACGACCTACCGCAAGTACGCCGGCCTCGACGCGTGCATGTCGAATCTCATGCGACCCGCTCTCTACGGCGCCTACCACGAGATCGTGGTCCCCGGCAAGGAGGATCTGCCCGCGGACGAAGTCTACGACGTCACGGGCTCGCTCTGCGAAAACAACGACAAATTCGCCATACAGCGTCCGCTCCCCAGGCTGGAGCCGGGCGACTTCATCGTCATCTGCGACGCCGGCGCCCACGGCCACGCCATGGGCTTTCAGTACAACGGCAAGCTGCGCAGCGCCGAGCTCCTCCTCGAGGAGGACGGCTCCGTGCGCGAGATACGCCGCGCCGAGACTCTGTCCGACTACTTCGCCACGCTTGATTTCCCCGGACTGTGAGCGTCGAACTTCTATCCCCCGCAGGCGACTTCGAGACTGCGCTCGCGGCGTTCGACGCCGGCGCAGACGCCGTCTACTGCGGCCTTGCCGACTTCTCCGCGCGCGCGTACGCGAAGAATCTCTCCACCGGCGATCTGCGCCGCCTGATGCGCGTTGCGCGCTCGCGCGGGAAGAAGGTCTATGTCACTTTCAACACTCTCGTCGAGGAAGGGGAGATGGACCGCGCGGCGGAGCGTCTGGCCGAGCTCGAGGCGATCGGACCGGACGCCGTGATCGTCCAGGACCTCGGCGTCGCGCGCCTCGCGCACGAATATTTCCCTTCGCTCGCCCTGCATGCCTCGACCCAGCTCGTCGCACACAATCTCGAGGGCGTGCTGGCGCTCAAGGACCTCGGCTTCACCCGCGTCGTCACCGCGCGCGAGCTTAGCGCGGACGAATTGGCGTCCATCTCCAGGCGCAGCGGCGGCATGGAGTTCGAGGCTTTCATCCACGGCGCCCTTTGCTACTCCATTTCCGGGCTGTGCCTCTTCTCCGCCATGGAGAAGGGCAGAAGCGGCAACCGCGGCGAATGCGCATACTGCTGCCGCCTGCCTTATGCGGACGCCGAGGGCAACAAGGTTCTGGCGTTCTCGATGAAGGATCTCCGGCTCGGCGAGGACGCGAGAAAGCTCATCGACGCGGGCGTATGCTCCCTCAAGATCGAGGGACGCATGAAAAGCGCCCTCTACGTCGCCTCGGTGACGCGATACTACCGCCAGATACTCGACAGGGCGTTCCCCGCCCCCGCGGTTACGCTGTCCGACCTGGAGACGGTCTTCTCCCGCCGCACGACGAAACTCTATCTCGACGGCAAGCCCGCTTCTTCTCCCATCGACCCCGAGTCCCTCGGCCACCTCGGCGCGGCCGTCGGCACCGTCAAGCGCGTGACCCGCGACCGTGAAGGGCAGGCGTGGCTTAGGTTTCACACCTCCCGCGCGCTCGAGAAGCATGACGGACTCCAGTTCCCCGCCCCGGAAGGCGGCAAGCCGCTCGGTTTCGGCATAACACTCATGCGCCAGGCGCTCTCCCGCGTCCCCGTGTTCGAAGTCTCCGCCGGGGCCGACGTCGAAGTCCTCCTCCCCGAGGCGCTCGCGGAGTCGGTCAAGCCCGGAATTCCCGTATACTGCTCGATGTCGAACGCAGTGAAACGTCTTTTCCCCGCCCCTTCGTACCGTCCGGGCGACTATCCGGGCGACGAGGAGCTCGATGTCGAAGTGACGCTTTCACCGTCCGCCATCCGCGCCCGCGCGACTTCGCCCTGCGAGGCCGAGGTCTCCATCCCCGCGGCTCTCTCGCCCGCCAGGCAGCCCGGGCGCACCGAAGACGCGGTGAGAACGGCCTTCTCCAAGCTCGGCGAGAGCGACTACAGGCTCGGAAAGCTCGCCGTGGACGATTGCGGCCTCTTCGCGCCCCCCCGGCTTCTGAACGACCTCCGGCGCGCCCTCGTGGAGAAGCTCGATTCCCTGCGCGGGTCGATGACACGCGAAAAGCTCGAGAAGGCCCTTGCCGACGATCCCCTCGCCTCCTTCGCGTCCGCGGAGCCCTCTCCCGCGAAGCGGCTCAAGATCCGCCCCGGCCAGACGGTCCCCCCGGGTGCGTGGGACGAGATTGTCGTCGCCGTCTCGGCCGACACCTCCGGGGCCGACCTCTCCTCAATCCGCTCCGCCGCGCCGCAAGTCCCCCAGCGCCTCGCTCTTCCCGTATACACGCCCGAGGGCGCCTTCAACCGCCTGCGCGTCGCGGTCAAGCGCTTTCTGCGCATGGGCTTCGCCGCGTGGGAAGCGGCCGACCTCGCGACGCTCAGGCTTCTCAGGTCGCTCGGCGTCGAGGACATCACGGCCGACTGGTCTCTGTACGCCGCCAACGCGAGCGCGGTCAAGGTCCTCTCCGGACTCGGCGTGAAGCGCGCCGTCGCGAGCCCCGAGTCGAGCCGCGCCAACATCGCGTTTCTGAAGGAATGCGGCTTCCCTGTCGAATTTCTCGCCCAGCAGTCCACCCCTCTTTTCATTTCGCTTACGCGTCCCGCGGCGATTCCCGCGCCGGAGAGCGGACTTTCCGTGTATGAGAGGGACGGACTTTGGGTAACCGTGAAAACGCTCCCGCGGACATTCGACGCGCCCGCCGGCGCATCGGTCCGCATGGACCTCAGCTGGAGTCCGGAATGATAAGGCGTCTTGCAGAAAAGCTCCCGTATCTCTTCTGGTTCGCGACGGGCTTCCTCCTCTTCGCAGCCTTCCCTCCGTTCGGCGAGAGGATGGACGCGTTCTTCGCGCTCGCGCCGGCTATGTTCTTCGCAAGGCGCAACAGCCCCAGGAAAAGCTTCCTCTGCTGGTTCTCCAACGGACTCTTCTTCTGGGTCGCGACGCTTTCGTGGATGCCGGCGATAGTGAAGAACGACGGACCCTGGCCTCTCGTCCTCCTCGGATGGTTCGCGCTTTCCGCCTACTGCGCCCTCTATTTCGGCGCTTTCGGCTGGGCCTCGGCGACGCTGTGGCGCTGGGCGCGTCCGCGCGCATACGTCTGCCGCCTCGCGGTCATCGTCGTGGCCGAGCCTCTCCTTTGGGCGGGGCTTGAGCTTGTCCGCTCCCGCTTCGGCGGAGGCTTTGCGTGGAACCAGCTTGGCGTCGCGCCGGTGAATTCCGGTCTCGGCGCGCCCGCGGTACTCGGGGGCGTGTATCTCGTCAGCGCGGCCGTCGTTCTCGTGAACGGCACTTTCGCCTCCGTCGCCGAGCGCGTCTTCGCCTCCTACGACGCGAACGCGCCCGCCGTCCCGCGCTGGGCGAGAAGCGTCGAGACGATCCTCCCCGTCCTTCTTGTCCTCGGGCTCTACTCCGCCGCGAGGCCGTTCGTCGCCGAGGCGTCGGGAGGCGACCGCCGCAACGTGATCTTCGGCCTCGTCCAGCGCAATTTCCCGTGCGCATTCCTCCCTGTTGAGAAGGACCCCGACGCCGTCTACTCCGATCTCCGCTTCGATCTTGTCTCCAAGCTAGTCGCCGCCCGTCCGGCCGACCCTTCGGGCCATCTGGCGAGGTACGATGCGTTTCTTCTTCCCGAGAGCGCCCTCTGCGAGAGTTTCAAGGCTGGCCGCGCCTCCCTGGTGAATTCTTCCGCCGCGGCGGAATTCGCCTCCCAGCTCATGGCGGACGGGTGGTCCGGCAGCGTGATCGCCGGCGGCTCGCGCATCGACCGTGATCCCGCGAGGCTCTACAACTCCCTCGCGCTCTATTCAGACGGTCCGCTGCAGGTCTACGACAAGGTCCATCTCGTCCCGTTCGGCGAATACATCCCCGGCGACAAGATCTTCCCGTCGCTCCAGAAGATGGCGCCCGTCGGCAGCTGCACCGCGGGAGAGCCAAAGCTCCTGAAGATCCCCGCCGCGACGGGCGGCGTCCTCGCCGGCCCCGCCATCTGCTTCGAGGATACCGACTCAGCTCTCATGCGCTCGCACGCCGCCGCAGGCGCGCAGATTCTCGTCTTCGCCACCAACGACAGCTGGTTCTACGGCTCGTGCGAACCCGTGCAGCACGCATGGCAGGCGGTCGCGCGCGCGGTGGAGACGGGCCTGCCGGTTGTCAGGACCGGCAACTCGGGCGTGACGGGCCATGTCCTCCCGGACGGCTCGGCGACATGGCTTCAGGACGCCTCGGGCAAGCCTCTCGTCGACAGCCCCGGCGCCATGTACGCGAACGTGACTGTGAGGGACGGCGCACGGCAGACCCCCTACGTCAGGCTTGGCGATACGCCGCTATTTTGTGCATTTCTGCTTCTCATAACCGCGATATCTGTGATAAAATACAAATCATGACCATGAACAAAGAAGAAAAGTGTCCCTGCGGGTCCGGGCAAACCTACGGTGAATGCTGCGGTCCGATTCTTGATGGCGGAGTGAAGGCCCCTACGGCCGAGGCTCTTATGCGCGCGCGCTACAGCGCGTACGTTACCGAGCACATTCCTTTCCTTAAATCCAGCGCGGTCAAGGCCGTGCAGGACGAATTCGACGAGAAGGCCTCCACGACGTGGAGCCGCGCCGCGAAGTGGCATCGCCTGGAGATCGTCCGCACCGAGAAGGGCGGACCCGACGACACGACCGGCGTCGTCGAATTCCGTGCAGCCTACACCGCGAACGGAGAGTTCTGCAACCACCACGAGATATCCACCTTCGTGAAGGACGACGAGGGGTGGAAGTTCGAGGACGGCGAACTCGTCGGCGAGACGCCTGTCGTGCGCGAAGAGCCGAAGGTCGGCCGCAACGACCCCTGCCCCTGCGGCAGCGGCAAGAAGTACAAGAAGTGCTGCGGAAAGGGCAAGTGAGACCGGCCGCATTCCTCTTCGACCTTGACGGAACCCTCGTCGACACCGAAACGGCGTGGGCCAAGGCCATGGTCGACATGATCGTCGCCCGGGGAGGATGCGTCACCCTGTCTTCGCTCCTGCCGCTCATCGTCGGACGCAACTGGCTCGACATCCATGCGGCCATACACGAGATGTTCCCCGTGCTGGGAGAAACGTCTGCGATGGAGGACGCGCTCGAGCTCAGGGAATACTACCGCCGCCACGCGGCGGACCCTGCGTCCATGAGGATAGAAGGCTCCATCGCCTTCTTCCGCAAGGCCGCCGCGATCGCGCCGTGCGCGATAGTGTCGGGCTCGCCCGCGGCGGACGTGAAGGCGGCCGCCGAGCTTTGCGGCATCTCGTCGCTCGTCTCCCTGATCCTCGGCGCGGGCGACTACCCGAAGGGCAAGCCCGATCCGTCCGGCTATCTCTGCGCGGCGAAACGCCTCGGCGTGAAGCCGGAGGACTGCGTCGTGATAGAGGATTCGTCTGTCGGCGTCGCCTCCGGCGTCGCGGCAGGGATGAAGGTCGTCGCCCTCGACCGTCGCGGCGCCGTCCCGCAGGTTTTCCGCGGCGAGACGTGGCGCGTCGGCGACCTTTCCGAAATCGACGCGGGGAAGGAGTTCGCCGCATGAGTTCCAATCCCGAATTCGATCGCTGGTACGCGGCCCGCAGAACGCGGATAGTCCTCCCCCCGAAGAACAGGCTCGAGACTTTCGGCGCGACGCTGATGAACTACCACCTGATCTCTGAGCTCGACGACAACCCCGGCAAGATCCGCATACGCGAAGGGAGGCTCGAAGCCCACCAGCCGCGCGTCATAACGCCGCGCCGCTTCGCCGAGCTTACCGCCGAGGGATTCGGCGAAGAGGCCAGGGCGTATCTCGAGTTTCTGCGCGAGAACGAGGAGAATCTCAGGATACTGAGGTACGGCTTCCATCTCAAGTCGGACAACTTCTCCGAGCAGATCGTGACCGATTCCCTCGCCGCCGTGACCGAGCGCGTGAAGGCGTCGGTCATAGAGTCGAAGGACGTCTTCGCGGCGGTGCTGCAGGGCGTGGATGACCCGTGGGATGTCGCCCTTGTGGAGCTTTGGCGGCGCGAAGTCGAGCGCAGCGCAGGAAAAAACATCAAAGAACTCTCTGAAAAAGGAAAGTTGTTTTAAAATGGAACGCAAGACCAAGACCATCGCTATCGCAAACCAGAAGGGCGGCGTCGGCAAGACGACGACTGTCGTCAATCTCGCCGCGGCGCTTTCGGCGAGAAAGCGCACCGTTCTGGTGGTGGACCTCGATCCCCAGGCGCATGCGACGCTCGGCCTGGGGCTGGAAAAGCAGCCCGGCGTTTCGCTCTACCCCGTGCTCGTCGGCACCAAGCAGATCGCCGACGTGATCCAGCCCACGAAGTGGAACAACCTGAACGTCATACCCTCCGAGGTGGACCTCGCCGGCGCGGAGCTTGAGTTCGGCGTGCGCGAGGACAGGCTCGAGATGATAAGAAACGCCCTCGCCCCGGTGAAGGAGTCGGGCGCTTTCGACTACATCCTTCTCGACTGCCCGCCCTCGCTCGGCATTGTCATGACGAGTTCGCTCGTCGCGTCCGACGGCGTCCTCATCCCGATCCAGGCTGAGTTCCTCGCCATGGACGGCCTCGCGCTCATCACGGGGTCGATAGAGAGGATACGCGCGAGCGTCAATCCCGGTCTTGATCTCAACGGCATAGTCTTCACGATGGTCAACGGCGCCGCGCGCCTTACCCATGACGTGATGGAGGAGGTCCGCGGACACTTCGGCGAGAAGGTCTACGAGACGTTCATCCCGAGAAACGTCCGCGTCTCCGAGGCCCCTTCGATGGGGGTGCCGGTCGTGTTTCTCGATCCGCGCAGCAAGGGCGCAGAGCATTACAAGGCTTTCGCCTGGGAGTTCATGGCCAAGAACCCGACCCGTTTCGACGCCCCCAAGCCCATGCCGAAGCCCGCGCCTGCGCCCGCGCCTGCGGAGCCTGCGCCCGCGGCGAATCCGGAAGAGCAGCCCGCCCCTGCGGCGGAGCCCGCGCCCGAAGATGCGGCGGAGCCTCCCGCGCCCGCACCCGAAGAGCCTTCGCCTGCCAATGGCTGACGGCTCATACGAGCGGCGGGGTCCGCGCGAGGCGGAGCTCGCCCGCATAAAGCGCCTCCTCGCAGAAGCCGCCAAGCGCAAGTCGCCGGATGGCGGGGTGGCTGCCGCAGCGCCTGCCGCCGGACGCGTTTCTTGTGGGGATGACGGCTCCCCCGCTTCCGTCTAGAGTCGCCCGGCCCGGCGGTCGGCGTCTTGGCATGCGGACGGGCAATGCAAGTGTTCTTTCTCTAAATTCGCTCCTTGCCCATGGTTTTTTGATGGTTGCCATGCAGCGGCAGTTTGTCGTCTTCCGGTCGTCGCTTGTGCAAGGCTGTTGTTGAGGCTTCCGCCGAAGCCGCGGGGTTGCATTGACATGGCAGGGGGGTCGGTGCATTGGGAGGACTGGCGAAAGTGCATTCGTGGATTTGCCTTTGTGCATTGGGTGGAGAGGGCAAAGTGCATTAATGCTGAAGCGCCTGTCCATTGAATGCACGGCTGCGCGACCATTGGGTGCAAAACCGCGCATCCATTGGGTGCGCCGGCATTGCCTCTCGGCAGGGCAGGGCGATCCTCTGGTTAGGAGTACCGGGTGCCTTACCTGCAGGTGCGTTTGGATTTGTTTATATATTGGGTTTTATCGCATGAACCTCTGTTAAATGGCAAGATAAAGAAGCCAAAAAATCCAAACGCACCCAAACGCACCTGGAAAAATGAGTGTGGGCGGGAAAATGCGGTGCGTTTGGTGCGTTTGGATTTATAATAAGATATATATAGCAAAATATATATATAAAATGTAAAATAACTCAAATACAAACGCACCCAAACGCACTCCAAACGCACTCCAAACGCACCCAAACGCACCCAAACGCACACTGCAACCGCGCATATTCTCTTTACCCCAAATGCGGCATTTGGACGTCCGGCGATGATGGTTTTTGGCCACAAAGAACACAAAGAGCACATGGACGGGGAGAAACAGCAGGTTATGGTTATTATGTGCCGAAATCATAATTTTACCGAGAAGGTGAAATCTGATAGACTCGTTTCAGCTCAGGAATTCTTCAAAAACTCGCTATCTCTTGCACTCTTTGCGTCCTTTGTGTTCTTTGTGGCTGATTCAACTGCCGTTATTTCAACTGCCGTTATCGGGTTTACGGTCGCTCCTCGCGGATTCCGTTGGGGACAAGCTCCGAAGATATATTCCCCTGCGTCAGGATTTTTATGGGGGGACTGTCCCGCCAAAAAGCTGATTTTTAGATAATGTGGCAAAGTCTGGGATGAACATGCACGTGATAAAGTTCCCCTCTAAGATAGATGAGTGTTGCGCAAGCGACCGCGTGATATGCTATCTTCCCCAAACTCCTCATCTTGCTCAAGAGATTCACATATACCAGGCATGTCTGCCGGCGCGTTGCGACACCTTCGCTATTTTCGGGAAGGAGTCCTTGTGACACTCCATCCCAGACTTTGCCACATTATCGATTTTTATGGGGGACTGTCCCGCCAAAAAGCCGATAAGTTGCCATAATTGCGATAAATCGGCATAAATCAACTCGCAGTCTCCATGCCGGATCGGCTGGCCGCTGCTTGTATAAGACTGCGGACGTTTTTTCCGGCGACCATAGGCGGTTTTGCCAGGCTTCCCGGACAATCCTTCCCGGAAGGGGAGGTTTGTAAGGCTGTGGT